>NZ_OY781884.1:1135000-1480000 GCF_963677155.1 uncultured Draconibacterium sp. | reverse complement strand
GCTAAATACAAGTTATAACCGCGACCAGTGGAATGTGTACGGCGGGTTTATCTCCAACGCATTACAAAACAGCGAAAACGGAGGATTAACCAGCGATACACTACTCTTTTCGGGACAAGAAGCTGAATACTGGCCGACAAACCTGAGCGAAACACGGAGTAAATTCAATAGTATTAATTATTATACCAATGCCGAATACCGAATTGGAAAATACGATTTTGACCCGGTAGACAGCGTTGATGTTTTCCGGCCAATACTGGGCATAATGTACAGTTTCGAGCACGACAGGTATTCGCAGAAATTTATGGATGAAGAAGACTCTTCAAACGTTTTCTTTGAGAATACTTACTACGGCAATGGCTACAAAACCGATGAAATTAAATACCGGAGAGTAAGTAATGTATTTCAGCTAAAACAGTACGAAAATCCGAATCGCAAATACACCTTCGGAAAAAGAGCCTTTCTGGGACACGAACTTTACCGCGGAAATACACCGGGAATTCAGTTGAATGATTCAACGCACCAACGTTATGATATTAGATACTCGAACCTGTATGTAGGTGGCGGTATATTCCGGGAAATGGGAAGCTTCTGGTTATGGAATTTCGATGGAAAGGTAAATCTGACCGGACGCAATGCTGGAGAGCTGGAGTTAAACGGAATGATTACCAAACCATTTAAATTTTGGGGCGATTCAACCGCAGCAATGATATTTACGGGCTCGTTCGAGAACCGGGTGCCTGACTATTTCCAGGAGACATTCCATTCGAACCATTTTCGGTGGAACAACGATTTTGATGCCGAACAACGTTTAACGTTGGGAGCAAAATTCAGGGCACCACAACGCAAACTCGAATTGGCAGCTAACTACGCTGTTATCAATAATTTTCTGTATAATAACGAGGAAGCTATTCCGGATCAAACGGCAAATGAAATATTGGTAATGTCGGTGTATGCCGACAAGGATTTTAACTACCGGCGATTCCATTTCCGTACGCGAATTTTGTGGCAGAAGGCTTCGGAAGAGCGCTATCTGCATTTGCCCGAGTGGTCGGCTTTTGTAAATACCTATTACCAGTTTATTATCTCGAAGGTTATGTTTGCGCAAATTGGTAGCGATGTGCGCTACAATACAAAGTATTACGCCGATGCGTATGAGCCGGCAACCGGATTGTTTTATCTGCAGAGCGAAAAAGAGTATGGCAATTATCCGTATATTGATATATATGCCACCTTGCGCCTGAAACGTACGAAGGTTTTCTTTAAATATATGAACCTTGGTACACATTTTCTTGATGGCAGCACTTACATGACAACTCCAAACTACCCAATGCCGCGGGCTACTTTCCGTTTAGGTGTTTCGTGGGCCTGGTACGATTAAGCTTCCTGATTATAATTATTAATTACATCGTAAAACTCCGAAAGAATCATAGCGGTAGCACCCCAAATTATTTCTCCATCGTATTTTACGCAGGGCACTTTCATTAATCCTGTAAGTGTTTTTAATTCGATGCTTGTGTGTGGCGGTTTAAAAGCTTCAATGGGGAAGAGAATGGTTTTCTCCACTTCATCGGGGCAAAGTATAAATTCCGGCCTGGTATCCATCCATCCCACAAATGGTGTGATCTGGAAACGGCTCACTTCAACATAAAACGGCGAAAGCGTTCCCAGCAGCCTGATTTTATCCTGTGGAATTCCTATTTCTTCGTAAGTTTCGCGTAGTGCAGTTTCTCTGGCACTTTCGTTGGCTTCAATTCGCCCGCCCGGCAAGGCAATTTGCCCGGCATGGTGTTTCATATACACGGGGCGCTTAATCAGGCAAATCTTTAAGTCATCCACATCGCGAAAAAGCAATAACAACACGCTGCTTGGTTTTACCTTGCTATGGTCTTCGGGGGCAGGATTTAATACACGCCCCGGCGGCAGCATTTTGTAATGCGACGGCGACCCCGGAAGATCTCCTTTTAAAGCGGCGGCTATTTTATCAGGATGCGTGATCATAGGACGCAAAAATAAAAAATACCTGCTGATTTAAGGGAGAATCGCAGAAACAATATTTGTTGTTGTGAAGCAGATAGAGTGACTTCCTACAGGTTATATTCATCGCAGCCTCAAAGCTCAGGGTGAGTCTATTTCAACAATAAATTGCTTTATTTTCTGCAAAACTTCAATAACATCAGAACTAATTTCTTCATTTTTTATCCTTAAAATGTACAGCCCCATATCTTTCAATATATTTTCTCTTTCCTGATCTTTTTGTTTTTGAAAGTCATGAATTTTTCCATCAAGTTCAATCACTAATTTCTTCTCTGCACAATAAAAGTCAGTAATAAAAAATAGTGGTTTGTAATTTAGCCGTTCGTAGATTATTGGGTGTTGACGTAAAAACTTTAATCCACGAAATTTTCTATTTCGAAGTTGCTGCCATAGAATAATTTCTTCAGGAGTCATTTCCCGCCTCAGCTTTCGTGCCCTTCTTATTGGAGTATTTTCTTCGCTCATAATTTTTTTTACTCACCCTCGTCTCCCTCTCTATTTCATAAAGAGGGACGATTAGCCTGAATTTCAAACAACTTCTCTACAAATTATATAGGTTGCAACCTCAAAGCTCATTCCCTCTTTGCGATAGCAGAGAGGGACAGATCGGAACTTGTTTCGATCAGGGTGAGTCTATTTCAACAATAAATTGCTTTATTTTCTTCAAAACTTCAATAATATCAAAACTAATTTCTTCAGGAGTCATTTCTCGTCTCCCTCTCTATTTCATAAAGAGGGACGATTAGCCTGAATTTCAAACAACTTCTCTACAAGTTATATCGGTTACAGCCTCAAAGCTCATTCCCTCTTTGCGATAGCAGAGAGGAACAGATCGGAACTTGTTTCGATCAGGGTGAGTCTATTTCATCAATAAATTGCTTTATTTTCTTCAAAACTTCAATAATATCAGAACTAATTTCTTCAGGAGTCATTTCCCGTCTACCTCTCTATTTCATAAAGAGGGACGATTAGCCTGAATTTCAAACAATTTCTCTACAAATTATATAGGTTGCAACCTCAAAGCTCATTCCCTCTTTGCGATAGCAGAGAGGGACAGATCGGAACTTGTTTCGATCAGGGTGAGTCTATTTCATCAATAAATAGCTTTACTTTCTGCAAACTTCAATAACATCAGAGTAATTTATTCAGGAGTTATTTCTCGTCTCCCTCTCTATTTCATAACGAGGGACAATCAGCCGTTGCATCAACAAAGCAGGGTGAGTTTATTCTTCTTCGTTCTCGCCGCCGCTACTACGGCGTTTGCGCACTACTTCGTTGTTAGTGGCAATAATTTGGGCAACAGTGCGGGCATAAAGGCCGTAGGTGGCGTCGTTTATTCCGGCCATCACATTCAGGTAGCTTACCAGCTTTTTATTAATTACATCGACCACCTGTTTTTTTAGTGCCGATGCATTTTCAAGCGTACCTTCTTCGGCTTGTGCTTCCTCAAAACTCAGGCGGTTGTTCTCGAAATTAGTCTGTGCCTCCTGAAGGGCACCAAGGTACACATCGCCTTGCGGAATAATATCAACATTGGCTTGTGCTTCGCTTGCCGAATAGTCAGCCAACATCGAGTTTAGCAGCGAACTCTCGGCCGTGTAACTCTCGCTTTTAATTTCCATGCCATAGTTGTCGAAAATATCCAGCAGGGCAAGTGCTGCGTTACGTATACGCGGCGTTGGGTGATGCGAAAATGCAAGCAACAGGTAATACCATCCGTCTATTTTTTCTTCGCGCACTTCGTCGAGCGTTTGTGCTTCGCTTTTTTCTTTCATGCGGCGAATGGCTGCGGTAAACAACTGCGAAAGCGGTTTTAACTCATCGAAAATAACCACCATATTCGGGTCGGTGTTTAGGGTTGTGCCATCATAACCCTGGATAATCTGTGTAGAAATGCCGTCGATTTCGGTTACTTTACTACCGGTAAGCAATGTAGAGATCATAATAATTTTATTTTGTTTGTTAGTAGATTAACACATGCTCCTGAGCGAATGAAATACATTTGGGCAGGTGCTTGTGGTTTTATTGTTAAGTAAGTTACAATATTATTCGGGGAAAAACAACTTTCGTTCATTTCGATGTCATTTTCCGTGCAAATGACCGGAAAATCATTTTTCTGCTTTTTTGCAATGCAAATGCCACGAAAAAACAGTTGGGCATCTCATTTTCGTTGCAAAAAGCTTCACCAATCAATTTTTCACCTCATTTGCATTGCAAAAAGCCTTACAAAACATTTTTTCATCCTTTTTTCGCCGCAAATGCCATCAAAAAATGATTTGGCATCTCATTTTCGTTGCAAAAGGCTTCACTAAATAGTTTTTGGAGGTTCTGCCCGCGGGAATGGCTTCAGAAAATGATTTGGCAGGTTTTGTCCGTGGGCAATGCTATTGGCAATTATTAATTATGTGTAATTTTAATAACTTAGTAAACACATTTTTGTGAAAATTGGAGGTGTATATACCTGTACGTTATGGGTGAAGCAAGTGAGACAAAGTAAATTACTTCTTTTAATATAAAATGGACACACAACGGCATACTGAAATCTTAAGCAAAGAACACACTTTTGAGAATAAAACATTTCAATCTGACATATTTGAAATGAATCTTGAGACAACAAAAGAAATCAAATTTTTAAATTGCGTTTTTAAAGGTGAAACTTCTTTTTTCAATATTCATGCCCAAAATATCTCTTTTACCAAGTGTATTTTTGAGAAGGGATTAAACATTTCAGACTGCAATAGTTTTACATTTCTCATTTCCGACTCAACGTTTTTGAGTGAAGACGTTTACATTTCAAATACTTGCAATTCAATATCTATTTTTAATAATTTAACTGGAAAAAATATTGAATTAAGTGGTTGGCATAAAAAAATACAGTTTATGTCTTTAAAATTTGAAAAACTAACGCTTAAAGATATCAATGTAGAATACTCTCCTAAGGAAACAATAATCACCTTTAAAGAAGAAAATATAATCACTCATCTAGATTTTGAGTCAATAGCTAATTTTTCAAAAATTGATTTTAATGGGGGAGATTATGAATCAATATATTTTAAAGGAACTTTCAATAATGATATTAATTTTAATCAAAAGGTATCATCAAAATATTTATTTCTAGAATCTTCAATATTTGAAGGTAGATTAGATATAAAAGATGGAAAATTTGGACACATTAATTTATATCGGTCCAGTTTTCACGGCTTAATTAATTTTAATGGTTTTGACGTTCTCGAAAGCAAGGCAACTGATTTGTCAATAGAAGATCTAACATTTCATTCCTCTAACTTTGAAAAAACAGTAAGTGTCAGTCTTGTTGCATTGGAATCAATTAGTATCTCTAATAATAATTTTGAACAATTATTTGATTTAAATAATCATCTAGAAAACACAAAAGCTACAAATTATACAATGGTATACATAAGTGGTTCAAATCAAGGCAACATCATAATTGAAAATATATATGCTGACTTATCTTTAAATGACATTAATCTAGGGAACATATACTTCAAAGATATTGTTCTACACACTCTTTATGTTAATGAATTTATCAATAAAGGAAACGTTGCATTTTCCAACTTAATTTCTGGCGTTTTTTTAACTATAAATAAGTCTATCATAGGAAGCTTTAATCTATTTAACGCGGATTTAAATAAATTTAAAGAGACAGTAATAGCTGATAGTAATTTAGAGGGAATTAAACTTGGGATATATCCGAGAAAAATACGCTCATATAGTTCAAATCCTAAGATTGGTTATGGCATTCAGGATAAAAGCCAAAATTCTCAGAATCTAAAAAGTATATACAATCAACTCAAACAGATTGCTAAGTCAAGTGGTGATATCGATATAATGTATAAATACAAATCTCTAGAATTAAGAGAATTAATCAAAATAAAAAGAGTTGGCTTTGATTCAATTCTATTAATACTTAACTGGATTTCAAACAACAACGGAAGAAGCTGGTTTCGTGGGGTTTTATTTACCTTGATAATAGGATTTGTATGTTTTTGGCAATATCTAAAAGCTATGGGAATAGAAATTGATACACAGAATTTATACAAAGAATATATTCTATTTATCTCTTCATTTCCTGAATTAAGAATTGATAAATACGAGAGCTATAATAAACTTTGGAATGTAAAATTAGTAATTTGGATTTCAAGAATTTTTGTTAGTTATGGAATATACCAGACGATATCTGCATTTAGGAAATATGGAAAAGTATAAAGCTTCAACTTAATTCGCCCTTGTCACAAACGAGAGGGGAGCCTAAGCCTAATATTCAAAACCTTTCACTACTTCCGAAAAAATCCGGTACGAATCCACCCGCTTTTGCTGGTCGTAAATGTGCGATGAAACGATTATTTCGTCGGCCTTGGTGTTTGTGACAAGCTTTTGTAGTTCTCGTTCAATTTTTTCTTTACCGCCAATAAGCGAGCAGGCCAGCATCTGGTCGATACGCTCTTTAATAATTCCCCATTTTTCGTAGCCCAAATGGTGTGTTGGTGCTTGCATCAATTCGCGACGGCCGGTAATAATTCCCATAAAGCTGCGTCGCATGGTGCTGGCCAGGTATTCGGCTTCGTCGTCGGTTTCGGCAGCAACCACCTGGCTGCCTACAATAACATACGGTTTGTCGAGTTGTGCCGACGGTTTAAAATTGTCGCGGTATATTTTCAATGCGGCAATAAGCATTTGTGGCGCAAAATGGCTGGCAAAAGCATAAGGCAATCCCAGTTCGGCGGCCAGGTAGGCACTGTCGGTACTCGATCCTAAAATAGATATGGGCACGTTGGCTCCTTCCGATAAAACAGAGCGAACTTCGGCAGTACTGTTTTCGGGCGAGAAATATTGCTGAATTTTGCGCACCTCGTTCGGGAAATCCTGAGCGGCACGCATGCGGTCGTAGCGCAACTCGGCGGCGGTTATCGGATCGGTTCCCGGGGCGCGGCCCAAGCCCAAATCGATTCGGTTGGGGTAGAGGGCAGCAAGCGTTCCAAACTGCTCGGAAACAATTAGCGGCGAATGATTGGGCAGCATTATTCCGCCTGACCCAACGCGGATGTTTTTTGTTCCCGCGGCAATGTACCCAATTATAATCGATGTGGCAGCGCTGGCCACACTAATAATATTGTGATGTTCGGCCACCCAGTAGCGGCTGTAACCCAGCTGCTCGGTGTGCTGTGCCAGTTCAAGGCTGTTGTGCAAAGCATCGGCGGGGGTAGAGCCTTCGGCAACCGGTGCTAAATCGAGCACCGAAAAGGCCAATTGTTTTCTGTCTGTCATACTTGTTTTCTCCTTTGGCCTATATAACAAAGGAAGGTGGATTTTGATTAATGCGCAGGTGGAAAATTAATCAAACCGAATAACCTTATCCGGCGAAATTTTTGAAATAAACCAGCTTGGAATAATCAGTATCAGCGAAGTAATAACAATGGTTCCGAGGTTGAGCAACAGCAGGTGGGTAAGCGAAAAATTCATCGGTACATAATCAACATAATACGATTCGGGATTAAGCTGAATGATATGGAAAAATTTTTGCAGCAACACGATTGCCACACCAATAATGTTTCCCCACAGTAGTCCGCGTCCGGTTAAAAATACCGAGAGGTACACAAACACTTTTCGGATGCTCCAGTTGGGGCTTCCCATAGCTTTTAGTACGCCAATCATGGTGCTGCGTTCGAGTATTAGTACCAGCAAGCCCGATACCATATTAAAGGCTGCAACAACAACCATTAGCACCAGAATAATCCATACGTTCATATCCAGTATAGACAGCCAGTCGAAAATTTGCGGGTAAACGCGCGTTATACTTTGTGTGCGCAGTATCTCCGAGTTTTCTTCGCGGTAGCTGATAATAATATTGCGTATTTCCTGCTCAATGTTATCGATATCGAAAAAGTCGGTCGTAATCACTTCAAAACCGGTAATCTGGTCGGGGCGCCAGTCGTTAAGCCGCTGAATTTGTTTCAGGTCGCCCACAATAAAACGCTGGTCGAACTCTTCGAAACCAGTGCGGTAAATACCGCTTATCTGCATTTGCCGCATGCGCGGAATAATCTCTTCGCCGGTAATAAAATATACCACAATTCGGTCGTTCAGTTTTAGATTCAACAACTTGGCCACTTGCGCTGATAGTAATACTTCGTTTACGCGGGCGCTGTCGGTAATGGCTGGCAATTGGCCCTCAATAAGGTGTTTCCTGAAAAACGTCCAATCGTAGTTTTTGTCTACACCTTTAAATACAATCCCCTGAATGTACTCGTCGGTTTTTATCATTCCCGGTTTAGTGGCATAAGGCTGCAGGCGTTTTACACCGGGTAATGCTTTTATATCGTTAAGGAATGGCTGATCTTCGGAAACAGGACTGGTTTCGTACGAGTTGTTCGAGTCGTAATTAATAATCTGGATGTGCGAACCAAAACCGATTACTTTGTTGCGGATTTCTGTTTTAAAACCGGTAACCACCGCTACGGCAACAATCATTACCGTTAAACCCAGCGCGATACCCGCCAACGCAATACGAATAATACGTTGCGACAATTGCTTTTTATTTGTCTTGTCGAAAAATAGCCTGCGCGATATAAAGAGTTCGGTGTTCAAAATTTTAGACGTTTAAAGGTGCCAAAATACAAATAATACCGATAGTGTTGGCTATTTAGCATCCACGGTTTTCGGAACCAATTCTTCATCAGCAACATCACTTCGGCGGTTAATAAACGGAAGAATGAGTATAGATATTATACCAATGAGAATGATCATTGCAGTCATTGACGTGTGTGCTACAAAAGCGAAGATAATTCCGTTTTCGTTGGCTACTCCATACAACGACAGGGCTTCTTTGGCCATAAAATGCCATGCCCCGATTCCGCCCTGCACGGGTGCCACCATACCAAAACTTGCCAATACAAATGTGGTTAGTCCGGCAATCGGATTCAGGTCGCGGGTAAAATCAAAAGCGAAAAATACCACGTAAAGCATCAGGTAATACATGGCCCAGATAAATGCCGAGTGAAAAAAGAACCAACCTTTTTTCTCGATGTTTCGGATAGAAATAAAACCCTCTTTAAAATTGCGGATGATGCCGATAATCTTTTTGAAAAAGGCAGTATGTTTAAATGCATTTCTGAAAACGAAGATCACAACAGCAAATACTATGACACCTATAATTAGGTATGGCGATGTGATGGCACTATGCAGCTTCTGCGATATTTCCGGATTGGCTTTCATAAAGTGAAGCATCTCGCCAAACTGAGAAAGAATAACAATAGCCAGCAGAATCAGCAGCGATATCAGGTCAATCAGTCGTTCGGCAACCACAGTCCCTACTAATTTCGTAAACGATATTTTTTCGTAACGCGACAAAACACCGCAGCGCGATACTTCGCCCATTCTGGGGAAAGCCATGTTCATTAAATAGCCTACCATTACGGCCAAAAAAGTATTGATAAAGCGTGGTTTGTGTCCGATAGGTTCGATCATTAATCCCCAGCGAAGTGTACGGCTGATGTGGCTCAACAAGCCAAGAAACAGAGAGAGTGCCACCCACCAGTAGTTTACATCATTCTTTAAAACGGTTTTAATCCGTTCAATATCCTGATCTTTGTAAATAAGCCAAAAAATGAATGCCCCCAGTGCGAAGAAGCCAAGAAACTGTAAGATCTTAACGATTGTTTTTTTCAAAATCTAGGTCTTTTTAATGCTTTCTTTTCCACGCCACCTGTTATTTCCCTTAAATTTTACTACTTTCACGACGCGAAAAATACCGTCAGGTATCGAGCATTTCTTTGATGGCAAAAATATAAATTTGTTTTATTAATCGAACGAAAAAGAGATATTAAGTAAAATTGACAATGGACGAAGTTGAGTGTAATGAGCTATGTACGACCCAAAAAAAATCTTGGTCAGCATTTTTTAACCGATCAGAATATTGCGCGAAAAATTGTTGACAGCCTGGGTGCCGATGTACCGGATATACTGGAAATCGGCCCTGGAATGGGAGTTCTCACCCAATACCTTTTACAACGCCCGGAACTTAATGTCCATGTTGTTGAGATTGATACAGAATCAGTAGCATACCTCAAACAAAATTTTCCGACCCTACAACACATTTGGGGAGAAGATTTTCTGAAAGCTGATGTTGCTGAGCGTTTTTCAGGTAATTTCAGTCTTATCGGTAATTTCCCTTACAATATTTCATCGCAAATCTTTTTTCGCGTATTGGAATACCGCAACCGCATTCCCGAAACTGTTGGAATGATACAAAAAGAGGTTGCCGAGCGTATTGCTGCGCCTCACGGATCGAAAGTTTATGGAATTCTGAGTGTTTTATTACAGGCTTTTTTCGATATCGAGTACCTGTTTACCGTTTCAGAGGGCGTGTTTAACCCGCCGCCAAAAGTAAAATCGGCAGTGGTGCGGCTAAAACGCAACCAGGTAAAAGAACTACCGTGCAGTGAGGCACTGTTTGTAAAAGTGGTGAAGGCAGCTTTTAACCTTCGCCGAAAAATGCTGCGTAACTCTTTAAAGGGAATTTGCGCTGCATTACCCGAAGAGTATGCGATGAAACGTCCGGAACAACTGTCGGTGGATGCGTTTATTGATCTGACTTGTAAAATCGAAGAAATCGAAAAACAGTAAATCATGAGTTTTGAAGCAACCAGAGAATACATTGAGCAGTTAAGAGAGCTGATTGAGGAGGGGAACAAAAAGGAAGTTGCTGCTTTAATGCAAGATCTTCACCCGGCTGATATTGCCGAGATTATGGATGATCTGAACACTGAGGAAGCAAAATTCATTTATTTATTGCTTGATGGAGAAAAAGCTTCTGATGTTCTGATTGAGATTGATGAAGACGACCGCCGTCGCTTTTTGAAAGTTATTCCGCCAGAAATGATCGCCACACGCTTCATCGAATACATGGATTCGGATGATGCTGCCGACATTGTTGCCGATCTGGATGAAGATATTCAGAAAGAAGTACTGAACGAGATCGAAGATATTGAGCAGGCTGGTGATATTATTGATTTGCTGGATTACGAAGAAGATTCTGCCGGTGGTATAATGGCCAAAGAGCTGGTTGCCGTAAACGAAAACTGGAATGTGGCAACCTGCCTGAAAGAAATCAGCCGCCAGGCAGAAGAAGTGGACGAGATCTTCTATATTTATGTAACCGACGACGAAGAAAAATTAAAGGGAGTTCTTTCGTTAAAAAAACTGATATTAAATCATACGAATACCAAAGTATCGAAAATTTACGATTCGGAAATACAAAAAGTATATACAAACACCCGTCAGGAAGAGGTGGCCGAAATGATGGATAAATACGACCTGGTGGCTATGCCGGTTGTAGATGAAATTGGCCGTTTGCAAGGACGGATTACCTTCGATGATGTGATTGACATTGTGCGTGATGAAGCCGAGAAAGATTACCAGATGGTTTCAGGTATTACCGGCGATGTGGACCCCGGCGATAACGTGTGGCAAATTTTACGCGCCCGTTTCCCGTGGTTACTGATTGGTTTGTTGGGAGGTATATTAAGTGCGGTGGTTTTAGGTACGCACGAAGAGTCGTTAACGAAAGTAACGCAACTGGCATTTTTTATTCCTCTAATTGCAGCAACGGCGGGTAATGTTGGAGTGCAGTCTTCGTCGATTGTAGTGCAAAGTATTGCCAGCGGTGTAAAAGATATTGAAACACCGCTACGTAAAATTACAAAGGAAGTTTCTGTTGCTGTGTTAACAGCCAGTATTTTTGCGGTGCTTATTTTTTGTTACAATTTCTTTGTTTCCGGCAACATGAACCTTACTTACTCGGTTTCTATTTCATTATTTATTGTAATAATTTTTGCTTCGCTGTTTGGCACCGTAATTCCTTTAATTCTGAATCGTTTCAAGATCGATCCTGCCCTGGCAACCGGGCCCTTTATTACTACAATGAACGATATTTTTGGAATGATGATTTATCTGACTATCTCGGGTATGTTTTTTAATTTGGTTTAAACCGAATTTATGGCAATTACCGGATCGAGTTTGGCAGCAGCGCGTGCCGGCATAAATCCCGCCAGAAAACCGATAACGGAAGAAATCATCAGGCCGTTGATAATGTTTGCCGTTGTTAAAACGATGGTAAATTCGGTGGTTTGATTTACAATAATTGTTCCGGCATAAATCAATATTAATCCCACAACCCCGCCAATTACCGAAAGTACAACTGCCTCGAAAATAAATTGCAACAGGATAAAATAACGTTTTGCTCCGAGCGATTTCTGGATACCAATTATTTTGGTACGTTCTTTTACCGAAACAAACATGATGTTGGCAATTCCAAAACCACCAACCAATATCGAGAATCCGCCAATAATGGCTCCGGCCAAATTAAACACCACAAAAAACTGATCGAACTGGTTGGCAACAATACTTACTTCATTTAAGGCAAAATCGTTCTCTTCCATAGGTTTTAACCGGCGAATGGTACGCATGATACCCTCCAGTTCGGCCATAAATTTATCGTTGTCGATATTGTCTTTTGCTTTAATACAAATGGTTTGTCCGCGGTCGCGATCACGCACATCAATCATATAATACGATTTTACAACGCTGATGTGGATATAGCGATCCATGCTGGTACCAAAAGCATCTTGTCCCATTGGCGTGTAAACACCAATAATGTTGAATTTTTGCCCCTGTATTTTTATCGTGCGGCCAACCGGATCCAGTCCATCGAAAAGCTGGTCGGCAATTTCGTGTCCGATTACTGCAGCCGGTGCTCCGTTTCGCATTTCCGAATCGGTAAAATAGCGCCCCCTGGCAATCTCGAGGTTCCACACATCCAGTAGTCCTTCGGAGGTTGCCATTATTGTTGCATTGTCGAGTGTGGTGCTGCCGTACTGCACTTTACGGCCAAAACCAAACAAGAAAGCAGCGTTATCAACCGTCTGTGCACGGCGTATCACCTCTTCGGTTTCTTCTAATGTAGGAACGGGACGATTTTGATATTTCCAGAACGGATATTCTGTTTCACCTTCGGGCGGAGTCCAGGGCATTTTTTGCACATAAACCATGTTGCTGCCTAAAGAGTTCAGGCTGTTGCGGATAAAACCTTCTAACGAATCGATAACCGTAAAAACGGAAATAATGGCAAAAATACCGATGGTAACACCCAGCAACGAAAGTATGGTGCGCAGCTTATTGGCCGCAAGCGAATTTGCCGCAAACGAAAAAGACTCGTATATCAATCGAAGCAGTAACATTATTTGGTTTTAATTTGAAGTAAAAGTAGTACTTGTTTTTTATTTTACTTATTGACCTTCCGAATATCTATCAAAAAAATGCCTTTTAACGCTCTTCGTATTTTACAGAAGAACAGGACGCAAGATTCGGAAAAACCAACCTGTTGTATTAGTGCTCGTTCGTGAAAATTATTACAATGAATTTATAAATAGTTCGGTATGCAAATAATATTTTAATTAGCACTTTGTTTATAATAGTAAATTATCTGTTTTTTTTATCTTTGCAAGCGAATTTGAAAAATCCAATAAATGGCTGATAATAAAAAAATTAAGACTGCTCTGGTTTCAGTCTTTCACAAAGAAAACTTAGATAAGATTGTTACGAAACTAAACGACTTGGGTGTTAAGATTTTAAGTACAGGTGGTACAAAAAGTTTTATCGAGTCGTTGGGCGTTGAAGTAACCGCGGTTGAAAGTTTAACCGGTTACCCGTCGATTTTGGGTGGACGGGTAAAAACGTTGCATCCAAAAGTATTTGGTGGAATTTTATCACGTCGCGACAATCAGGGCGATGTAAGCCAGTTAACAGAATACGAAATCCCGGAGATCGACCTTGTAATTGTTGATCTGTATCCGTTTGAAGATACTGTGGCATCGGGAGCTGAAGAACAAGATATTATTGAGAAAATTGATATAGGCGGAATTTCATTGATTCGTGCCGCTGCCAAAAATTTTAAAGATGTGGTTATCGTTCCATCGCAAAAAGAATATCAGCCACTACTTGAAAAACTGGAAGCTAACAATGGCGAGTTCAGTTTGCGAGACCGGAAATGGTTTGCCGGAAAAGCATTTGGCGTTTCGTCGCATTACGATGCAGCAATTTTTAGCTATTTTAACGAAGGTGGCGATGCTGGAACACAACGAATCAGCCTGAACGATGGCGATGTTTTGCGTTACGGAGAGAATCCACACCAGGCAGCAACATTCTTTAAATTCGATAACGTTGCCGAAGGTGCAGGCCTTGCTAATGCACAGGTTCTGCAGGGAAAAGCCTTGTCGTACAACAATATGTTGGATGCCGATGCCGCATGGAAATCAGCCAGCGATGCTTATCATTCAGTAACTCACATTGAAAACAAAGTTGCTGTTTCGGTTATTAAGCACTTAAACCCATGTGGATTAGCTGTAACCGATAACATTATGGAATCCTTGGAATTGGCCTGGGCCGGTGATCCTGTAAGTGCTTATGGTGGTATTATCTGCTTTACCGAAACGGTTACCAAAGAAGCTGCTGAGTGGTTTAGTAAAAAATTCATTGAGATTATTATTGCGCCTGAATATACCGACGAAGCTTTGGAGGTTTTAGCCAAAAAGAAAAATCTTCGTGTTTTGGTAACACCTGTTCGCCCAATGGTGGCAGGAGAAAAATTATATCGTTCGATCAGCGGTGGAATGTTGGTTCAGGATGAAGATGAAGGTTTGGATACTGAATTTAAAACAGTAACCAAAAAAGAATTTGAGGCTTCAAAAATGAACCTGGCCAAATTCGGATCAATTGCTTGTAAACATTTAAAAAGTAACGCTATTGCCGTTGTAACTGAGGCCGAAAACGGGGCATTCTGGTTAACAGGAGCAGGAATGGGACAGCCCAACCGTTTAGATAGTTTGCGTTACCTTACCATGCCACGATTCGATCTGAAAGGTGGATTGGATATCGAAAAATCAGTATTGATTTCCGACGCTTTTTTCCCGTTCCGCGACAACATTGAAGCAGCAAACGAATACGGTGTAAAATACATCATCGAGCCGGGTGGTAGCATCCGCGACGAGGAAGTGATTGACGCTTGTAACGAATTTGGCATTGCCATGGCATTTACAGGCCGCAGACATTTCAGACATTAATAAATAAAATTATCTTTATAGCACTAGATACATAGCAAATTAATTTATGGGTTTATTTTCATTTTTAACGCAGGAAATAGCAATTGACCTTGGAACGGCCAATACTATTATCATCCATAATGATAAAATTGTAGTGGACGAACCTTCGATTGTAGCCATCGATCTGAAAACTGAAAAGATGGTTGCCATTGGAGAAAAAGCCAGGCAAATGCAAGGAAAGACGCACGCAAATTTGAAGACGATAAGGCCGTTACGCGACGGTGTGATTGCCGACTTTAATGCTGCGGAGCAGATGATTAGAGGGATGATTAAAATGATTAACCCGAAGTCGAGAATGTTTTCTCCGGCTTTAAAGATGGTAATTTGTATCCCTTCAGGAAGTACCGAGGTTGAAATTCGTGCGGTACGCGATTCATCGGAACATGCCGGCGGACGCGAGGTTTATATGGTTTACGAACCACTGGCGGCTGCAATAGGTATCGGTTTAGATGTGGAAGCTCCTGAGGGAAATATGGTAGTAGATATAGGTGGTGGTACTACCGAGATTGCGGTTATCTCTCTCGGTGGTATCGTTACCAATAAATCAATCCGTATTGCTGGCGACGATCTTACTGCCGACATTATGGAATATATGCGTCATCAGCACAATATTAAAATTGGTGAACGTACAGCAGAAGAAATTAAGATTCACGTTGGTTCAGCCTTGTCGCAACTTAAAGAACCACCACCGGATTATGTAGTTCAGGGGCCAAACCAAATGACAGCGCTACCAATTGAGGTGCCGGTTTCGTACCAGGAAATTGCACATTGTCTGGAAAAATCGATTTCGAAAATTGAAACAGCGGTGTTGAGTGCTCTGGAGCAAACACCTCCTGAATTGTATGCCGATATTGTGGTAAAAGGAATTTGGCTGGCAGGCGGTGGTGCCTTGTTAAAAGGCCTTGACAAACGACTGACTGACAAAATTGGTATTCCGTTCCACATTGCCGAAGATCCGTTGCGTGCGGTTGTAAGAGGTACCGGTATTGCCCTGAAAAATGTAGAAAACTTCTCGTTCCTTATCCGCTAATAGAAAGTTAAAAATATAAATGCGCAGTCTCCTTCGATTCCTGGTAAGAAATTTTGCGTTTCTACTGTTTCTTTTATTAGAAGCGGTTTCGTTGGTACTGGTGTTTAACTTCAATAGTTTTCAGCGGTCGCGTTTTCTGAATTCGGCCAATTTTATTTCGGCAAGTTTTTACAATACTACAAGTTCAGTGTTTCAGTATTTTGAACTGGCGCGTGTTAATGAAGAGCTGGCAAACGAAAATGCCTACCTCCGGTCGATGTTGGATAGCGGTACATTGGAAGAAATCTCAAATCGCGATTCGATAGTAACTACGCAGGAACTGCCTGATTCAAATTTTGTATTCAGGGCCGCGCGTATTATTAACAACTCGGCCAATAAACAGCAAAATTATATTACGCTTGATAAAGGACTGGAAGACGGAATAAGAGCCGATCAGGGTATTCTGGCGCCCGAAGGAGTGGTTGGAGTGGTTACCAGTGTTTCCAACTCGTATGCATCGGGTTTGTCCTTGCTTAATCCACGATGGAGTATTTCTGCCAAACTAAAAAAATCGGGCTATTATGGTTCGTTGCATTGGGATGGTAAGAATTACCGGCAGGCCAACCTGCAGGAAATTCCAATTCACGTAAATCTGGCAACTGGAGATACGGTGGTAACAAGTGGTTATTCATCAATTTTCCCTGAAGGCTTACTGATTGGTACAATTTTATCGTTTGATAAACCGCAAGGAGAAAATTACTACAATATAAAAGTGAAACTGGCTGTCGATTTTAAATCGATCCGGTATGTGCATGTCATCGAGAATGTAAAAAACGAGGAGTTAAGAGTAATGGAGGATAAAGTTATTAATGGGGCGGGAACTAATTAAATATGCAATAATGTTTGTAGTACTTGTGCTTACGCAAGTACTGTTTTTAAACCAGGTGCAGATCAGTGGGTTTGTAAATCCATATATCTACATTTTGTTTATTATGCTGCTTCCGGTAAATGCACCGCGTTATGTGCTTCTTTTAGGCGGATTTTTCATCGGCCTCAGTATCGATATATTTTCCAATTCATTAGGTGTTCATGCTTTTGCTTCTGTGTTTATTGCTTTTCTGCGTCCGCTTATCATCAGGTCAATTACCAACCGCGAAGAAGACATGGCAGATTACCCCGGGTTGGCGCAAAACGGCATGGCCTGGTTTCTGTATTACACAGCAATAATGGTGTTCCTGCATCATGTGGCACTTTTCTTTATTGAAGTGTTTACTTTTGCTGATATTTTAGGAACCTTATATCGTATCGTTTTAAGTTCATTGTTTTCAATTTTTGTTATAGTTTTAAGCCAGTTTATTGTATTTCGCGATTAACAGAAGTTGAAAATAAGGTACTTGAATTTAAACTTTTTTTAGAGTAGAATCACAATTTTTAGTTGTTGATAGTCAGAACAAATTACAGGCAAGATATTAGATGAACAATTTGTCGAAACGAAGTTATATTGTTGCTGCCATTTTTGTGGTGGTTGGATTGATCTATATTATCGATCTGTTCCGCTTGCAGGTATTGGATTCTGATTATAAACAATCGGCGACGAATCAGGTTTTGCGCGAAATTGTGCAGTATCCAGCGCGCGGACTGGTTTACGACCGGAATGGAGAGTTGCTGGTGTACAATACAACGGCCTACGACCTGATGGTTACACCGCGCGAAGTGGGAGAATTTGATACGCTTTTGCTTTGTAATTTGCTCGACATTACCCGTCCTGTTCTGGAAGAGGGAATAGCTAAAGCCAAAAAATATTCGAGCTATAAACCATCGGTGTTAATCAAGCAGATATCGCCTGAGAATTTTGCCTTGTTACAGGAAAAACTGTATAAGTTTAAAGGATTTCACTCGCAAACCAGAACATTACGCGAATATTCTCATCCGGTTGCCGCCCATATTTTAGGTTACGTAGGCGAAGTTAATGCTTCCGATATCAAACGAGACAACTACTATAAATCGGGCGACTATATTGGGCAAAGCGGGGTAGAAAGAACCTACGAAAAGCAGCTGCGTGGCGTTAAAGGTGTAAAAAAAATAATGGTTGACGTACATAACCGGAATCAGGGAGCGTATCTAAACGGAGCAGAAGATAAGCCGGCAGAAATTGGTAAAAACCTGTTGTCGACAATTGATATTGACTTACAAGTTTATGCCGAAGAACTTTTTCAGAATAAAAAGGGAGCAGTAGTTGCCATTGAACCGAAAACCGGCGAAATACTTGCCATGCTGAGTGCACCGACTTACGATCCCGGTATGTTGGTAGGGAGGGTTCGTGGAAAGAACTTTAACCAGCTGCAAAATGATACCTTGATGCCTTTGTTCGATCGGTCGTTGCAGGCTCGTTATCCGCCAGGGTCGACATTTAAACCGGTCAACATTTTAATAGGTCTGCAGGAAGGGGCGATTAATAATGCCACAAGGGTAGTGTGTAATGGTAAGGCATCAACTCCGATCAAGTGTACACATAATCATATTTCTCCGGCTGGTGTTATCGATGCGGTTCGTGAGTCGTGTAATCCGTTTTTGTGGAATACTTTCCGAAATACACTCAATAAATATCCAACTACTGCTGAAGGTTTTCATGTGTGGAGTGAGTATGTAAAGCGCTTTGGACTGGGGCAAAAAGTAAGTGCCGAGTTTTATAATGAGAATCCGGGATTGCGGCCAACAGTAGATTATTATAACCGAAAATTTGAAGGCGATTGGTGGCGGGCTTTAACGATTCGTTCGTTGGCAATTGGACAAGGTGAGTTGGGAACTACGCCACTTCAGATGGCGAATTGTGCTGCTATTTTGGCTAATAAAGGGTACTATTATCAACCTCACATTATTAAAGAAGTTGAGAATGATACGGTGAGAAGTAGTTTTTCGGTTAAACACGAAACCGGAATTGAGGCTCAATATTTTGAACCGGTTTTTGAAGGTATGCGTCAGGTGACGATAGCACGTTTGAATCGTTTTGTTCCAGGAGTCAGTTACTGCGGAAAAACCGGAACGATTCAAAATAACCAGGGAATCGATCACGGAGCCTACATTGCTTTTGCTCCTGAAGAAGATCCGCAGATTGCTATTTGTGTTTATGTAGAGCACAGTAAATGGGGAGCAAGTTATGCTGCGCCAATTGCAAGTTTACTGATTGAAAAATACCTGAATGACAGCATTGCCGATAACCGGCTTAGGTATGAAAAAGAAATGATGGAGGCTGTTTTAACAGATCCGCACAACCCGAAATTAGCAAATTAATGCCAAGAAGAAATAACATATTACTAAATATTGACTGGTTAACCGTAGGCCTTTATATGTTAATGTTGTTTTTAGGCTGGTTTAATATTTACGCAGCTTTGTACAGCGACGAGCATCAAAGTATTTTCGATGTTACACAACAATACGGAAAGCAGCTGATGTGGATTGGAGCCGCTTCGGTTTTGGCCTTGGTAATTATGCTGCTGGAGGTTAACTTTTACGTGTTTTTCTCCTACATCATTTATGGCGTTTTCATCTTGTTACTATTGTTGGTCCCGTTTATCGGCAAAGAGATTAATGGTGCCCGGTCCTGGTTTGAGATTGGTCCTGTTCTGTTTCAGCCCGCCGAGTTTACAAAGTCGGCAACAGCCCTGGCTCTGGCTAGTTATATGAGTACGCATGGATTTAAACTACAAACAACAAAATCGTTACTAACCATTGCGGCAATAATATTGGGGCCGGTGATTTTAATTTTGTTGCAAAACGATACCGGTTCGGCATTGGTTTACTTTTCGTTTGTGTTGGTGTTATATCGCGAGGGCTTATCGGGTGTGGTGCTTTTTTTCGGAACTCTGGTAGCTCTTCTTTTTGTTTTGGCACTGGTATTAGCCAACCTTACCCTGGCACTAATCATGGTTGGAGCAGCTTTACTCGTGTTTTTGATTTTTAATCCAAAGCTCAAACAGTTTTTAAATGTTGCCATTATTTATACATTGTCTATCGGTTTTTTTATTCTTTTAAGTTTTGTGATAAACACATCGTTTGGGCTGGCACAATTTATACTCTCCGGCGCCGTAGTCGGTTCATTTATTGTATTGTACCATAGTGTTCGGAATAAATTTTCGAATTATATAAAGATTGCAATAGTATTTATTGGTTCCATCTTATTCACCATTTCGGTTGATTATGGTTTCGAGAATTTTTTGGAACCTCACCACAAGGCACGGATAAACGAGTTATTGGGAATTGAGTCGAATCCGCAGGGTGCTGGCTACCACGTAAATCAAAGTAAAATTGCCATTGGATCGGGAGGAATGTGGGGTAAAGGTTATCTTCAGGGCACACAAACTAAATTTGATTTTGTACCTGAACAGAGTACCGATTTTATATTTTGTACCGTTGGCGAAGAGTGGGGGTTTGCAGGAACGCTAGCCATAATCTTACTATTTTTGTTCTTCCTTATGCGTCTGATCTGGCTTGCAGAGCGACAACGATCGACATTTTCGCGTGTTTATGGGTATTCGGTGGCAGTAATCCTCTTTTTCCATTTTATGGTAAACATCGGAATGACCATTGGCATAATGCCCGTTATTGGTATACCACTTCCGTTCTTTAGTTATGGTGGTTCTTCGTTGTGGTCGTTTACAATTTTGTTGTTTATATTCATTAGGTTGGATGCCAGTCGTTTGGAGAAACTTTCTGACTAGTTTTTAAGATTCTTTAAAACATTTTTTTACTACTCCCATTTTTATACCTTTGTGTGGCTTTAAAAAAGGCGGAAGAATTTCTTCACAGAAATTTATCAAAAAAGGGAAAAACAGACAGTAAAAATTAACATAGTTCTTTAATATCCTATGGGAGGAAGAACCGCAGATTTATTCGAGTAGCGAGTACCTAGAGTTGTGCGTTCACTTTTGCAGATCGACTTGCATGCGATCCCATTAAAAATTTTAATGAGATGATTTATAAACCTTATTCTCTTCATAACTTTAGGCAAATTCCGCAGATGGAGTTTCTCTCGGAAGAACAGAAAATGGAAATAGAAGTTGTTGGAACGGTTTTGCCTTTTAAAACTGATAATTATGTAGTTGATGAGTTGATCGACTGGAACAATTTTGAACGTGATCCATTTTTTATTCTCAATTTTCCACAACGGGAAATGCTTGACAAAGCCAGTTTTAATAAAGTGGCTTCGTTAATTACAAGTAACGCTCCCCGAAAAATCATTCAGGAAGAAGTTAATAAAATCAGGTTAAAGCTTAATCCAAACCCTGCCGGACAGGAAAGTAACGTGCCGGTTTTTAATGGTAAGAAGCTAAGTGGCATTCAGCATAAATACCGCGAAACTATGTTGTTTTTTCCTACTCAGGGACAAACCTGTCATGCTTATTGTACATTTTGTTTTCGTTGGCCGCAGTTTGCTCTAAACGACTTTAAATTTGCCATGAAAGAGGCAGATACTATGGTGGAATATTTGAAAGCCAACCCACACGTTAGCGATGTGTTGTTTACCGGAGGCGATCCGGCAGTAATGAAAACGAAATTCTTCGAGACCTATTTTAATGCTTTGCTTAAGGCCGATATTCCACACCTACGTAATATCCGTATCGGAACAAAATCGTTGGCTTACTGGCCGTATCGATATACAATCGATGACGATGCTGATGACTTATTGCGTTTGTTCGAAAAAGTAAAAAAGCGGGGAATCAACATTGCCCTAATGGCGCATTTCAATCATCCGGGTGAATTAAAAACAGAAGCTGTTCAGAAAGCCATAAAACGGCTGATAAGTGTTGGAGTACAGATTCGTTCACAATCGCCATTGCTACATCATATAAATGACCATAGTGAAATTTGGGCCGAAAACTGGCGAGAACAAGTTAAATTGGGTATTATTCCCTATTACATGTTTATTGCCCGCGATACCGGCGCCCAGGATTATTTTGCGGTAACGCTCGACCGGGCCTGGAAAATTTTCAGAAGTGCTTACAATCAGGTTAGTGGTGTTTGTCGCACGGTTAAAGGGCCAAGTATGTCATGTAATCCGGGCAAAGTGCAAATTGTTGGCGTTAGTGACGTTGCAGGCGAAAAGGTATTTGTATTGAATTTTTTGCAAGGTCGTGATCCGAAATGGGTAGCCCGTCCGTTTTTTGCTAAATACGATCCGGATGCCATTTGGTTGGATGATTTGAAACCCGCTTTTGGGGAGTCCAATTTCTTCTACGAACAAGCATTCCTTGAATTACTTGCATAATTGAAATATTCAGAGCCCGGTTGTGAAATCGGGCTTTTTTATTTCAACTCCTTGCTTCTCAGATACAAAATCGAGGAGATCAGTAAAAAAGTATGTGAAATTAGTTTCCAGTTCTGTGTAATTTTCCAGAAGTATTCGTTCAGCTTTCTCTGATTTTGATGGTAGACTGGAATGCTTTCCCATAATTTTCAACGATTGTATAATCCCATCAACCGAAGCATACGAGACCAAACGTTTGTGCTGAATAAGAAACGGCAAGAATCCCTGGACGCGTAACGGCAGTGTACTAAAATGGCTGAGTAAAATGGCATGAACCCGTTTAGCAAAAACCGGCAGGCGGAGGGAGGAGTACTGGCTCCAGTTTTTTGCCAGAAAATGATCGTAAATAAAATCAATCACTATTCCCGAATACAATCCAAATTCGGGACGGAACATCAAACGGGCTTCCCGTTGCAATGGATGCGTATCGGTAAACGAATCGATCTGTCGATGAAGCAAAATGCCCTTGGCAATTTCTTCTTCGTATTGTAGGTATTTATTACCTTTTATGTAATCGCCAATGAAATTGCCAACCAACATTTTTTCCGATTCGCCCGAAAGATGGAGATGTGCTAAATAGTTCATAGTAAAGAATCAAACGCTTTAGCTTGAATTTTGTTTTTTATAGTCATTTTTTTTGTTTGCACGAACGGTTCATTATCAGGTGATTAATGGCATATTGTCTTGAAAATGTAAGGGAGACACATTCTGGTTTTTGTTCGCGTTTTATTAATTTTTACATTTGCATTCGAAAGTAATGTTATGGCTAAGAAAATAGTTGCATTTGGCGAAGTTGTTTGGGACATTTTACCTAATGGTAAAGTGTTGGGAGGAACGCCTTCTAATTTCGTTTTTCGGTGTAACTCACTGGGCGATAAAGGCTATTTACTTTCACGCGTTGGCGATGATGAATTGGGAATGGAAGCCATTGAAACACTCCTGAAACTCGGTATTTCGGATAAAAATGTTCAGCTCGATCCGGTATTTAAAACAGGAACAGTTGAGGTAAGTTTTAACGAAAGCGATGAGGCGGTTTATAAAGTGGCTCACGATGTGGCTTTTGATCATATCGAGTTTTCTTCCGAAGCATTAAAATTGGTGCGCAAAGCCGATTGTTTGGTGTTTGGATTGTTACCACAACGTTTTGGCCTCTCGAAAAACACATTACGCGAGCTCATTAAAGAATCTCCCGATTCTCTTCACTTTTTTGATCTCAAATTATTCGAACATTTTTTCAGTAAAAAGGTAGTAAAACGTTTACTGAAAGCGGCGAATGTAGTGCGTATAAAAGAGAAGGAGATCGAATTTCTGGCCGAAAACCTGGAAATAGAATATACACAGGTTGAAGATTTCGCCCGGAAATTATCTGAAATATTCAAGATTGACATTGTAATTATTACACGTGGTAGCATTGGTGTTTTGGCGTTGCACGCTACCGAAGGAGTATTTTTTGAGCCGGGTTACGATTTAAAGACAATTGACAACGTTGGATCTGGTATGGCATTTGCCGCCGGTTTTTTGCATTATTACCTGAATGGAAAACCCGTTGACGAGGCTCTGAAATTCGGAAATGCAGTTGGAGCACTAAATACTACCAAAATGGGGGCTACCAGCTATTTCACAAAAGAGGACGTGCTGGAATTCATGAAAAATACCCGTCAGCAAAATTCTGTACTATAATTTTTTTTTCAATTATCCTATATTTAAAAACATCTGCTTTTTAGTAACAAAAGCCCTGCTTTCTGTGTTTAAAATAGAAAAGTTTAAGGATGAAAGTTACAGCAAAAGAAATTACCAAAGCCTTGCTCACACAACTGTGGGCTATGTATCTCGATCGTGTTTCGTATGCCCGCGAGTATCAGCGTCTGGTTATCGGTAAGGGAGGTAGCGTTGTTAACGATCATATTGCCTTCCGAACGTTTAACACACACACCGGAGAACAACCGGAAGGAATAAGAGCAATAAAACACATCATTTCCTGCCTCGAATATGTTCCGGTTGAAAAGTATCATTTCCAGAAGAAAAAACTAAATGCCGTTCATTTTGAACATCCCGATCCGATGTTTCCTAAATTATTTGTGAGCCAGTTAGAGGTTGAAGAATTACCTGAATGGGCGCAGCAAACAATAAATAATACGGTAAAAGAAACACCTTATTTATTATCGGATGAGAGTATTGCATTACTAGCCACTTTGAAAGAAAAAGGAGAGTTGCCACGGGTGGCAGGCGAAATGTTGGTAAAGGATTTAGCGCAATATTTCAGAAGACCATGGAAAGTTCCGCGTAAATACGATGTTTTAAAAGTAAATGATGTGTCGCAATATGCAGCCTGGGTTCTTTTGCATGGTAACGCGGTGAACCATTTTACTGCTTTTGTAAACTATCAGAACGTAAGTGAGTGGCCCGATCTGGAAGCAACTTGCAGGGGAATGGCTGATGCCGGAATACCTATGAAAGAAGTACTTGAAGGGGAAAAGGGAAGTAAATTACAACAATCGGCTACTTTGGCTGTAAAAGAAGAAGTAGAGGTAAAGGGCGATGATGGAATTGAAAAAATGCCCTGGACTTATGCCTACTACGAATTGGCAGAAAGAGGTTTAGTGATTGAAAACGGGGAGGAGAAATTATTCTCAGGATTTCTGGGAGAGCAGGCAAAACACTTGTTTGATATGACCAGAACAAGAGATAATTAGAAGGATGGAGAGGGAGATGAAAAGGGAAGCGCCTGGCTTCCCTTTTTTTATATTATTCTATTAATAAACTTCCGGTACGTAAGTCATTTCATCCAGCGGTGGGCGTATGTAACCTTTTCTTTCTTGTCGTTCAGGAAGTACGATCTCTGGTTGTTCTAATTCTTTGTACGGGATTGACGATAATAAGTGATGAATGCAATTTAGCCGAGCACGTTTTTTGTCGTCGGCATCAACCATAAACCACGGGCTTATTTTTGTGTCGGTGTAGGCAAACATTTCATCTTTGGCTTTCGAATATTCTTCAAACTTTTCCATTGATTTAATGTCCATCGGACTCAATTTCCATCGTTTTGTTGGTTCATTCAGGCGCGATCGGAATCTTTTTTCCTGTTCATCCTGACTAACCGAAAACCAGTATTTTATAAGAATAATGCCTGAGCGGATAAGCATGCGTTCGAAATTAGGACATGCGCGCAGAAACTCCCAGTATTCTTCGTTGGAACAAAAGCCCATTACTTTTTCAACACCAGCCCGGTTATACCAGCTGCGATCAAACAAAACCATTTCGCCGGCAGCAGGAAGATGTGGAGCATAACGCTGAAAATACCATTGTGTTTTTTCACGTTCGGTTGGAGTTCCCAGTGCAACTACGCGGCAAATTCGCGGATTTAGAGTTTGAATAATACGCTTTATGGTTCCTCCTTTTCCGGCTGCATCGCGTCCTTCAAAAATCACCACAACTTTTAGTCCTTTAAACTTTATCCATTCCTGCAGACGCACCAGTTCAATCTGCAACCTGTTAAGTTCCTTCTCGTAAAATTTTTTCGAGAGCTTTTCCTTCTTCGTGTGTTTTTCTTCTTGATTTTCCATAGTAGCCAGGTTGATTCGTTCATTTAAAGGTAAACAAAATGAAGAAAAAATCAAGGTGATAGAATTAAACCAGTAGGTAGGCGCCAAATCCGGTTGTGTCGGAATAGGCTGTTAACGGAAAAAAGCCGGAAATAATTTTTTGATCGTCCAGAACAAGTGGGTGGTCGTGGCTCATTTGTTGGCAGAAATCAGCAAAGTGAATTTTTGGATTAAAAAACATGCGGAAACGTCCTTTTTTTGTTGGGGCAACAAACTTTTCGAGATAGAGCGAAAGCAAACCCATGTTGTGGCGTACATTAATCTCTAAACAAGGATTTATTTTAAGTGCCCCGGTTTTATTTCTGAAAATGAGGGTGTCGACACCAAAATAACCTTCGTAGTTTTCTGCCAACTTGCTTTTTCCTATCTCTTTCTTTAATGCAGGGATTATAAGTGATGACATTTCCAAAGCAAAGTCTTTCACCTCCTGAGGCAGTTCATCAGGTAACCCATTTAGGCTGTTTCCCAGGTACTGTCCTTTTTTATCGGCCGAAAAATTGCTGGTTCCCAAATAATGTATTTCACCGGATTTTAATTCGAACTGAAAAGCCAGATCGAGCTCTTTGTTCTGAAAAGCCTCAACAATTGCGTATCCCTGTTCTTTTATAATACCAAGCAATTTCTCCCACACTTTTTCGTGTATTGGTCGCTTTGTAATCGGTTGTAATCCCCGTCCCGAACTGCTCCACGGAGCTTTTATCATTAGTTTATCCCACTTTGCCAAAAGCGTTTCTATCTGGTCCTGCGTTTCGCAAACTTCGGTAATTTCGTTTTCCCCGATGAAACTGGCCGATGGATGGTTGTTTGTCATTTGTTTTAGAATCTGCAATGCAAACTTTTTTGAGTAAAGCTCGCGGTACTCCGGTTTCCACATAAATACCGGAGATGTTTTGAATTCACCGGCACACCGTGGTTTTAAACCTTCTAAACGTTTGTGCACGGCCGGGCTCCATCCCCACGGCTGAAGTTTGCCAATTTGTTCCGGCGGGTTATTTTGCAGCCCTTTTTCGGTGATAAAAGCAGGAGGTGTAACTCCAATTTCTTGCAGGTGCTCATAAAATTCAATTGTGGGAGTTTCGGGAACAATTACCACATCGTTTTCAGTAGCAAAATAGAGGGGGAGCGTGGCTAGGTCGGCTTCCATTTTTTGCAGAATTTTATTCGGATGCCACGAGGTATTGCCATTCGCCACCGCATATTCGCAAGTGGGATTGAACAAATAGATATTAGGATGTACCGATTTCTGCATGGCGCGAATTTAAATAAAAAAACGAACTGAAAATTCAGTCCGTTTTACTATTCATAACTCGGTGTATTCTAAATTTCTTCCAATACAGGGTTTAAAATTACTTGGTCGCCTTCCTGAAGTCCGCTTTCTATCAGTACAAATTCGTCATTCTCGAAACTGGTGATTACCGGAGTTTTTTCCTTTTCGTTATGTTTTAACAGGTAAACAAAATCTTCGCCATTTGCGCTAATAACAGCTTTTAGCGGAACAAACAATGCTTCCTCTTTTTGTGCAAGAATTATTTCGTTGTTGCTCGACATGGCCGGCTTTAACCCGTCGTTCGACTCATCAAGATGAATAATTACCTTAAACACTTTCATGTCGAAATCTTTATGATCCTCGCCAACACGTGCAATCGAAGTTATTTTGCCGTTGACTACAACTCCCTCAAGGGCATCGAATGTAACTCTAACTTTATCGTCCACTTTTATCTTCGAAATATCGATCTCTTTTACGTAGATTTCTGATATCACTTCCGACATATCGGGTAAAGTCGCAATCGGGGGGCCGTTCGACCAGGTTGAAATATCGCCGTCTTTGCTATATTTTGTGCCATCCCAGCTTTCGCCAAAAATCACAATTCCGTCTTCCGGAGCCGTAATGCGCGCCGCTTGCATAGCTTGTTGGAATTTCGCTATTTTATCCTGACTGCGTTTTACTCGTTCTTCATAGCGAGACACCCTCATTTTTAACTTATTTTGTTCCAGCTGGTAATCGCGCTGCTTTTTGGCAATTGTATTTTCTGCCTTTTTATATGTCATTTGAGCCTTTCGCTGGTAGGCTGCCGATTCGTAAATCGATTGCTCCAGATCGATCTTATTGTATTCCAAATCGAGCATGGCATTTTTTATATCCTCCCGAAGACCGTTTAATTGTACCGTGCTATCTATTTTAGCATTATTCAGGTCAGCTTGCGCCGTTTCAAGGGTTTGCTGTTCCTGTCGCATTCCTGACATTATCTGGTTGGCATCGAGTTGCATTATAAAATCGCCTTTTTTTACGTATTTGCCATCTTGTGCTAAATCCAGAATTTTTAGTTCCCAAAGCCTTAGTTCTCTGTCGCCAAGTATTTCGGGCACTGGAATAGGCGTAGAAACTAAGCCGTTAATTTCTCCTTTGCAGGTTAATGTTGCTTCAAAAGGGCCTTTTTCAACCACATAAATTTTCTCCGACTTGCTTGTAGTAAGCGATCCGGCAAACGCTGCGATAGCAATAACGCAAATTGCAGCTGCAGTTATTATAATATGTTTTCTTTTTACGGCCATAAACTAGTTTTCTAAAAGTTTGTCGTAATCGGCTTCGAGCGGTTTATTTTCTTCAAAATCAAAAAGCGTTAAACTGCGCAGTCGGTAATAAGCCGACCAGTAATCGCGTAATCGCGAAAGGTAGGCCATACGAGCTGTTTCCTGAGCCTTGCTGGCAATATTTAGTCGTGTTACATCAATCTTTCCGATGAGGAAACGCTGAAAGGTAACATTGTATCCCATTTGTGCAACGGTATCGGCTTTTGCAGCAGTGTTTACCTGTCCGGCCTGAAGATTAAATTCCAGTACACTTTGGTAAATGTCTTGCTCAAAATCAATACGTTCCTGTCTGATTGTTGCCAGAGCTACTTCGCGGTTTGACTTGGCCATTGAGTAACGTCCTTTACCGCGTCCCCAGTCAACAATAGGGATGTTTAATCCCAAACTAAAAACCTGACTTTTGTCGGGTTCGGTGTATACATCATCAAAGTTTTCAGCACTTTTATTTAAACCATACATGGCGTAAAGTGTGGTATTCAGCCCTCGTTCTGATTTCGCCATTGCAACATTTTCGTCCTGTTCAAGTCGTTGTTGTTGATGGTTAAGAATCTCAGGGTTGTTTTTTATCGCCTCGTCGATGGCTTCGTCCGGCTTAATCTTTAGCTCGGGAATTTCGCTTGGAACAACACACTTTATGATAGTTTCTTTCGGAAGTCCGAGGAATGAGTTCAATCTTGCTTGTGCGCGTTTTTCACCCAGCTGGGCAACACTAAGTGCTTGCTCGCTGTTCAGCAAACTAAGTTCCAGTTCCAATAATTCATCTTGTGTTACGGTTCCCACTTGGAAGCGCCCCTTGCCAATTTTGTAAAGGGTATCGGCATTGGCATAATTCATCTCCGCAATGTTTTTCTGAATCTGGGCATTAATCAATCCAAAAAAGCGAGAGGTGGATGTTCCCCGCAGATCTTCCATATCCTGTATGAATTCTTTTTTGGCTTTTTCAAATTTTAATGGTTCAATTTTAGCTTGCCATTTCAGGCTGTTGTAGCCGTTCAATTCCTGCGAAAATCCTATACTGATAGGCGTTGCATTAAACGAGGTGTTTTTGTCGCCACCAAGGTTTTTAATCATTCCAAGCTCCGAGCGTAAGAATACCTGTCCGCCGGTTAGCGAAACGTTCTGAACGGCTGAAACTGAAACTTCAGAGTTAAAATATTCGCGTAGACGGAATTCGTCCTCGTTGGTTTCAAAGTTGTATTCCTTATTATTGTAACGGTTAAAATCTGCAGGATTGGCACTTAATGAAATACTTGGTAAGCGCTCGGCTTTATAAAACCGGTGTTCCCAGTAGCTGGCCAAATACATGTTTTTATTTCGGAAAGCATCAATTGATTGCTTTGAAGCAATATCAATCACTTCGGGCAGGGTTAACACCAATTCTTCCTGGGCTGTAACAAGTTCTGTCAGGCCCAAAATAAATATTAATGACAGAAATATATTTTTCATTTTTTTTGTTTTTCAGGTTATTTTTATGAACGAAGACTTACTACCGGATCGTTAGCTGCGGCTCGTTTGGCAGGCAGATAACCAAAAATAATTCCGACGCCAACCGATACGCCAAAGGCAATAAAAATGCTAAAGACAGAAACAATTGTTTTAATATCGAACATGGCCGTAATGATTTGCGAGAGCACAATCCCCAGAATAATTCCGATAATTCCACCGGTTAAACTGATTAAAGTCGACTCGGAAAGAAACTGTGCGATTATGTCTTTTTGTTTGGCTCCCAATGCCTGGCGAACACCAATTTCGCGAATGCGTTCCAGTACCGATGCCAGCATAATGTTCATAATCCCAATACCGCCAACAACCAGTGAAATGCCGGCAATAACACCTAAAACGATGTTGAATATTTTTTTTGTTTTTTGTTGCTGTTTTAACAAAAGCTCAGGAATTGTAACTTCAAAATCGTACAAATCGGAGTGGCGTCTGAGCAACATCCGTTTTATTAATGTTGCCGAACCACTGAGTTGTTCCGTTTCTTTTATCTGAACAACAATTTTATCAAGTTGGTTAAGATTAGGGTCGGTGTCAATCGGGTCTTCTTTTGGTGCCGGGCCGCCATAAATAACAACCACACCATTGCCACTAGCGTTTTTATTGGCACTTACCACTTCGTCGGCCCTAATGAGCGCTCGGTTTTTAAAACGCATCAGCATGGTTTGTACAGGTATAAAAATTTTATTGTCGGAACTACTAATTCCCAGTTCGTCGGATGCCGATGCTGTAAAATCGCGTCGTTCAACAACACCTATAATTTTTAGCCATATCTGTCCGCATTTTATATATTTTCCAATGGGATTCTGCTGGCGAAAAAATTGCTCTTTAATGTTGTTTCCAACCACACAAACGGGTAGTCCTTTTTCTGCTTGTGTAGTATTAAATCGTTTTCCTTCGGCCAGTTGCATATTAAATAAATCGAAGTAGTGATTATCAATTCCTTCGAGAACAACAGGTTTACTTATTCCGTTTAACAGGGCTGAATAGTTGAAAGAGATAACTGGTGAAATACGTTCAACAGTAGGAACAATCTTTTTAATGGCCTCAACATCGTGGAGTGTCAGTCCTTTTGAGAATTTCTTGGCGGTGGGCTGCCCATTGCCATCGCCACCGGTTCCGTCAGATAAGGAATATGTACTTGGCGTAATAATAATGTTGTTTACGCCAACCAGTTTTATCTGTTCCAGAATTTCCTGCTCGGCGCCATTTCCAATTGCCATCATGCTAATTACCGCCGCTACACCGAAGATGATTCCAAGTGCGGTAAGTATCGATTTCAGACGGTTGGCAATAATAGCTTCAACCGCTATCAGAATATCGTGTAAATATCTTTTTATAAACATCTGGTTTGTCTTGAAAGGTTAATTGGCCGAGGTAATTGTAACACCCGCAGGCAATGCCATTCTCTGAGGCAATTCGGGAGCTTTTTGTTCTTTCCGTTCCTTCCTCCTCGCAGCTTCTTCTGCTGCTTTTTCGACTGCCTTACGTTTTATGTCGGCATAAATTTCAAACCCGGATAATTGGTAATCGTTGGCATCTTCGGGTTTTAGTAGTTGTACATCCTGTCCTTCTTCAAGCCCCTGGTTTACTACCACATAATTTTCGTTGGCTTCGCCCGGTTCAATAATTTGTCTTGTTTTTGAATCAGAAAGATAGACGTACGACAAACTATCGTTTGAGAATACGGCTTCGATAGGAATGTAAGTGGCATCTTCAATAAAACTGGTCTGAATGGTGTTGCTGGTGGTCATGGCCGGTTTCAGTTCTGGATCCGAGCCGTCGACCTTAATTTTTACTTCAAAAACCTTCGCATCGCTTTTGGGCATTAATTGCCCCATGTTTGCCACGGTGGCAACTTCGCCCGTTAATGTTTTATCGGGAAAAGCATCAATTCCAATTCTTACTTTCTGGCCTGGTTTTATAAGTGCAATATCAATTTCGTTAATAAAGGTTTTGGTAACCAGGTTATTCATATTCGGGAAGGAAGCAATAATCGGACTATACTGCGAAACGTTCGATCCGGTTTCAACGATACCTCCCCAGTCATATTGGTAATAGGAAATAATACCTGCTTTGGGCGAATGAATAATCAAATTATCCATTAATTTTTCCAGGGCATCAACACGTTGTTTTACTTGTTTGTAGGTAATGAATTTGCGGTTCACCTTATTAATTTCCTGTTGGGTTTTTAGGGCGTAGGCTTGTTTCGATTGTTTCAGTTTTCGCAAGGCTTTATCGTAATCCATTTTTACCTTTTTTTGCTCCGATGGCGATTCATAAATCGATTCGTCAACCGCAATCTTTCTTTCTTCTACATCCAGAGTGGCATTAATAATTTGGTCGCGTTCGTTACTGAGCGTGAGGTTAGAGTCGATTTTACTGTCGTTGTATTCCGACAAGATTTTTTCCAGCTCATCCTGGGCATCTTTTAACTGCTCCTGAACAGCCTGATGGTCCAGAGTGGCTACATAATCGCCCGAATCTACATAAGTTCCCTCTTCAACAATATCGGTAATTGTTAAGGAGGAAATACGGGTTTGGCGATCTTTTAGTTCCTCGGGAATATAAATATTATCGGAGTTTTCCGATTCGAGTTGCCCGCTTGAATACACCAGCACTTCAAATGGGCCTTTTTTTACGGTGGTGGTAATTTGTGTGGTTTCGTTTTTCGAACCTGATAAAATTAGGAGTACCACAAACAGTATAATTACTGCCGTGGCGGCAAACAGCCAGTTTTTTTTCTTCATCTTGGTATGCTTTTAGTTTTCAATGGTCATGTGTGAATAATGCATGAGGGTATGTTGTTTTAGGTATGATTTTGAGGATTTTGTTTCATGATATTAGTTTTTGTTTCTGATTGAAAATTGTTTGTTCTTTTTTACAAAAATTATGCCTTCGCATAAAATCAACGAAAGAAACAAAAAATAAATATGAAATTTTGTTAAATAAACTTCAAATAAACTAAAAGTGTAGTTTTTTAACTGAAAAATCAGTTTTAGAGTTTAGGCTTTAAAATACCGGCTTGTGCAATTGTCATTATCAGCACTCCAACAACTGTTACCATTCCTCCAATAAATTGGTGCATCAACGGGAAAGTATGAAAAACAAGGTAGGCTCCGATTAAAACAAAAATACCCTTTAGCGTTTGCACCACTGCCGAGCGCGATGCATCGATAAACTGGTAGGAGTAATACACCGTTAGAATGGCGATAAACTCGAGAAAAGCCCCGATTGAAATATTGGCAAAAGCCTTTGATGGTATTATGGCTTCGGGATTGTAGATGAAAAATGCAATAAGCGAAAATGCAAACAACCAGGTGTAACGGTTCAGATTAAACAGCTCGGGGCTAATGTTTTTTACATGCACTTTTACGATAAGTGTAGCAGTGGTGGCAAAAAGCGCGTTAATTACAACCACTCCGGTACCTGCAATAAACAGCGTTTTTAAACTTGTGCCGCCTGTATAACTGATAACAAAAGTGCCGATAAGTGCCAGCGAAGCACCAATAACTTCTACCCATCCAAATTTTTCTTTTAGCAGAACGATACCACCTAAAGTAACCATTACCGGGAAAAGGTTACCGATAAATGATGTTACTGAAGGATCGGGGATAATATTTATAGATATAAAAAATGTAGTTGTTGTGAGTATTTCCAGAATGCCCAATAGCAAAAGTATGCGGCGTTGTTTTTTATCGAGAACCTTAAGCTGACCCAGTTTTTTGTTTTTTAGCGCAAAAAGGAAACTGAACAGCATGCCAAAACCACACCAGTAAATACCAAATTGCGTTAAATGAATTTCGTTTAACGCAGCCTTACTAAATATATATACGTTTGAGAAAGCGATTGTGGCAACAAGGGCCAGCAGATATCCTTTAAATATGGCTGTTTTCATTTGGTATAATTGCGTAAGTCTCCGGGTTTTCGGGTTTCAAAACTCACCGTTCCCGAAATTCGAGGTAAAGATAGAAAATCAATGCAAAGTGTAATTCAATATCTTAAAACATAAAATCTAAATTATCAGAATGTAAAGAACACTACAGAATGATTGTATTATGCATTCTTAAAAATGAAAAATTTGGATAAATATCTGGTGTTTTTAGTTTTGGGTGTTTTAGTTTAAAACCAGGAAGATGTTGAAGATCCAAAAAACATTATTGATTTCCTTTTTAGCAGCTGCTTTTATTTTGGCAGGTATCGGTTCGTATGCAAAATTTGCATATTGGAATAATATGGTTTGCTGTATTTTGGTTTTTATAGAATTTATTTTGGCCATCGCTGTACTTATTACTGCCATGTGGCGGCCTGAAATGGAATAATTTACGCGAACTCATATTTTTTCTTAACCCAACATTAACCTTCCTGCAAGTTTCAGTTGCAATCTTCAGAATCAATTATCTTTGTGAAGATATAATAGTGAGGCTTTCACATAGAGTGAAGTGATCGCTAAATTTGAATATTAACTAACGGACGGCTAAAGAATGGTTTTGAAGAAAACTTCAGGCTTCGGTCTTCCTGCTTAAAATAAAAATATGTTACCTAAAATTAATCCTATTGAAACCAAAGCCTGGCAAAAACTGGAAGAGCTATATTTCGAGTTTGAAGGCACGCATATGAAAGACCTGTTTGCAGCCGATGCTGACCGGTTTGAAAAGTACTCACTGAAATTTGAAGATATTCTGCTCGATTTTTCGAAAAACATCGTTAACGATGAGGTGAAAGAAACATTGTTTGAACTGGCTGAAGAGTGTGGTTTAAAAGAGGCCATTTCAGTCATGTTCTCGGGTAAAAAAATAAATGTTACCGAAAATCGTGCAGTGCTTCATGTGGCTTTGCGTAACCGCAGCAATACTCCAATTGTAGTTGATGGCGAAGATGTAATGCCTGAAGTAAATGCGGTACTCGCCCAAATGAAAGGTTTTACTGAAAAAGTAATTTCGGGCGAGTGGAAAGGCTACACCGGAAAAGCAATTACTGACATCGTAAACATTGGTATTGGCGGTTCGGATTTGGGGCCGTTAATGGTAACTGAGGCCTTGAAACCTTACAAAAACCATCTGAAACTGCACTTTGTATCTAATGTTGACGGAACGCATATTGCTGAAACACTTAAAGAAGTTGATCCGGAAACAACTATGTTTATTGTGGCTTCTAAAACATTCACCACGCAGGAAACCATGACCAATGCCAATACAGCAAAAGACTGGTTCCTGGAGTCGGCTAAAGATTTGGAGAACGTGGCTAAACACTTTGTAGCCGTTTCAACCAACGCAGAAGCAGTTTCCGCTTTTGGTATCGATACCAACAATATGTTCCGTTTTTGGAATTGGGTAGGTGGTCGTTATTCGTTGTGGTCGGCCATTGGTTTAAGCATTATGCTGGGCATTGGTTACGAAAACTATATTGAGCTACTGGAAGGTGCTCATACCATGGACAAACATTTCAGCGAAACCGACTTTAATAAAAATATTCCGGTAATTCTCGCACTGATCGGACTTTGGTACAACAATTTCTACGGTGCCGAAAGTGAAGCTATTCTTCCGTACGACCAGTATATGCACCGTTTTTCTGCTTATTTCCAGCAAGGAAACATGGAAAGTAACGGTAAATATGTCGACCGTAACGGTGAGCAGGTGGATTACCAAACCGGACCGATTATTTGGGGAGAGCCCGGAACAAACGGTCAGCACGCTTTTTATCAGCTGATTCATCAGGGAACAAAACTAATTCCCTGCGATTTTATCGCCTCTGCAATAAACCATAATAAAGTAGGTGATCATCATCCGAAGTTACTAGCCAATTTCTTCGCACAAACCGAAGCAATGATGGTGGGTAAAACCGAAGAACAGGTAGTTGCCGAATTAAAAGCTGCCGGCAAATCGGAAGCAGAAATTAAAGAATTAACCCCATTTAAAGTATTCATGGGCAATATTCCAACCAATTCAATCTTGGTGAAACAATTAACACCACGCGTTTTGGGATCGTTAATTGCCATGTACGAACACAAAATATTTGTACAGGGAATTATCTGGAATATATACAGCTTCGATCAGTGGGGAGTTGAGCTAGGTAAACAATTGGCCAACGCCATTCTGCCTGAACTGAATAACGACGAAAAAGTAACAGGTCACGATGCATCAACCAATGGTTTGATTAATGCGTGGAAAGCAATGAGATAAGAAGATTCTCACCATAATTTTCAGAAATGCCATTCGTTTTACGGATGGCATTTTTTTTATGCAAAATGCCAACGGTGCCAAGACTTTTTCAAATCAGCCAGAAAGGCTGGTTTGTTTCTAACACAATTTAGGTGTCAACTCAGCGAAAACTTTATGTGGCGGAACTTTATCGTAAAGAATTTGGTAAACTGCCTCGCAAATAGGCATATCTACCTGGTGTTTTTCGTTAATCTGGTGAATTGATTTTGATGCGTAATAACCTTCGGCAACCATATTTAATTCAAGTTGCGCAGCTTTTACCGAGTAGCCTTTGCCAATCATCGAGCCAAAAGTGCGGTTACGGCTGAATTGCGAGTAAGCAGTAACCATAAGGTCGCCCAGATAAGCAGGTGCTTTTATATCGCGGTCAATAGGATGCACCTGGTCAACAAAACGTTTTATTTCCTGGATAGCTCGCGAAACAAGCACAGCATGAAAATTGTCGCCAAAACGTTGTCCATGTGCAATACCTGCGGCAATGGCAATAATATTCTTTAGCACTGCGGCATATTCCGTACCCCATATATCATCCGATGCAGAAGTATAAATGTAATCACACTCAATAAATTGTGTGAATTTCATCGCTTTTTCTTCGGTGGTGCAAGCCACGGTAAGGTACGACAGCTTTTCGCGCGCAACTTCTTCGGCATGGCACGGACCTGCCAATACCCCAATCCTGTCATGATCGACATTAAAATACTTTTGCAAATATTCGGCCACCAAAAGATTTTCATCGGTAACAATTCCTTTAACTCCCGATAAGATGTATTTACCTGAAAGATCTTTAATCCCGGTCAATACGGCAGGAAGGAATGCCGAAGGAACGGCTAAAATAAGTATATCGGAATGCTCAATGATGCAATTTATATCGTCGCAGAAATTAATTTTTGAGGTATCAAATTCAACTTCGTGCAAATAACGCGGATTGTGTTTATTTCTTTTAAACGTGTCGATGGTTGATTGCTTACGAAAATACCAGTTAATCTCGTTTACGTTTTCTAAAAGAATTTTCGCCAAAGCTGTTGCCCAGCTACCACTCCCGATTATGCCAACTTTATCTGTTTTTAAATTCATTATCCGTGATAAATAACGTGCAAAGGTACAATTTGTAAGAGCTTATTGAAGAAAAAGTAAAAATTTAATAGTTTTTAAGAATTTGGATCCCTAACTGGAAAAGTTTTATTCTGTTGTAAATAAGAAGCGTAAGAGATGTTCGTTTGATATTTGTAGATCATAAGATGAATGTCTACATTTAGAAAATATGATCTACGAGAATTGAATTAATAAACAATAACGCAAAATAGCACACTTATGAAAGAAGAAGTAAGTGAAAGTTCGATCCGTTTAAGAGAAATGATTGAAAAAGCAATTGCCGATCATAAGATTTCGCGCGAGGATTACGACAAGATTATAAATATTGCTACCGAGGATGGTTACATTGACAGGCACGAACAGGCTTTGCTTAGCCAATTGCAACAAATGATTGAAGATAGGCTGGTAAAGTTTGTAATCTAAAAAATTACGATGAAAAAAATTTTAAAAGTTGCAGGAGTAACCATCGTTGTTTTGGTTTTACTATTGTTGGGGTATTCATATGTGAGCTTTAATTCCTATTCGCCCGCCGATCCCGATGTAAGGGGTGAAAAAGCAAAACTCGCCTATTATCAGAACTCGTGGGAGGATTGTAGGGCCGCATTCCGGGCACAAGCCAATTCCTTGAAAATGCGGTTTGATAGTGTGGCAATATTTTCGCGATCGTTAGAAAGTAAAACCGACACAGGGTTAACCATCGATTTTTGTTACATCCCTGCAAACGATACTACTGAAAAACTGGTGATGATTTGCTCCGGAACGCATGGCATTGAAGGTTTTGTAGGCAGTGCGGTGCAGCAACAACTAATGGCCGAGTTTTTTATGCCTGAGATGCTTAATAATACCGGAGTTCTGCTGGTGCATGGCTTAAATGCCTGGGGCTTTAAAAACCTGCGGCGTTTTACCGAAAATAACGTCGATTTGAACCGGAATTACAGTATCGATCCTTCGCTTTTTGAAACCAAAAACGATGGTTTTGTGGCGCTTTACGATATGCTCACGCCAAAAGGGAAGTTGAACATGAACAGTGTTCGTAATAAATTTTTTCTGGTAACGGCTGTTAATCAAATTGCCCGAAAGGGAATGCCAGCTTTGTTGCAGGCTTTTGCACAGGGGCAGTACGAATTTCAGGAAGGAATTTATTTTGGTGGCTACGATTTTGAGCAGCAGGTGGAAATTATGTCGGAAGTATTAACTGGTATTGCAGCGCCGTATTCCACGCTCTTAAACCTCGATTTGCATACTGGTTTTGGCGAGCGGGGAGAGTTGCATCTGTTTCCGAATCCAATCGATGATCAGGAATTAAAAGCAAAAACTGAGGAGGTATTTAAAGGCTACCAAATCGATTGGGGCGACTCGGATGACTTCTATACGGTTCATGGCCAGTTTGTTGAATTTATTGGCGATTTACTTCCCGGGAAGACATCAATACCCATGTTAATGGAATTTGGTACTTTAAATACCGGATCGACTATTGGTGCGGTAAAATCGGCACACATTTCTATTGTTGAGAACCAGGGAGTTCATTATGGATATAAATCAGAAGAGGACAGTTTAAAGGCATTGGCCGGTTATTACGAAATGTTTTATCCTCCATCCGAAAAATGGCGCACCAATGCCCTTACTGTTTCGCAGGAAATGATGGAGAATATTTGGGAGAATTTTCAGCACCTGGAGTAAAAACGATTTTCTATTTTAGCAAATACGCAACGATAACTCCCAAATAGTTTCCAACGGCGTAACCGGCAATTCCTACAACCAGTCCGGTCAAAATAACCTGACGGTTTTTTAATGCGCCGGCAACCACCGGGACAAACGGTGGCGAGCAAATTAGTGCGCTGGTTGAAATGATCACCGTATCGGCATCTATTTTAAAAATACGGGCCAGAGCTATGTGAATAATGTGCGACCCGTAAACAGCCAAAGCCACATAATAGAATAGCGAAAAAGAGATGTTCGATAATTTGCTGATGTCGGCCAGGGAAGCAACGGTTAAACAAAAAATAAGAATGAGGTACATGCCCAGTTGAAAGGTCTTTTTTATGGCTTTTATTTTGGGTACAAACGAAAAGGCAATTCCGAAGGTGGTGATAAGCAGAATAACTACGGCAGTTTGGTATTCTTTTGGCAAAAGCAGGCTGATGCCGTAACTCACGCCAAGAATGGCCACCGAAATTCCAAATGCACCGATTAATGGGAACAAGGTTTTTTTCTTCAACATCCCGGCGTACGATTCAAACTCTTCTTCCATATTCATTTCGGCAACGGTTGTGTCTTCGTTTTTAACCGGTTTAAAAGGTGGCAAGAACCACAGAAATACTTTTTGCCCAATGGAAAGAATAAAAACCAGGTAAATGGCACCCAATGTCAGGTCGTAAGTGTGTGTCATAATGTACAACTCCTGCGAAACATTTAAAGCCGTTTTCATGGCGGCCATATTAGGTGTTCCGCCAGTGTACACACCTACCAGCATTCCGGCTACCTGCCAGATGTTTTCAATGTCGTTTCGGAAAATAAAATAACCGATAATTATAATTAACAACACCGAAATCAATCCTGTTATAAGCGCCAAAAATGCTGATCGCGCCATTTTAAACCACGAACGTACATCAACCGAAAATAGAATTAGAGGCAAGGACAACGGAATGGTAATATCGGTGAGCATGTTCTGGTATTTTTCTGCACCATCGGGTAAGATTCCCATATTTCCAACAATCAAACCAACACCGTAACAAATTAGCACAGCACCAATTTTCTTTAATAGCGAAAATTTCCCTTCGAGATAAATAACAACAACAGGAGTGATAACAAACAGAATAATCAACGCCAGAAACGGTGTCTCCATAGTTTAAAAATTTCCCTTATCGGGCGGTAAAGATACCAGATTGGGGAGAAACTGCAAACTAGATATGATAGAATAGTCATTGCTATTTCATTGACACAGACTCCAAATGCGTACTAGCGAGAGAAGTTGGAGGTCTGGATAAAATGATAATTATAATATATAATTACCATTTTGCTGCGTCGCTAATATCCATAATCAAAAAAGAGATATAATATTTTGAATCTACAGGCTCCAAGGCCCCTCCCCCCATTAATCTATATATAACATAGTCAGTTGTTGTTTCAAAGATTATTGCAGGTAATGCAAATGGATCTGAATAAGAGGACATTTTCGGATTATTGGTATTGACATCAAAAAATGTAATAACGGGTGGAAGCCTAAAGCTATCTATTTTGTTACCTAAAACGTCTACTTTGCATTCCTTAAAAAAGATAGTATCTCTATCTGTAATTGAGTGAGTTGTGACTTCCTTGTTAATTACAACATGAAATCGTGGATTTCTCTGAATATTTTTATCTATATTTTCAATGTTTTCTGTTATGGAGTCAATATCTTGTTTGGCTTTCCCTATGCTTTCTCGCAGAGGTTCTATTTCTTGAATATAGTCTTTTCGTATACCATCTTTTGTATTTCATCCAAAAAAAGCGATTAAGAAGAATGCTAACGTCCCAATCGCCGCATATAATTGAAACTTATATTTTAAATCGAAATACCTTTCATCTGTCAAATCATTGCTTCCTTTTTTAGCCAATTTCTTTAACCTATTCAGCGTGAAGGCATTCCATCCTTCAATTATGATTGTTATTATAAAGACGATTACGATCCAAGTATCCATCCGTTTTTTGTTTAAAGATAAAATTTTTTATTAAGTTAATAATGTAGGCGAATTCTCAGATTTCATTAATCAATAACTACTCAACAATGAGTAATCTTATCCCTTCCTGGTGCGAATTGGTAATTAATAGCTTACTTGAATAAATAGGTAATTAGTAATTGTTTTAACAAGCATCATGAAATTACTCCGTTTCAGAACCTCCATCTTCCATGTTTATATTTTGAAAAGGAAACAAGATTGATTTCTTCTTTATTGACATTAATTACTTTTTGACACCTCGGTTTTTGTCGCTTTTTGCACTTCCCTCTGGTTGTAGTAGAACATCAGAGGTTGCACAAAATACAATGAAGGTATTCCGTAGGAACAGGCCCGGGATTCGGTTTATACACGGTATCAGCTTAATCAGGCTGATGGATATGATATGACATCACTAAACTTGTATTGTAATGCGTGTTTTGCAACCGGGATCAACTTTGAAAATAGGAATCCTCTGTGGTTGGGATGCTGATAATCCCACAGCAACATGGGTTGATTTTCGAAATAACCAGTGGTATGTGCCCGAAATAGTTGAAAGATTGAATCGTTAAAACAATAAGGGGCTTCAAAAATCTATAACTCAGAGGCCTTCCATTCCCGTGCCAACAATGCATAAATTACATCATCAACCCATTTGTCGTTGAGAAAAAGACTTTCCCTAAAATGTGCTTCTTTTCTAAAACCAAGTTTCTCGAGTAAAGCTACCGATGCTATATTTTCTGGATCGATGGAGGCAGTAATCCGGTGTTTTTTCAATTCGCAGAACAGGTAGTTGATAACCGCTTTTGCTGCTTCGGTAGCAAACCCCAAACCCTGATGTTGTTTGGCAATTGTATAACCTATCTCAACTTGTTGATTATCGATAAAATGAATCCAATGTCGCCAATTAGTTCGTTATAATTTTTTTCAACTACGGCCAGCTGAAACCAGGTGTCGGGGACATTAAATTCGGCAGATAACTTACCAAAGAAGGTGTCTACGTCGTCAAGTGTTTTCGGAATCCAGCCCTGGTATTTATTCGTTTCTGCATCCGACCGATATTTTAAAATTGAGTATTTATCGTTCGCTTCTATCGTTCGTAAAGTTAATCGTTGGGTATTAAGCTGCATATTATTTTTTAGTTTGTTTCATTATCCAGTCCTTCATGGTTTTTAAAACTTCCGGGTTGATTGTTTGCTCAATTTGCGAATACTCGGCCGCTAAACCAGTGTCGCAATTTTGGAAAAGATGATTCAGGTTCTCAAAAGCAATGGAGGTAACGTTTGTGTTTCCTCCACTGGTTATGGCAGATTTTATTAAATCAAGATTTGATACCGGAACCTGCAAGTCTTTTACACCATTAATGGCCAACACCGGACAGCTTACTTTTTGAAGTGTAGGCTTCGGATTGTAGGTTAAAAAAAAGCGAAACCAGTTGTTGTTGAAGCTGGCAATTTGAGCATCAATGCCTGCTTTCATCTCGTCGTTCATGCCGGGATAAAATCCCCGCGAAAGAATTGTTCGGAGTTGCTCAAGTGTTTTGGCGGAATCGGGCTCCGTTTTTATGATTTCAAAGATACGCTGGTTTAGCATCGTGCTTTGTTTTATCTGAAATTCCGAAATGCCTGCTGCTGCCAGAGCAAGTACATTTTGTTCTTTCATAATTTGTTCGCCAGTCATTCCCGGACCTGCCATCATAACAAAAAAAGCAATGTCATCAGAACTTGTAGCAGCCAATGGAGCAATCAAGCCGCCTTCGCTATGCCCAATCAACCCAATATTTTCAGCATCGATTTCTTTTCTTGCTTTTAGGAAATTTACGCCGGCAAGTACGTCTCCGGCAAAATCTTTACTCGTGGCTGTTGATATATTTCCTTCTGAACCGCCAACTCCTCGGTCATCAACGCGTAAAACGGCAATTCCGCTAAGGGTAAGGTAATGAGCGATTACCGCGAAAGGTTTATGCTCGTATAGTGTTTCGTCACGATCCTGAGCTTCCGATCCGGTTATCATCACCACTGCCGGACAGGCCTCCGCATTTTTCGGAATAGTGATGGTACCTGCCAGTTTTAATCCCGATTCCGGATTGATGTATTCCACCTCTTCAGAATAATAGGGGAATGGTGGTTGTGGAGTTTGCGGGCGCTTTAGGATGGGGGCTTTATTGGTTTTTACAAGTGTCAAAGGAGTGTTAATTCGGTTTTTAGTCCACTCGCCTTTTATTGTGGTGTCGTTTTGAAAGACACCTGAATACGTGTGATCAATCTTGGGCGTGTAAATAACCATGCTGTCGGTTGTAATCTTTACAAGTTCGCAGGGCAGATCTTTTGTTCCGTCCTCCAAAACTGAAAGAGAGATGATCTGTTTTCCACTTTCATCTTCCGAAAAATGGAAAGAGGCGGTGATTTTCACCGTTGGTAAATTCACTTTTCCCACCCAGTAACCATTTAGATTCTGTGCTTCGGCCTGATCCAATCTGCAAAATAGAATCGCAAGAAGAACAAGCATACAGATTCGTTTCATATGATTTGTGCTCTTAAGGTTTATCCAGTACTTTGATCTCTTTTAATACAATTTCCAGAGCGGGCGAGGCCATTTCGCCGTGGTTAAAGCCGTCGAGTTCCATTAGTTTACAATTTTTATGACCAGCCACTTTCATCATGCGCCACATGTAGGCATTCTCTTCGTAGCGCCCTAACATTTCCAGTTCACGGTCGCCGGTAATGAATATAATGGGCGGAGCGTCGGGGCGAACAAAATAAAGTGGTGCATACTCATCAACAATAGCTTGTGTTCCCGGAATTCCTCTTTCATCGCGAACAGTAAAATGCGTAACGGTGTGCCCGCTAAAAGGTATCAGCATGGCAATGTCGTCGGCATCAATATTGTATTTTGCCAGATAATGTTTATCTAAACCAACCATGCTGGTAAGGTAACCGCCGGCCGAATGACCACTTACAACTATCTTGTTTTTACTCCCGCCATATTTCTCAATGTTCTTAAAGGTCCAGGCTACAGCCTCTGCGGCATCTTCAATATAAACCGGGCACTTAACTTTTGGCGACAAACGGTAGTTTACTGCTACCACTGCAATTCCTTGTTCTTTTAATTTCTCGGGAATAAATTTATTTCCACCTGTAATACCACCGCCATGAAACCAAACTACAGTGGTAAAATCAGTTTTATTTTTGGGGTAGTAAATATCGAGTTTGCAACTTTCCTGTGCATATTCCGAGGCGTCGGATGTGTACAGAATATTTTTGTCGGTGGCATACTCTGTTTCTTGCGCAACAAGCGTTTGGGCACCAATTAAAAAAAAGATGAGTGAAAGAAAAATAAAGTTCTTCATGATTGTTTTTTTTATTTCGGACTAAATTACAAAAGAATTTCGAACAGTAGAATTGAACTTTGGTAAATAGTTGGGAGTAATCGAAGCGTTTGAAAATAAATAATTAATAGTACATTTAAATGTTAAATACACCAAAAAGTTAACAATTGTGAATAAGAATCTACTGATTTACGTGGTTGAAGACAACAAGCTATACCATAAGCTGGTGGTTGAATTTCTTCGGAGGCAAGGTCTGAAAAGGGTTAAATCGTTTTATAATGCCGAGGATTGTTTGGCGGCTGTAAACAAAGGCGAGCGTCCTGATATTGTTGTTGAAGATTACCATTTGAACGATACTACGGGAATTGCTGTTTTACAGGCGGTTAAAAAAATTAGCGAGCGCACCGAGTTTATTTTTCTTACCACTCATGAAGACATGGAAGTAGCTGTAAATTCGATAAAATACGGCGCTTACGATTACATTATAAAAGACAACAATATTGCGCTTAAAAAGGTGTACAATAAAATAGGGAAAATATCGAAAGTAATAGAGCTCGAAAAGCGTAACCGTTTTGTACGAAATGCCATGATTGTTTCGCTGGCTATTTTGGTTGCCATTATCGTTTTTGTTGTTCTACGCGAAATTTACAACCTGTTCGGGTAACCGAATCAGAAAGTTCTGTTAATGTGCCGCCACTTGCATTAGCAGTCCACACATCCAAGCTCCGTAGGTTCCCAGTGCATAACCTAAAACGGCCAGTAAAACGCCAACCGGTGCCAGCGACGGGTGAAATGCAGCCGCCACAACCGGTGCACTTGCTGCACCTCCGATGTTTGCCTTACTACCAACCGCTAGAAAGAAGTAAGGTGCACGGATCAGTTTTCCCACAATCAATAGTAAAATAACGTGAATGGCCATCCAGATTCCGCCAACCAAAAACAATCCGAGATTGTCGAATATCTTGCCAACATCCATTTTCATACCAATGGTTGCTACCAGTATGTAGATGAAAATAGTTCCTATTTTTGATGCGCCCGCTCCTTCGTAGTTTCGTAGTTTTGTAAACGACAATCCAATACCAATGGTGGTTGAAAGAATAATTAACCAGAAGAATTTTGAGGTTAAACTAAACTTGTTTAAAGCCGGAGCATGAACTTCGATGTAAGGGGCAATCCAATCGGATACCAAATGCGCAAATCCGGTAACGCCAAGTCCTATGGCTGCAATAACCATAATATCGGTGCTGCTTGGTATACGTGCTATCCGCTGACTGAATTCGTGCATGTGATCTTTTAGTTGGGTAACACTACTGGCGTCGGCTTTAAAATATTTGTCTATCTGTTTTGATTTTCCAACCCCAATCAGCAAAATAGCCATCCATACTTCGGCTACCAGTACATCAACCGTAATCATTATCGAGTACAAGTGATCCGATGGTTTAAAAATTTCGTACATGGCTGCCTGATTGGCACCACCACCAATCCAGCTTCCGGCAATGGTGGTCATTCCACGCCAAACAGCATCGGGGCCTGCTCCTCCAACAAGATCAGGATTAATGGCCGACGCTGCTAAAATAGCCAATGGCCCACCAATAATAACTCCAACGGTACCGGTAAGGAACATAATTAGCGCTTTGCTCCCCAGTTTAAACACTTCTTTAAGGTTAATGCTAAGCGTTAGTAAAACCAAACTTGCCGGTAACAAGTAGCGCGATGCCATAAAATACAGCTGCGAATGTTCGCCGTCGACAATGTTAAAAGTGGTGAGCAAACTGGGTAAAAAATAACAGAGTAACAGCATCGGAACAACACTGTAGAATTTCTTAAAAATGGGTTTCGACGAATTGCTGGTATAGAAAATAACGGCCAGCAATGTCAATAATAATCCTAATACTACTGCATCGTTTTTAATAAGTGCTTCTGTTTCCTGCATACTATTCTGTTTCCACGGTTTTACGAAAGTAGACAAATATAAAAATCTTTTAAGGTTTAGCAACCTTGCATTGGTTTGCGTTGCTGCTTTGTAGTTTGAAATGAGTGTTTTATCCGGAGGTGATTAGCGCTGTAGGATAACCCCCGGAATCAGTTGTTCTCGGCTGTTATTTTCACCTCATGTTTTTTGTGGAAGAAAGTCGTTTATAATTCCGAAAATCAATTGCCTTTTTCTAATTTAGCGAAAACAAATGTTGCAGGCCGAAAGAAGCAAACGCATTTTCGGATTGTAACCTTCAGATTTATCATCAGATGAAATTATTTACCACAAAACAAATAGCTGCTATCGATAAATATACCATCGAAAATGAGCCTATTGCGGATATTGATTTGATGGAACGTGCCTCGCTGCAAATGACCAACTGGGTAGTACAACAGTTTTCTACCGAAGAACGGCTATTGTTTTTTGCCGGCCCCGGAAACAATGGAGGCGATGCCTTGGCAATGGCCCGGCAGTTGGCCGAACTGGATTACCAGTGCGAAGTTTACCTGCTCGACTTTGGAAAAGCTTTAAAAGGATCGCCGGCAATTAACTACAAACGCCTGGAAGAGCAAGGTAAAGTAAAACTGATAAAACTACGCTCGGAAAACGATTTTCCACAGGTTGACGAAACCGATGTGCTGATTGACGGTTTGTTTGGTTCGGGTTTGTCGCGCCCGTTGGAAGGATTACCGGCGCAGCTGGTGCAACACATCAACCAGTTGCTGAATGTGGTTGTGGCTGTTGATATTCCTAGCGGACTAATGGGGGAGAACAATGCCGAAAATAACCTTGAAAACATTGTTCGGGCCGATTATACGCTTACGCTGCAGTTTCCGAAAATAAGTTTCCTGTTTCCGGAGAACGAACAGTATGTGGGGCAGTGGGAAGTGTTGCCCATTGGTTTGCATCGCGACGGAATTAGCGAAACACCATCGTCGTATTTTTTTATTGATGCTGAAGAGGTGGCAGCGCGTTTGCCGATGCGTACAAAATTCGATCATAAAGGAACGTTTGGGCATGCACTGCTTATTGCCGGAAGTTATGGCAAAATGGGAGCGGCCGTGCTGGCGTCAAAAGCCTGCTTACGTGCCGGGGCTGGTTTGTTAACCACGCATGTTCCGCACGTTGGGTTTCCGGTAATTCAAACTGCGGTGCCCGAAGCCATGACAAGTATTGATCAGCACGATTCGATGTTTACTTCTTTTCCCGATCTTGCGCCTTATGCCGCTATTGGTATTGGCCCGGGGCTGGGGGTGAAACGAAATTCGTGCCGTGCCTTGTGCGATTTGTTCGATAAGGCAGATGTACCGATGGTTATTGATGCCGATGCGCTGAATATTCTGGCGGAAAATAGAAACTGGTTGGATAAATTGCCCGAAGGTTCGGTGCTTACTCCACACCCTGGCGAGTTCCGGCGTTTGGTGGGCAAAACTACCGATTCGTACGATGCCATTCAGCAACAAATTGCCTTTGCCAAAAAATACAATTGTGTGGTGGTGTTAAAAGGAGCGCACACTTCGGTGGCGGCACCCGATGGAACGCTTTGCTGGAACTCAACAGGCAATTCGGGAATGGGAACCGCCGGAAGTGGTGATGCACTTACCGGAATAATTCTGGGGCTACTGGCTCAGGGAATGGTAGCAGTTGATGCAGCACTGGTGGGCGTTTATCTGCACGGGCTAGCCGGAGATCTGGCTGCTAAAAAACGTTCGGAATTTTCGTTAATGGCCGGCGATATTATAGAAACACTGGGGGAAGCATTTCTGAAAGTTCAGAAAGGATTATAAATAGATAAAACCTGTAACGAATATTATAATGAAATATAAAGGAGTTATTTTTGATTTTAACGGAACATTGTTTTGGGATACACATTTGCAGGAAGACTCGTGGGATCGTTTTCTTGAAAAGTATGGTTTTTGCTTCAGCGAGGAGGAGAAGAAAAAATATATTCACGGAATAAATGGCAAAGATACTTTTGAATACATTTTTAAACGCGAATTGAACGATGCCGAAGTACACCGGCTAACCGAAGAAAAGGAAGAGATTTACCGTGCCATGTGCCTGGAGCATGGTATGCAGCTGGCTCCCGGAGCAGAACAGCTAATTAGTTTCTTGGCAAAATCGGGAGTAGCTCTGGGCATTGCAACTGCTGCTGCAAAAAACAATGTCGATTTTTTTATTCAGCATTTTCCTTTGTTAAAGTATTTCAGGCTCGAACATATTATTTACGACGATGGAACGATGCGTGGAAAACCTCACCCCGATTTATTTAACAAAGCCATTTCTGCCATTGGAACAAAAGCGGATGAAACTTTGGTTTTTGAAGATTCGCATGCCGGGGTTGAAGCCGGAATTCGTTCCGGGGCAGGGAAGGTGATTATCGTAAATTCGGCCAATGCGGTGTATGATGGTTTTTCTTGTCAGCAAATCACTAATTTTGATGAGGTGGATAAAGCATTATTTGTGTAAGCGTTATCTTTTCTGAAAAATTATTTCAACCATTTTATTTTTGATGGTTAGGGAACTTTGTGCTTATAAAATTAATGTTCTAGTTAATTGTTTTATTGGCTGAAAAAGAATATTGGCTAAAAAATGCCCATTTAGAAAATTCAGATGCTTGTTTTATTTGTAAAACATCCGTTTATAAAATTTTTTTTCATGTTTTGCGCGCAAAACAAGAATCCTGACGGTTGAGCTTTATATTCTGCGCGTAAAATGCCCATTTTAAAAATTCAGATGCTTGTTTTGTTTGTAAAACATCTGTTTGAAAATATTTTTTTCATGTTTTGTGCGCAAAACAAGAATCCCGACGGTTGAGCTTTATATTCTGCGCGTAAAATGCCCATTTTGAAAATTCAGATGCTTGTTTTATTTGTAAAACATCTGTTTTGAAAATATTTTTTCATGTTTCGTACGCAAAACAAGTATCTGAACTGTTATTTCCCTTCGCGCCACACCACGTCGAAAGCTCATGTTGTTGTTGTTGTTTAAAACTTAACTGCCAAAAACATAAAAAATATGTTTAGTTTTAAAGCACTAAAATTGAATACCGTGAATGCACGCCCTGGAATAACAGTAAAAATAAGTATAACATAATATGAGTTGTTATGTCTCCATTTTTTTGTATAACAATACTTTTTTCAGGCGCTATAAGCGCTATAACGACAATGGTTATACACAGTAGTTAGCAAACATTTTAAATGAAGACATCTCAGGTGTCTGAGACTATTAAACGCAACCTCAACAGAGAAAAAATCATCTAATTAAAAACTAAAAATTATGAAAAGATTTATTGGATTACTTTTAATTATTTCGGTTGCATTCGGTTGTGACAAAAACGATGAAGACACACTCGATAGGTATTTCGTTGGTGAAATAGTTGGCTTTGACTTGAATTGTTCCGCTTGCATTTTAAAATTCCCAGATGATTCACTAAAAGTGAAACAAGAAATTGGGATAAGTGAAAACAACTACTATCAAACAGTAAATTTAGAAAAAGACACGTTCAAAGTTAATCAAACAGTGTTGGTAAAATTGAGAAAAGCAGAAGACAACGAATTGAGAGCATGTATAACACTATATCCTTCTTATAATTATAGGAATATATACATCATTGATTTTAAACAAGACAAATAAAAAACGTTTGCTAACACGGTACATATTGCAAGGCGGGGTTTGGTGGTACGCCAACTGCGGATTCTCGCATCGCAGTTCTGTGTCCTTCGGACAGGAACGCTCTCCGAAATCCGCTCCGACAACATGCACTAACCGTCAGACTGTCTAAAAACCTCTTTCCGTGAAAGAATTATTTGGATAGCTGGCTTTAAAAAGAATGAAATATTGAAATCTCAACGGCTTAATTTTATTTTTTAGACAGACTGTAGTTAACACGCATTTAAACAAAAACATAAAATGGCAAGACCAACAACAAAAAAAGACTTAATTGAAGCAGCAAACTCAAACTTTGAGAAATTGTGGAAATCAATTGATTCAATGACCGACAACGAGTTGAATACGGAGTTTGATTTTTCTGGCGATTTAAAGAAAAAAGAGGCGCATTGGAAAAGGGACAAAAATCTCAGAGATGTACTAATCCATCTCTATGAATGGCATCAGTTACTTTTAGACTGGGTTCAATCTAATATGACTGGAAATAAAAAGGATTTCCTTCCCAAACCATACAACTGGAGAACATATGGAGAAATGAACGTTGAATTTTGGGAAAAACACCAAAATACTAAACCTGAGAATGCAAAAGAAATGCTTAAAGAAAGCCACCGAGCTGTACTGGAAATAATACAGTCATTTTCCAATGACGAACTTTTCTCAAAACAAATTTTCGATTGGACAGGGACAACAACACTCGGAAGCTATTGCGTATCCGCCACTGCAAGTCACTATGACTGGGCCACAAAGAAATTGAAAGCGCATAAAAAGAAAATTGCTGAATTATAGGTTGTTTCCGTGTTTTTCTATACCGAGGGCAAATCAACATAAATAGAACAGAATAATGAAGATTTTAATAATACTTGGACATCCCGACAAAAAAAGTTTCAATCATGCAATAGCCAATGAATGTAAAAAAAGACTTATTGAAAACGGACATTCTGTTATGTTTCATGACCTACACGAAGAAAAATTTGACCCGATAATTACGGTAACAGAGATACCTAAAAACGGAGAATTTAATGAACTCATAAAAAAACATTGTGATGATTTGACAAAAAGCGATGGGATAATTATTGTTCATCCAAACTGGTGGGGACAACCTCCCGCAATTTTGAAAGGGTGGATTGACAGAGTTATCAGACCAGGGGTAGCCTATGAGTTTGAAGATGGCGATAATGGAGAAGGAATTCCAGTTGGGTTATTGAAAGCAAAAACGGGAATTGTTTTTAATACATCAAATACTAACGAAAAAAGAGAAAATGAGATATTTGGAGACCCTCTTGAAACAATTTGGAAAAATTGCATTTTCGATTTTTGTGGAGTAAAACAATTTGAAAGAAAAATATATAGAGTAGTTGTAACCAGTAGTTTAGAACAGCGACTTCAATGGTTAAAAGAAACCCGAGGTTTAATTGATAACTATTTTCCGAAAAGTTAAAACAAGGCAAACGTTTTTGAAGTAATTTTTGTGCCTTTGACAGATGAAGAAATAAAAACGTATGCTAACAGATTGCAAGTGACCGTTAGACAATCAACCACTTAATAATGGGTGTATGTATGACCTCTTCGCTAATGGTGACTGTTTTTGTATCGGTATTTAAACCAAAATCAAAAAAACAGAAGTTGTAAATTGTTTGACCAGTACTGCAAATAACAATTATATTTTTCAATTAATTTCCCATCGAGAAAAAACAACCATGAGAAAAAACAAAATCTTCATTATTTTATTGATTATATCAGTTTTAGGATTCTCCTTTTCATTTTACACGAAATATATGAGAAACTACATACAGGGTGTAGAGAAGTTAGAAAAGGCAAATGATAATAGAATAGCTTTAGAACAACTTAACTTAAGTGACAACATTGCTTTACTCGAGAAACTTGAAAAGACAAAAATTTCCGTTGAGGCAGGTGGCGCTAAAGGTGATGAAAATGCAAAAATCCTTAATAGGCTAAAAACAATAAACACACTATGCACTACTGGTATGGTTTTATTTTTCTTATTGTTTATCTGGTTAGTCATGTCAATGAGAAAATTGAAAAAACAGTCTGTACTGTTGAATAGCTAACCCCAGCTCGTGACGCTTCCCAATACCACAAAAGCATTGCAGAATACCGATAAATCCGCAAATGCCGTCAAAATGCCGTCAAAAAATCGCTACTAAATAGGGGATTTGGAATTACTTTTGCCTCAAAAAATTAAACTTTACAATTCATGAATGAACCAGGAAAAAGAATTAAAGAAAGCAGATTAAAACAAGGTTGGACCCAGGAAGATTTGGCGGAACACGCAAAAGTTAATTTAAGAACCATTCAACGAATCGAAAATAATGAGACAACCCCAAGACGAAAAACACTTGACTTGTTGTTCTCTGTTTTAGAGATCGACATGATTGAACCAGAGAAAACACCTCTTAATAAATATATGCTGTGGTCATCTTTTCTGACAGTACTGATTGTTGTTAGCACTTTTTTAGGATGGACCAGACGTTTTAAAATGTTTGTGGATGGCGAAAGAACTTACCGAACCTTTACCGGCTGGACGGGATATACTCTTTTTAATGATTACGACATACAAAACTGGTTACTTAGTATTACCAGTATCTCGCTTGGCTTAATCGTGGTTGCGAACTCGCTTGGGCTAATCAAAAATAAAATGAAATATATTTTGGTGCAGTTGGCTTGTTTAATTCTTTATTTGGTTGGTGTTTTGGGGTGGAATAAAAGACAGGCTATTGAATGGAGACCCGGATTATTTCTCATTATAATCGCAACCATTTTATTGGTAATAGCCTACCGAAAAAATGGGGCAAAAGCAGGTGTTAACAAATAAGGTTTCGATTACATGAAATTCCCGACTCGAAAGGTGTGTTAACGAATCAATCTTTCAAAAGGAATGAAAGTAAACAGGAATCAGCTAACTCTCGCTCATTCCCTCTCTTTGCAAAGAGAGGCACAATCAGGGTGAGTCTGTAAGTTTTGAAGCACTTTTTGCAATTAATTATTAGACTTATATAAAAAAAGTCCGGCGAAACCGGACTTTTCAATATGTTTTTCAGAAGTCTTCTTATTCCGGCAAACCATATTTGTCAACCACAAAGTCGATATCCTTATCGCCACGACCGCTTAGGTTGATGAGGATAGATTGTTGCTGGTTGGCTTTGGCCAGTTTTAAACTGTAAGCCACTGCGTGTGCACTCTCCAAAGCCGGAATAATTCCCTCCAGGCGACTTAACTCGTAAAAGGCGTCGATGGTTTCAGCATCGTTGGCAACACCGTAATTTACTTTGCCCATATCTTTTAGCATACTGTGCTCCGGGCCAACTCCCGGATAGTCGAGTCCGCTGGCCACTGAATAAACCGGTGCCGGCTCGCCTTTTTCATCTTGCAGCGTGTAGCATTTAAACCCGTGAATAATGCCCGGTTTCCCGAAAGTTATGGTGCTGGCGTGTTCGCCAAGTTTAGTTCCAACTCCGCCGGGTTCAACACCGTGCAACTCTGTTTCTTCAATATCGAGGAAGCCCGAGAACATTCCCATGGAATTACTTCCGCCACCAACACAAGCTACTACGTGATCGGGATTTTCGCCGGTCATTTCGTAAAATTGTTCCTGTGCTTCAATTCCAACAACACGCTGAAAATCGCGAACCATCATCGGAAAAGGGTGTGGCCCAACAACAGAACCAATGCAGTAAATCGTATTTACAGGATCTTTCAAATAAGCTTCGAAAGCCGAGTCAACAGCTTCTTTCAGCGTTTTTAATCCGTGCGTAACAGGAACTACTTCCGCTCCCAGAATTTTCATCCGTACCACATTGGGGTGTTCTTTGGCAATGTCAACTTCGCCCATGTGGATTTCGCATTCTAAACCAAAATAGGCCGCCGCAGTTGCCAACGCTACACCATGTTGTCCGGCGCCGGTTTCGGCAATCAGTTTCTTTTTACCCAGGTGTTTGGCCAACAGAGCCTCGCCCATGCAGTGGTTCAATTTATGCGCTCCCGAGTGGTTCAGGTCTTCGCGTTTCAGGTAAATGCGGCCACCATATTTTGCCGATAAATTCTGGCAGTAATAAACCGGAGTTGGGCGTCCCTGAAAGTGTTTGCGAATGCTGCGCAATTCCGAAATAAAATTGTGCGATTTGCTGATACTGTGGTAAGCACTGGTTATGTTATCCATTTCTTTTTGCAAATCGGGTGGTATAAACGAACCACCATATTCCTTATAGAATCCCTCTTTGTTAGGATATTGCTTGAAATAATCAGTCATAAGTTTTTTGAATTTTTAAATTAACCTACGAATGTAAAATTTTATCTCTTTGGGTTGATTCTAAATAAGGGATAATTCGAAATTCTTTTGATTGATAACAGATTGTATGGTCCCGAAAGGATCATATGTGAAAGGCATGGAAGTAGGCCGTGAATAAGTATCAGTCCTGAAAGGGTTGAATATATTGTCACTATCAGTAAAAGCCTGTTTAGTGATACAAATAGCGTTTTATCTTTTGCGTAGCCGTTTTTATAAATGGAGTAGGATGAGAAATAAAATCCTGAATTTTGGAGAATTTGTTAACCCTTGAATTGATGTATTCTTTTAATTCAGCGCTTAACTCTTCTATTTTTTCATCTACATGATGAGAGATTTCCTCCATTTTATCCCCTAATTCAGAACGCATTTCTTTCACTTTTTGCTCTAGTTCATCTCGGTTAAAATGAACCAGTGCCACCAGTTTTCCTTTTTTCTGAATTACTACCGATTCAACAACATGCCTAAAATTATTGATGATCGATTCTATTTCTTCGGGGTAGATATTTTCTCCGTTGGCTCCTACGATTAAATTTTTTAATCGGCCTTTGTGGCTCAGCCATCCGTCTTTATCGAAAACGCCAAGGTCTCCGGTTTTAAACCAACCATCGTCGGTTAACACTTGTTTTGTTTCTTCCGGGTTTTTGTAGTAGCCCAACATTACGTTTGGTCCTTTTGCCCAGATTTCGCCTTCGCCGGTTGCCGGATTTGGGTCGTGAATTTTTACTTCACAATTAATCACTTTTGGGCCAATTGCCCGGAAACGGGTTGTTGTAGGATTTGAACCTGCTAGCAGTGGTGACGTTTCGGTTAAACCGTAACCAATGGCGTACGGAAATTTTGCATCGCGCAGAAAACGTTCCACTTTACCGTCGAGCTTTGCACCTCCAATGCCAAAAAATTCCAAACGGCCACCAAAAGTCTCCATCAGTTTCTTTCCGGCCAACCGATGTACCAACTTACGTGTGGGAGGAAAGCGGTGTAGTAGGCGGGTAACAGTTTTTTTATTAATGGCTGGCAGGATGCTGCTTTTATACACTTTCTCGATAATCATCGGAACAGTCAGCATAATTTCCGGACGTATTTTTTTTAGGGCCGGTAGAAGCACACTTGCTGTTGGTGGTTTGTGCAAATAGGTAACGCTTGCCCCTTTGTACATGGCCAGCAAAAATCCAATGGTATTTTCGTAGGTATGCGACAACGGTAAAACCGACAAAAAGTGGTAATCTTCCCTGATTTCCTGAACAGCTGCCGACTGAACGACATTTTCCAATATATTTTGCTGTGAAAGCATAACGCCTTTTGAATTGCCCGTTGTTCCGGAGGTATATATCAATACTGCCAGTTCATTTTCTGTTGGAGTGTAAGCTTTGTTGCTGCTTTTGTTTTCATCGAAAACCACCGATTTATCTTCCGCTTTTAAAAGGCTAAAGTCGTCGGTATTTATGATAACATCCAGCGTTGATGTATCAGCTTCTTTTAGTTTGTATTGAAGGCTTACCGAGATAAACATCGCTTTCGATTCGGAATGTTTTATCACATTTTCCAGTTCAACCGGACTAAAATCGGGGAGAACAGGAACAGCAACAATTCCGGAGCATTGCAAGGCAAAATAAACAACTCCCCAGTTGGGCATGTTTTGGCTGTAAATGATCACTTTATCGCCAGCGCAAATACCGAGCTTCTCCAAAAATGCCTGAACAGCAGAGATTTTTCTCCCCATTTCGGCATAGGTAAGGTAGTTGCCATCAATAAAACCAAGTGCTTTATTGTTTGCATAATTTTTAACTGATACTGAAACGAAGGAGGAAAAGCTGTCGATTTTATCTCTCTGCATAATGCTGCAAATATGGTTAAAGCTAGCTTATGTGCAAATATTTCGTATTAAAAAATGTTAGCATCAGAGCTTTAACTGCAAAGGTATTTTATTTTAGGTAGAGATTACTGTCGCCATAACTTAAAAAGCGGAAGTCGTTTGCAAGCGCATAATCGTAAACTTCTTTCCATTTATTGTCCAGAAATGCACTGATTAATAGGAGCAACGTACTTTGCGGTTGGTGAAAGTTGGTGAACATACCACTGATGAGTTTAAAATCGTAACCCGGCAGAATGATAATTTGTGTAGAAAAACGAATAGCTTTTTCACCGTTTTCTGCCAGAAAATAAATAATGTTTTGCAGCGCTTTTTCATTTGAAATCTTTGCCTCATTTTCGTATGGCTCCCACTGTTTTACTTCTGGGTGAAATGGATCAAAACGTTGTTCTTCCAGTTGCAGACCAATCCAGTACAAACTTTCGAGCGAGCGCACCGAAGTCGTTCCCACTGCAATAATGTTTTTCGGGTTCTCCACAAACGAACGCAAAATATCAATCGGGATGATCACCTGTTCGTGGTGCATGGTGTGCCCTTCGATGGTTTCCGATTTTACGGGCTGAAAAGTGCCGGCTCCCACATGCAGCGTAATTTCGTTGGTGGTAATGTTTTTAGCTGCCAGTTGCGCAATCACCGGATCGGTAAAATGTAAACCTGCTGTTGGTGCTGCCACCGAACCATCAATTTTTGCATAAACTGTTTGGTAGCTTTCTTCGTCGCTTTCTTCGGTGTTGCGGTTTAGGTACGGCGGAATGGGCAATTGCCCGATGTGCTCAATAATTTCGGAGAAGTGTACGCCACCGTTCCACACAAAACGAATGTGAAAAGAGTTGCCTTCCTGTCCGATTTTGGCAGCGGTCAGTTCAATGGATTGCCCATCAATTTCAAAGGTCTGGCTCAGGAAACCTTCTTTCCATTTTTTTGAATTACCCACCATACATTTCCAGGTTACTTCTTCTGTTTCCTGAAAAGCTACCTGGTAATCGGCCGGTTCAACGGGCTCCAGACAAAAGATCTCGATTTTGGCACCTGTTTCTTTATAAAAAAACAAACGGGCATGAATAACGCGGGTATTATTAAAAACCAGCTGCGCATCTTTCGGTAGGTAATTGGCGCAGTTTTCAAAAATATCCTGTTTTATTGTACCGTTCTGCCTGACAAGTAATTTGGATTTATCGCGCTCAGTAAGCGGGTATTTGGCAATGCGCTCATCGGGCAAGTTGTAGGTGTAATCGCTAATCTTTATGTCTTTATATCTGTTCAAAACAATTTTGTTTTAGGACTGCAAAAGTAAGAATTTCTTTAAGGAGAACAGCATGAATAACAATCCAGGGTTAAAGCCCACTTCGGAGTATATTCATTAGCCTTAAGCCCGGGGTTCGTGATGTCGGAACCGAATGGGCTTTAGCCCTGAAGAATGGATATTAATGTTATTTTTGCAGGAAAGTAAGAAAGTCATGATAAAAGTAGGCGATAAGGTTAAGTTTTTAAACGATGTTGGAGGAGGCGTAGTAACCGGTTTTGTAAATAAAAATACGGTAAATGTAGTAGGAGATGATGGGTTTGAAGTGCCTTTCCTGATAAAAGAACTGGTGAATGTAAGTGCGCCCGAACTAAATGCCGGCAGTAATGCTGGAGGCCAACAGGAAACGCCGGCAGAAGTGCAACCCGAACCTGAATATATCGAGCCGAAAGGTGAAATCATTAACGGCAAAAATGTGGCAGAATTTTATTTCTGTTTTGTTCCTACAGATCCCAAAAATCCACTGTCGGGCGAAATCGAATTGTATTTGGTTAACGACAGCAATTATACCGTGTTATTCAATTATTCATATATAAAAACCGATGGGGTAGAGGCCATTAAACAAGGCACTGTTCGTTCCAATTCGAAGGAGAAGATTGACGCTTTGGTACAGGAGGATTTTAGCGGTCTGCCTGATTTTGGGTTTCAGCTGATTTATTTCCGCGAAACAGAAAGCGAATGGAATCTGCCAATGGTGAAGAAATTCAGGGTAAACCCGGTGAAGTTTTACAAAGAATCGACTTTCCGCGAGAATTCATATTTCAAAAAGAATGCCCTGGTGCTAAAGATCACTTCTGATACTTTTCAGACAGAACTGGATAAACTAACGCAGGATGATTTCAAAAAAGTAGTTAAGGCAAAGGAAACGGTTGAAGCTCCAATCCGAAAAAAGCGAAAACGCACTTCTGAAGAGGTGGTGATTGATTTGCACATTACCGAACTACTCGACGAATCGGAAGGTTTGAGTAACCGCGAAATTCTGGATATACAAATGGATGCTGTTGAATCGGAAATGAACCTGGCCATTAAAAATCATACGAAACGGGTTGTATTTATTCACGGAGTAGGACAGGGCGTTTTAAAGCAGGAGGTAACCAACCTGCTGAAACGCAAATTCAAAAAATATTATTTTCAGGATGCCTCGTTTAAAGAGTATGGCTATGGAGCAACGATGGTAATACTGCGGAAAGGATAGTTGGTTGCAGGTTTCAGGTTGCATGTTCTTGAAAAACAAACTTGCAACCTGAAACGTGTAACTTGAAACTATTTACTACTTTTGCACCGGCAAGCCGCTTTATCGCTGCTTTGGTTAAACAGAGCAGAGGAAAGTCCGGGCAACGCAGGGCACCGTGCTTCCTAACGGGAAGATCTTTGAAAGGGGATAGTAATGTAACAGAAAATGACCACCTTGTTGTGGCGTGTCCAGGGCAGGGAACGGGTGAAAAGGTGCGGTAAAAGCGCACCGGTGGAGGTGGTAACATCGCCAGCCGTACGTCTCACGGGTTGCAAAGCCATGTATATCCAAAGTGTTTGCCGCTGTTGCGGTACAGCGAAACGGCCCGTTTTGCTCTCAACGCACAAGAGACTTTGGAGGGGTAGGCTGCAGGATCCCGGCAGTGATGTCGGGACTAGATAAATGATAAAGGCTTCAGGAAATTGAAGTACAGGACCCGGCTTACAGGCTTGCCTTTTTTTATAAAACTCGAAATTTATAGTCCGTCAATTGAGGGAGACCTGAATTTTGTTTGTTGAATTAATCCCGATAACGAAGTTCGTCGGGATATGATTATTCAGCGGGTGGCTAATTGTTTTAACTTTTAGTTACTCGCTGAATTGTTTTTAAGGATGTCCGTCATTTTTTTTAGATAACATCCTGTAATTAAATTTTCGTTGATGATTAAGCGAATGATGTCGGGAGTTCCCGACGCATAGTTTTTACTTCATTTTAAACTTTCGGGAATCCCCGACGACGTGTTTTAAAATCATTTTCAGGTTTCGGGAAGATCCGAAAGCTTGTTTTTAATTGAGTTCTGCCTTTCGGGAAAGTCCGAAAGTCCCATTTCGGTTGATTTCATCCCTGCGGGTAATCCCGACGGTCTGTTTTAAATTTATTTATGTGTTTCGGGAATCCCCGACGGCAAAAAAAAACGGCTATTACTTTTTGTATCCCGGGATTTTTAAGATCAATACCCCGGTTATTTGATAAAACATACAAGCCAATTGCCCGAAGGAAGTTGAGCATCTTTTCAAAATAATCGAGTTTGCAGGCAGTGGTATTGGGTTTGAATAAGCGGGTGGTATTAACAAGTAAGCGTTGAGTAAGATTCAGGGAAACAGGATGCGTTGATTGTTGGAACGATGCGAACTCAATTTGCTTGTTGCTGATCATTTCTTGCTGGTTTGATAGGTGTGGAAGAATGAACCCTGAATGATTTTTTCTTTTTTAATTCATCAAGTTGTTTCAATTAAAAAAAATCGGGGCGCGATTTTAATTCGTGCCCCGGTCTTTTATTTGAAGTAGGATTTATACCACTTCACAAATTCCCCAATACCTTTTTCAAGTGGCGTATCGGGTGAGTAGCCAAAGTCTTTCTCCAGTTCACTCACATCGGCGAATGTTTTGTACACATCGCCGGGTTGCATATCGAGGTATTCCTTAACGGCTTCCTGTCCCAGTGCTTTTTCAATGGTTTCTATAAAATCCATCAGTTTCACCGGGGTAGAGTTGCCTATGTTATGTACTTTGTAAGGAGCAACCACCCCGCCCTCCGGGCACCCCTCCTGCGAGGAGGGGAAACTCGAGCCCTGTGGCGGCGCGTTTAATATTTTGATAACTCCCTCAACGATATCGTCGATATAAGTGAAATCGCGGTACAGATCGCCATGGTTGAAAATCTTAATCGCATCTCCGGCCAGAATATTCTTTGTGAACGAGAAGTACGCCATATCCGGTCGCCCCCACGGGCCATATACCGTAAAAAAGCGCAGTCCGGTTGTTGGTATACCATACAAATGACTGTAGGTATGCGCCATCAGTTCGTTGCTTTTTTTTGTAGCCGCGTATAAACTGATCGGGTTATCTACAGTATCATCAACCGATAGCGGCATTTTTGTGCTGTTGCCATACACACTCGACGAACTGGCATAAACCAAATGCTGAATGTTGTTGTGGCGACATGCTTCAAGAATATTGATGAAACCAACAATGTTACTGTCAATATAAGCTCGCGGATTTTCGATGCTGTAACGCACACCGGCCTGAGCTGCCAGGTTGCAAACCATATCGAACTTCTCGCTTTCGAAAAGCTGATCGATTTGCTCGCGGTCTTCCAGGTTTGTGCGGACAAAAGAATACGCCGGATTTTTTGTGCTGACGATCTTTTGATGCCAGTTCTTAGCCTCCCCGGAAATACCTGCTTCGGCCAAACGGGCATATTTCAAGTCGGGAGAATAATAGTCGTTAATATTGTCGATACCCACAACTTCAACTCCCTGTTCCAATAATTTATTGACAAGGTGAAAACCGATAAAACCGGCTGTCCCAGTAACTAATATCTTCATTTTAAAAACTCTTAGTGGTTAGGAAATACTTTGTTCTGCGCTAAATAATCCAGAATAGCATCCAGATTTTCTTCGTTTTGCTCCGGTTTGAAAACCAGTTTTGCATTGCCTGGTGCTTCGTATTCCAAATCTACACCCGGTAATCCACTTGTTTTTCCTTGTTCCAGCAATTCGTACAATTCCGGTTTATTGTTTTTGCAATATTCCAGATCTGCATCCATGTAGAACATATGGAAACGGTCTTTGCCAATTATCTCTGCCACCTGGTCGCGCAACGATTCATTTCTGGAAATGTATGATGCAATGGTAATAATTCCCTGATCGTTCAGCATTTTACAAATGTGTGCCACACGACGCAGGTTTTCTGCGCGGTCGGCAGGCGAGAAGTCAAGCTCGCGGCTTAAGCCAGATCGTACTGAACTTCCGTCGATCAATACCACGGTAGCACCGTTGTCGAATAGTTTTTTCTCCAGGCTAAAAGCCAGCTCGTTTTTACCTGAACCGTGTAGCCCGGTAATCCAGATGGTTTCTCCTTTTTGGTTGTACTTCTGTACATATTCTTCCGCTTTGATCAGCGCTTCACCTTTTGCAATCTTTTCCTTGTCGACATCGGTAATACGCGATGACAGGCTGTTGCTTCCCAGTTTATCAATGATCATACCCACCGCAACGGTGTTATGTGTTACCGGATCAATTAAAATGAACGAACCGGTTTGTTTGTTCTTTTTATACGGATCGAAATAAAGTGGTTTGGTAGTGGTAATAACTACGCGGCCAATTTCGTTCAGCTTGAATTTCTCGATGTTCGATTTTTCAAGCGTGTTTACGTCCACTTTATATTTTATTTCGTCGATACGAGCCTTTGTATTGTTGTTGGCATGTTTAATATAAAACTGCGTAGAAAGGTTCATGTCTTCTTCCTCCATCCAAACCAGCATGGCCTCAAACTGGCGCTCCACACGAGGCAGGTTATCGGGGTGAACCAACATATCGCCACGCGAAATATCGATTTCGTCTTCCAGCGTAACGGTTACCGACTCCGGAGGGAAAGCATAGTCTTTCTCGCCATCGTAGGTAACGATTTTTTCTACTTTCGATTTTTTCATCGAAGGCAAAACCATTACTTCATCACCTTTTTTGATAATTCCTGAAGCTACCGATGTTGAGAATCCACGGAACTTAATATCGGGACGTAACACATACTGAACCGGGTAACGCAGGTCGTCGAAGTTACGGTCGGAACTTACATGAACGTTCTCCAAAAACTCCAACAGACAAGGACCATGGTACCAATTCATGTTATCGCCTTTTTCCACCACGTTGTCGCCTTTTAAAGCAGACAGTGGAATAAAGTTTACATCCGGCACATCAAGCTGAGTAACAAACGCTTTGTAAGTGGCTTTAATTTCCTCAAAACGCTCCTGACTGTAGTCTACCAGGTCCATTTTGTTAATAGCTACCACCACGTGTTTAATTCCCAAAAGGTTAGCCAGATAAGTGTGGCGTTTGGTTTGTGTAATTACCCCGTGGCGGGCATCAATAAGGATGATCGCGAGGTTGGCAGTTGATCCACCGGTAATCATGTTACGAGTGTACTGCTCGTGTCCCGGAGTATCGGCAATAATAAATTTACGCTTTGCAGTAGAGAAGTAGCGGTAAGCTACATCAATGGTAATCCCCTGTTCGCGCTCGGCTTTTAATCCGTCAAGCAGCAGTGCATAGTCGATGTCTTCTCCGGCATGTCCCACACGTTTGCTGTCGCGTTCCAGAGCTGCCAATTGGTCTTCGTACAACATTTTACTGTCGAACATCAATCGACCGATAAGCGTTGATTTGCCATCGTCAACCGATCCTGCAGTTAGTAAGCGTAATAAATCCTTTTTCTGGTCCTGGTCAAGGAACTCTTGTATATTTAATTTTTTTGTAGTCATTTCTTTGCTTTAATTAAGCTGTCATTTCGACGACGTAGGAGGAGAAATCTGTTTTAATGTAAGAGATCTCTCGTTCGTTTTTCTCTCTCGAAATGACAATGAATGTTGAACCTTCCTAGAAATACCCTTCTCTTTTTTTCTGTTCCATACTTGCATCCTGGTCGAAGTCGATCACACGCGTTGTACGTTCCGAAACGGTAACGGTCATCATTTCTTCAACAATTTTTTCGATGGTATCGGCTTCCGATTCAATAGCACCGGTAAGCGGGTAACAACCCAGCGTACGGAAACGTACTTTGCGCATTTCTGCTTTATCGCGCAATTCTTTTGGCATTCGTTCGTCGTCAACCATAATCAAGCTGCCGTCCATGTCAACCACCGGGCGCTCTTTTGCATAATAAAGCGGAACGATGGGGATGTTCTCCAATCGAATGTACTGCCAGATATCAAGTTCTGTCCAGTTCGAGATAGGGAATACACGAATGGATTCACCTTTCTGAACACGGCTGTTGTATATATTCCAAAGCTCAGGACGCTGGTTTTTCGGGTCCCACTGATGGAATTTGTCGCGGAACGAGAAGATACGTTCTTTTGCACGCGATTTTTCCTCATCACGACGGGCACCACCAAAAGCAGCATCAAATTTGTATTTATTCAGACCACCAAGCAGGGCCTGTGTTTTCATAATATCGGTGTGTACTTTACTTCCGTGAGTAAACGGACCAACGCCACTTTCAAAACCTTCTTTGTTGTAATGTACAATCAAATCCCAACCTTTTTCTTTCGCATAGTTGTCGCGGAATTCGATCATTTCCTGGAATTTCCATTTCGAATCGATGTGCATCAACGGAAAGGGAACTTTACCGGGATAAAATGCTTTTTCGGCCAGGCGAACCATTACCGACGAGTCTTTCCCGATGGAATAAAGCATTACTGGATTTTCGAACTCGGCTGCCACCTCGCGGATGATGTGGATGGCTTCTGCCTCCAGTTCACGAAGGTTGGTTAATGAATAATTATCCATTCTTTTCTATTTTAGTTTTTACAGCCTGGTATGATTATTTTTTTTGGGTATGTTGCTGATATCTACCAATAGTAGGCTGTACTGTATTAAATTTCTTCACTTCTTTTTTAACGACTGCAAATATAGAATTTTATTCCGGTTGGCTTAAGTATTAAGGGCTTTTGTCGGAAGAAGGATTTCTTTTTTAAGAATGAATTTAAATAAGCTTGAAATGTGGTGAATACTAGAAACTCCAGAAATATGGAATTAGCAGCATCGACAAAATAAATGCAATAAGATTTAAGGGAAGCCCAATTTTTAAATAGTCGCGGAATTTATAGTTACCAATAGCCTGAATAATTAAGTTTGTTTGGTAACCTATTGGAGTTGAGAAACTTGCCGATGCGGCGATGGCGATGGTTACAAAAAATGGTTTAGGGTCGACATTTAATTGTTGCGAAGCTGCAAGTGCAATTGGAAACACAAGTGCTGCCGCTGCATTATTGGTGATGATTTCAGTGAAAACAGCGGTTAGAATGTAGAGTGCAGCCATTACCCCAAGTGGTCCAAATCCTTTAGAAAAGTTAATGGCAGTATGTGCCAGTATCTCCGCAGCTCCCGAATTTTGCATGGCTTTACTAATGGCAAAGGCGCAGGCAATAGTAATCAGTACATCCCAACTTATGGCCTTGGTATATTTTTGATGAGGCATAATTTTTAGCCAAATTAGCAGCATGGCCGCAAGTGATGCAAAAAAGAACATATCTAAGGTTATGCCGTCGGGAGAAGGCAGGAATTTGCCGACAGTTGTACCAATAATCATACCCAGCAAAATGATAAAAGCAAGCCATTTTTTCCAGAAAGTTCCTGTACTTCGGTAGTCGCGAATGTATGATGTTAACAGGAATATCTTTGAGTCGCCCCAGTTTTCGATAAATTTTTCGGTGGTGAGTAAAACAAGGTTGTCGCCGGTTTTTAGGTGCAGCTTGTCTTTATTGCTTGTAATACGTTCCCCGTTACGGTGTATGGCGAGCACCACCGCCTGGTAGTGGTCGTAAAAGTTGAACTCGTGAATATTTTTACCAATAGCCGGAAAACGCGGAGATAAAACAACCTCGTATTGTTTTAGGTTTTCTTTTGGTACGTTTTTTATCAGGTTGATGCCACTTAATTTTACATTGGAGTTAGCAAGAATATAATTTAAACGATCTGATTTTCCGGCAACAAGTAGTATATCGTTGGGCAGTAGTTTAAACGAACCCTTTTTAGTCTCAATTATATTTCCATCGCGGTTAATGGTTTGAATAATCAGACCTTTTAGCTCTTTCATACGGCCATTTTTTACTTCCAGACCAATCAGGTTACTGTTTTTTGTAATTATAATGTCGTAATGGTAATCTTTGTATTCGGTTGAACTTTTTGAGTTAAAAAAGATTTTCTCGCCGGGTAGTAGCCTGTTGCTAAAAACAGTCATGTAAATGGTACCGGCAATGGCAATAAACCCGCCAATCTTTGCCAATTCGAACATGCTAAAACCTTCGTATCCGTTCTCCAAAATTAAGCCGTGTACAACAAGGTTGGTAGAGGTTCCTATAAGCGTACACATTCCTCCAAAAATTGTGGCGTACGAAAGTGGTATCAGGAATTTCTTAGATGACAGGTTTAAGTTCTCCGACCATTTTTTTATGATAGGAGCAAAAATGATAACCACTGGTGTATTGTTCAGAAAAGCAGATAGCACCGAAACCGGAAGCATAATTTGCGGAATAAGCGACACCATTTTTCTTCTTTTTCTCGGTAGATAGGTTTGTGCTAGTCGGTTCAAAATTCCTGACTGTCGCACACCTTCGCTAACAATAAAGAGGATGCCGATGGTAATCATTCCTTTGTTGGAAAAGCCGGCGAGCAATTCTTTATCGGTAATCGTGCCGGTGGCCATAAGAATGATTGCCGAAGAGAAAAAGATGAGTCCCGGACGCATCAACTCTTTTGCAAGGGCGATAATGGTTAACAAAACAATTGCGAGTACGATATATCCTTCGGTACTTATCAAAGTGGTGTAGTATTAAGTTGTTCCCTGTTCAAACTTAGTTTTCAAGAAGAATCAAAACTAATATTAAAATTTTTTCTCATCAAATAAATCGTCTGAAATAAAATTGGCCCCAAAACTAAATGTTTTATAAATTGCTGTAAATGTGAGTGGTGTGTTCGTGAAGTAAGAGAATAAAGGCATATGATACTTGAAAATGGTATAGCGAAGAAGCTGCCAGATTCAAATTTTATTAAAAAAAATGGTCATGCAATTTGTATGAAAAAAAATAATAATTACTTTTGCACCCGCCTTTGAGAAACAAAGGTGCTATAAGGATGACTCAGTAGCTCAGTTGGTAGAGCACATCCCTTTTAAGGATGGGGTCCTGGGTTCGAGACCCAGCTGAGTCACCAATCAAAAGCGCTTAAATCGTTGATTTAGGCGCTTTTTTATTTTCTGGAATTTAGAGAAATTGAGTGAGCGGTTAATGAGCTTTCTGGGTATTGATTTAAATTTTAGTAGAATAATAAAATAGCAGGCCTTTTTTCATCGAGGCTGGATTTTAACTAATGTATCGGGTTGAAAAGATGCATTTGATTGGTTAATTTCATTTTTTTTTGACTTACAGAATTGCTTCGTTCCCAGATTATTTACAGGCAAGAGATGTGTTGTTTTAACGAGGTATGCCCGGTAGTAAATAGTACTTTATTTGTATGAAAAAAAATAATAGTTATTTTTGCATCCGCCTTTGAGAAACAAAGGTGCTATAAGGATGACTCAGTAGCTCAGTTGGTAGAGCACATCCCTTTTAAGGATGGGGTCCTGGGTTCGAAACCCAGCTGAGTCACCAAATTGGAACCTATTCCGAATCAAAAGCGCTTAAATTGTTGATTTTAAGCGCTTTTTTATTTTATGGCAATTCATGATAAGTCAAAAAACACCAAAACGAAGGGGCTAAATCGAGACCCATAGATTTTTGGCTCAAAAATAGGTCTCTTTTTTGTAACTATTTGATATTCATTGTCTAATTTGGTCCGAGTTGGTTTCATTTGCTATTATGAGACGGCACTTTTTGGGGTAATTTTACCTAAAAAGAGACCTATAGATACTCTAAAACTTAAAAAGTAAGGAGTTATGAGAATCAGAATTAGTCTTCTGTTAAAGAAATCAAAGAGTAAGAAAAGTGGGAAATGCCCTGTTTACGCGCGTTGTGTGATGGATGGACGAAGAATTGAGCTGTCAACGTCAATTTTTGTGGATGTAGATAATTGGGATAAATCAAGGCAGGAAATTACCGGAAACTCTCAGGAAATTAGAATTCTTAATAATAGCTTATTGGAATTTGTATCAGGAATTTATGATATCTATAATCAATTGGAAGCAGGCCGGAATGATTTTGATATCTACACTATAAAAGAGAAAATTACAGGTACAAGGTCGAAAGATTATTTTATTGGGCTATTTGAGGCAGTTATCGAATCTATTGAGAAAAAGTTAGGTAAAGGTTATTCTAAAGGAACTTTAAAACACTATCGTACTTCTTTAACTAGATTGAAGGATTTTGTAAAAGAGTTTTATTTTCGGAAAGATATTTTGAGGTTCCTTTTCGGGATGGAAAGAACTACTTGTCAGCTGTTAGCAATAACAAACATTCCGATCAAATTACAATAGATTATACAGTTATACCTGCTAATATAAAAAAGGATGGTATAAAAGATCTGGCAATCAATGTTGGGGCAAAAGTATCTTTTTATGATCCTGAGACCAAAGTCTTGTGGATCCCAGACAGAGAGTATACTCCTGATTCATGGGGCTATGTTGGAGGAGCACCATATGTAACAAAAGGACAACCAGCTAAGACCGGTATTTCAGATAACATCCTTGGATCGGATTGTGATCCGTTGTATCAAACTTTTGTAGAAGGAATTAGCAGCTATAGGTTTGATGTACCAAATGGAAAGTATAAACTAACTCTTTGTTTTCAGGAGTATATATCCAGAGAAAAAAAGGATGACCTGATTTATAATTTTTCGACAAACAATACAGACGAGGAGGCTGATGAGCCTCGTGAGTTTGATATTCTTGTTAATGGAAAGGAAGTTGTTAAAAATCTGAATCTGGAGCAGAATTACGGAAGTAAAAGAGCGGTATCATTCGAATTTGAGGCGGAAGTTGAAGATGAGGGCGGATTAACCGTTGATTTTAGTCCGATATCAGGAATCGCATTATTAAGTGGTATACGCTTATCGTACTGTAAATAGGGGATATAAATAAATGAGACACGCTTTTATATTCGTTTAATAAATACATAGAGTAATACAAATACAGGCTGGGGAAATGAAACTCTGATGCGTTCGCTATGAAGAAAACGCTCCTGGTACTTCGTTTCTCCAGTTTTTTCTTATGTTTACCAGTACGAAAAATGAACCCAAATCGCTAATGAGTACTTTATTTGGACTGTTTTACCGGGAAGGAAAACTTGTTTCCAATGAATTGGAATTAATGTACGGAGGGATGAAACATTTCCCGCAAGAGAAACATGCCTTTCCGTGCAAGGCAATTGTGGATTCGGGTATATGTTCGATAACAACATCGAACAGTTAATGAAAATATATCGTAATGGATTTGAAAGATTCGAATTTTTATTGGATATTTGCTTCTAAATTTTACATAAGAATAAGGAAAATTAAATTAAACTGTTATTATTATGAAAGAACAAGAAGAAACCCAATTGAATGAAACCTGGGAAACCCCGGAAATCAGGGTCATTGATCTAAATGACGGGACAAAAGGCGGTGGTACTATCTATAGTGGAGACTTTACTAGTTTTTCCTAAAATCCACAAAGTTGTTATTTTGATTTAAAAATAGCTGTTTCCATAAAAAGTGATTGTTTTGTTCGACATATGACCTTTCTTAAGCTATAAAAAATGAGCGTTATTTTCGCAGTATTTTACAGAGATGGAAAACCCGTTTCCAATGAATTGGAATTAATGTACAGCGGAATGCAGCATTTTCCGCACGAGAAATACCAGTTTAACATACAGGGCAATTGTGGCTTCGGGCATATGCTCACCTATAACACCCCCGAAGCAGTAAACGAAAATATGCCCCAATACCTGGAAGCAGCTCATTTACTGTTTATTGCAGAAGGCCGAATTGATAACCGCGATGAACTTTTTACACTTCTGAATATTCCGGCAAATCAACAACCCACAATTCCCGATGGTGATTTAATACTGCAAGCTTACCAGAAATACGGCGAGCAATGCGTGGATCACCTGTTGGGTAAATGGTCGCTGGCTGCTTTTCATACCGACAGCCAAAAGCTGTTTATTGCCCGCGACCAATGGGACTATACCGCCATTGACTATTACATCGATGATAAAGTCATTGCTTTTGCATCATCCAGCAAAGGGCTTTTACCGCTTCCTTTTATCACGAAAGAAATTGACGAACTGCTGATTGCCCGCCTACTGGTGGTTTGGCCCGGTGATTTTGATAAAACCTATTACAAAGGTATTAAGCGGCTACTGCCGTCTCACGCGTTTACTGTTACCAAAACAGATGCAACCATCAATCGCTATTGGGATTATAAAGATATTCAGGAGAAACCGGGCTTAACACTGAAAGCTTATTGCGAAGACCTGCTGGACAATATGAATAAAGCCGTAGCAGCTCGCCTTCGATCGTATAAACCGGTGGCAGCGACCCTCAGCGGCGGGATGGATTCGAGCACCGTATGTGCGCTGGCTGCCCGGCAACTGGCAAAGCAAAACAAGTTTCTACGCACGTATAGCCACGTGCCCCGTTTTCAGCCATCAGCCACTTTAACGGAACATAATTTTGGAGATGAACGCCCGTTTATCGAGTTCATTGCTCAAATGTATCCCAACATGGATGCGGTATATACGCAATCGGAAAATATTTCGCCCATACAAGGAATAAAAGAAGCCTTGCCTATGTTTGGAGAACCGTTTCATGGGGCAGGGAATGCCTATTGGATCGTTGATATTTATCAAAAAGCAGCTCGCGAAGGATATGGAACCGTATTAATGGGCGAATTCGGAAACTCCACCATTTCGTGGAATGGCATGGAAGATGCACTTCCCATTGGACAAATACTACAACGATACGGATTACTGCGAACCGTAAAAAGGAAAGTACTGAAGCCACTGTTATATGGGCATACCCCAATTGCATCGATTTACAAAAGAATAGTATGTGGGCGTGAGCCCTGGCGGGAAATTGCTTACAGTACACCTGAATTTGAACAGTCATTACAGCTGGGCAAAAGAATTAAAGAGTCAGGTTTTGATCCTACTTTTAAGCACTATTTTAGAGATGCCAAACAAAATGCTTTTTTGATTTTTGATTACAATGTGATGCGCTTACCTTTTGGCGCTTATGCCGGAGCTTCAACCGGACTGGAACTGCGCGACCCCACCAACGACATACGAGTTATAAAAAGCGCAATGGAAATCCCCAATGAAATTTATTTGGGAAAAACGAACAAGCAGGTATTGCGTACCATGACAAAAGATATACTGCCTGATGAAGTGCGCCTCAACCTGCGCAAAGGCAGGCAAAGTTCGGATATCACGGCCAGACTGGCAGCTTATCCCAATGAAATGGATGCCATGCTCAACGAAATGAAAAAAGCCGGATTTGGACAAATTGCAGATTTGAAACGTGTTGAGAAAGAATGGACAAAACTAAAAGCGGACAGTACCAACTATCCGCTTCATGATGCTTTTCATTTTTTACGCTCTGTTGCTGCTTATTGGATGTGGAAAAATGAATGATAAACAATTTTCTTTCTGGTTCTAACTAGAAGACCAATTTCCATCGAGCATAGGGGAATAAATACCACTCTCTGTCATATTAACATCAATCTTATTGATTTCAGGGGTTTCCCATTTTTCGTTTGCGGTATTCTTTTCCACATTTACATTTTGAATTTCAGTTTTTTTTTTTTCGTTTTTCACAATTTTATATTTTAAAAATTAGAATCGACAAGATAATTTCTTTTTAGAAATATTCAAAAAAACGAAAAGCAGACAGTACCAGCTATCCGCTTAATGATGGCTTTCATTTTTTACGCTCTGTAGCTGCTTATTGGATGTGGAAGAATGGATGATAAACAATCTTCTTTCTTGCATTCTAACGAAGGAACGCCGAACCATCATTGCCGGCATACGTACCATTTCCTATCATATTAAGAAACAAGAATTGTGCTTATGAGGCTTATTTTTTCTGACTAGATATTTCTAGCTTAGAAAAAGCGAATCCTGAACAACGCTGTTTGAACCAGTCTCTGTCATATTAATATCAATCTTATTGATTTCCGGGGTTTCCCATTTTTCGTTTGCGGTATTCTTTTCCACATTTACATTTTGAATTTCAGTGTTGATTTTTTCGTTTTTCATGATTTTGGTTTTAAAATTTAGAATCGATAAGATAATTTCTTTTTATAAATATTCAAAAAAACTAAAAGCAGACAGTACCAACTATCCGCTTAATGATGTTTTTCATTTTTTACGCCCCGTGGCTGCTTATTGGATGTGAAAAAAACAATTATGAACTAAACGGTCCAGATCCATCATAATTTACTATAGATCCCCCGTTTTTTGTTTCAGCCACTGAAATCACTGACATTTCCGGGGTTTCCCATTTTTCGTTTGCGGTATTCTTTTCCACATTTACATTTTGAATTTCAGTGTTGATTTTTTCGTTTTTCATGGTTTTATTTTTTAAAAATTAGAATCGATAAGATAATTTCTTTTTATAAATATTCAAAAAAACTAAAAGCAGACAGTACCAACTATCCGCTTCATGATGCTTTTCATTTTTTACGCTCTGTAGCTGCTTATTGGATGTGGAAAACAGCTGAAAAATGAACGTTTTCAGTTTTTTCCTTAACTGTAAGATGATCCATCAGAAGGACCAAAAATTCCATTCTTTGTTTCTCCTACAGAAAATACCAACATTTCCGGGGTTTCCCATTTTTCGTTTGCGGTATTCTTTTCCACATTTACATTTTGAATTTCAGTGTTGATTTTTTCGTTTTTCATGATTTTGGTTTTAAAATTTACAATCGACAAGATAATTTCTTTTTAGAAATATTCAAAAAAACGAAAAGCAGACAGTACCAACTATCCGCTTCATCATGCTTTTCATTTTTTACGCCCTGTAGCTGAATATATTTATTTCCGTTTAACTCATTGCCACGGCGTCACTCCCATAATTTTGATGCAGTTTTGTTTCATCCACTGAAATCACAGATACTTCAGGGGTTTCCCATTTTTCGTTTACAGCTAGTTCTGCTTTATTCACATCCTTAATTTCAGAATTAGGTCTTTTATGTTCCATGAAATTGAAGTTTTAAAATTTAATTATTTAAACCATAAATATATGAACTTTTGTCGAATTTTGTTTGAGTATTTATCAAAACAATTATATTCGGATAAAAATTAGCTAAATGTAATTATTAAGATCGTCCAACAAAATCACCCCCGGAGCCCAGAGTATTCATCGTATCATCTATTGAAATTACTGACATTTCCGGGGTTTCCCAGTCTTCATTAGAAACTGGTTTTGCAGCGCCCGTATTTTGAATTTCAGTATTAATTTTCTCTTCTTTCATAATATTTTTTATGTGGTTACAAATTAAAAATTATTGAACTGCAATTTATATTTTTTTGAATGAGTACCAAACAGAAATTGCTATTTCAAACCCAAAACCGCCCAACTACTGCAAATTGGTTATTGTTTTTGCCACCGGTAACCGTAAAATCGGAGCAAATTAACCAGGCATGGGCAGTCATTTTTTCATCTTGGTTTTCTGAATTTATATTTACCCCAAAAAAGATTACACTTTTTATATTTCTCCGGCGCAACATCATGCGGGCAGTTATGGCCTGCTCAAAGCACATGGTGCGCCAGGGGCTCCTTCGGGCTGCCCTCAGTATCGAAATTTGTATCGTTTTAAGTACATCTTCGGACGCCACAGGCTCCGAAGCAGCATGGTTTGCTTCCGGCTGGTTTACTTGTTTCCCCAATAACGGGAGTAGTTTCCGAAAAGGCATAAAATAGATGAGGCTTCGGGATAGCGCCAGTAGAATCCAGGCTTCGGCAAAAATTAAATATTCTCTGGCTGGTCGTTTTCTTAATAATATGGAAGCCATTGCTAATTCTTATAGTTGTGATTCAATGAAATTAATCAAATCTTCCGTGTTACACTCAACCGGTCTGCAAATTTCGATGATGCTGCCGTTTTTTATAATATCGGTTACCAAGGTAAAGCACAAAAGCCGCTGGGCATTGTTTTGGATTAACATCGGGCGGTAAATTTGCATAATCAAAGCATCAAAGGCTTTCTTACCAGTTAATATCTGCGAAGTTAACTCTAGGCTATTTCCTACTTTTAAAACAAATACTTTTTTTACCGGATAGCTTTTTTTATCGAACCGGTCGTGAAAGAAAAGCCCATATTTGTCGATATCTTTTTGAATCCGAAATGAACGGTCTTCAAACATAGGGTGATTCATTTTTGTTAAAGTATCGTTCCATAATTTAACCATCGGGTATGATGCTTTTGCAAGAACTTGGGCTTCTTCTTTCTGAAGCACAATCACATCATCGCTGAAAACGGTGTAGCCTTTTTTTAACAAACCTGCCAGAGAGGTTGACTTTCCGGCACGAGAATCGCCGGTTATTAAAACCAAACCTCCATTTTTTTTAATTGCTGACGCATGAAGTGGTAACCGATTTCGTTGCAATAATATGGAAGCCATAACAGTGGCAAGCACATATAGCCTGACTTCCCTGCTATCGTCCTCAGGCTTAGAAGGCTCAATAACAACTTGATTGCCTTCCGCAGCATAATATTTTGCTACGTCGTGAACCGAAAAGAGTAATTCCCGGTCATTTATTTGATACGAAAATTGTTTGGCTGAAACCGTTTCTCCTTCTATTTCAGTCGGAACTTTACCAACAACAAAAGCAACATCAGCGGTTTTAAAATTATTTTTTAATAGTTCCGGAAACTCAATATCTGAAGCAATATTTACCCCGAACCCCCAGTATTTGTACATAAAATTCAATTTGTGGCTAAATATATAATGATTTATCTTGTTATTGCAACTACGGCTTTCATATTTACCCAAATAAATATACTTTTGTTCATTATTATTTTTTGTAACAACAAATTATCATGAAAAATTTCTCCATAGACAGTGTGGTACAACGAAAGGACGATCATTTAATAATTAGTGAGCTGGGCGATGATTTGGTAATGATGGACATTGAAAACGGCGCTTATCTAAGTTTAAATAAAACAGGGCGAATTATTTGGGAAATGATCGGGAAACCTGTAAAAGTTGAAGACCTTATTCAGAGCCTGACAGAAAGATTTCGTATTGATGAGGACGTATGTATCCCTGAGACGATAGGTTTTCTCTCCCAAATAGCCGAGCAGAAAGCATTGGAAATCGTGTGATGAATATTGGGGAATGATTCGAACAATTTAGGTATTATCTCTAATTTATACCTCAAAGCTTCAAAAACATGAACCTATATATTTTCAATTATATGAAAACAGGCGGCTGATGAATTTTATTTTTTCAATCAATTTCGGCTCGGCTATAAAAAGGGCTTATCCTGAATTACTTCCAACCAACCTGATCTTCATGACAATAAAGTCATCTTCTTTAAGCAGCGAAAAGACTGTTCTGTTCTACAAGGGGAATGACGGGTTCTGTTTTTTCACGTCAAGATAATGATAGCATATTGCTGTTTTTTTTATGATTTCAATATCGAATAATCTCAAGGAATGTATATTCAATATATTCTACCATGAGTTAAAAGATAAAAAGGAAACCAGATTTTATTACTACATTTATATGATGATTTGTGTTTTTATTTTTTTGTTTCCTGTTGAAATTTTTTCTACGAAGCTTTTTTCTTCCCGAAAAAGGATTTTGTTTTAATCTTTTTCACAAGCTCCTTACTTATTCCAAATAAAACACGTTAGAACATTTCAGTGACTTTTAGAAATGCCTTGTTTTTATTTTTTAATTTATTTTTTTATGAAACTACAAAACTCACCTAAAATATTTGAAAATTACAAATCGGATATTCCCGATAATATCATAAAAAATATTGAAGAAGGATTTGGACGTTTAGGCTTTAAACTTGAATATTTTCAGGCAAAAGTATTATCGGGTTGGATGTTTTTAGCGGACGTTGTTTAATAAAAAATACACCCATTCAGAGTTTCGGAAAGGGGGTACCCCTGTTTTAGCCCAAGCCAGCGCTTATGCAGGAATTGCAGAACGTGTATCTTCGGGAAGTTTGTCTTTCCTTTCAGGCATTTACCTGAGAGGAAAGATGTGTTTTATAATATAGAGCTTAATGAAGAGGCGTTTTATAAAATCAATGATTATAAATATTTAGACGGCTATACTTATAAAAAAATACCTGATAAGGTACGTAGCATCCTTCCCGAACAGTTTGTTCCACTGAGTGTTCAACAGCACAAAGACAGGGATGTTTTATTGAAATCAGACATTTCTAAATACCATTGGGTTAATGGGTACTCTCTGTGCAGAAACGAAAATGTAAAAGTTTCTATAAAATTCATTTCCAAAATTTGCGGAACAAACGGACAGGCTGGCGGAAATACTTTTGAAGGAGCTATCACCCAGGGGTTTTGCGAGGTATTTGAACGATATTGTTACTTTCAGGTGATGTATAACGTACCTACAGTTGATTTAAATATCATTAAAAATTCAAAAATCAGACAGCAGATTCCATTTTGCAACAAACATAATATCGAAGTAGAAATTAAAGACTTTTCGCTTGGGAAACGCTTTTCCGTGATTGGGGTATTGGTTATCGAACACAATATAAAAGAAGACCAAAATCTTTTAAAGAAAGATATGTTTTCCCACCAAATAAATACAGCATCGACACTTAATCTTGAAGAAGCTATTATGCGGTGTTTTGCAGAAAGGAGGCAGTTGTTTGATGCCAGCAAGGCTCTCTCTTTATATTCAAAGGTAGATGCGATTTGGAAACACTGGGTTTTAAATATGAAAAAGAGGTATATGGCGGCTTTTTCTCTGTATAATAGCGATTTTAATATTATTTAACCGATCGTGACTTATCGTTTTTAATGGATAAAAAAAGCGATATAATATCATTTGACAACTTAAAGGATGCTTTTCCCTGCCATGCTGATTTTCATAACGATATTGAATACCTTCTCGGTGTCTGCTGCAAAGAAAATAAAGAAATAATCATTATTGATACACAGCATTCTAAAATAAAATTTCCATCGGGTTGGGTGGTTGTTCCCGAAATGATGTGGATATTTGATGGATTGAAAAATGGAAAAACTGGTTTTCTTAATTATTCATTAGACGATTCATGGTTTGAAAAAGAGTCTTGTATTAAATCGTTTATAAAAAAGGCAGAGCATTATCTTTCATGCAGTTTTTTTATTCCGATATAAAAACAATTTTTGGAACTAAACTATCGCTTTTCAGGATATTGGCTGTTGCCAATCTGAAAATTAAGAATTATGAAGAAGCCCTGAATTATTTTCTGATTGCAAAAGAACTGGAAGGAAGCAGTAAATTCGATCAAATAATTAAACGATTGAAAAGTAATGATAAGAGGTTGGATGAAGAAGCATCTGCAATAAAAAATCCATTTGTGTATGGGTGGGATGTTGAAGAAAAAGCGATAAATGAAATTATAATCCCCAGGAAGGAAGTTAATCGCATTTTATCTCGTTTTTAGAATAAACTTCTGAGATAACTTGTGCGGTTGCAATTTGTCAGAGTTATACATGCTTGAAAAGAAAATCACTCGAATCGTTGCAAGAACAACCCCAAAGCTATTCCTCTTAATAAAACTTTTAAGTTTATGCTTCGTTAAAAACATTCACAGAATACTGTTGTGCTCATATTTCGAGCCTTGTCTAAACTTAAGATATTATAAATCCTTAAGGATCTCCATCAAATTTGATCGGTTTTAGAGAGGTATTTTTATCCGCACTATAGCCGGAAATTTGAATGTTTGGATTTTTTTATTCCAATTTATCCGTCCTCATAATGGCTTATCAATTTGTTACAGAGTAAAATAATATTAGATAACTATTGAAAAAATGAATAAAAAATAATACCTTGTAAGCATATTGTTTGAATAATTAAATAGATATAAATAATTAGTAACATATATTATTGTCATTTTAATAGCGTATTAATCTATGTCTTTTATTATAATTTAATCGATAGTATCTCTTTGTTTCATAAAAAGATTATTTATATGATTTCCTAATGATAAAATTTGTTTCAGAAGGAATCGTAAATGCTAAAGGGAATAACCCTTTGTTAATATTTTTAAGATAAATTAGTTTAACCTTTAAAATTTAAGCTTATGGATGCATTTATTGGAGAAATTAGGGCTTTTGCTAATAATTATTACCCTGTAGATTGGCTGCCCTGTCTCGGACAAAAAGTTTTGATTAATGACTACACGGCACTTTTTTCCATAATTCAGAACTATTATGGAGAAAGTGATATGCGTACGTATTTTACCCTTCCTGATCTGAGGGGAAGGACACTGGTAGGTGCGGGGGGGCAATTGTCTTTGTCTCTTGGTGGAAAGACAGGAGAAGAGCGGGTTACGCTTAATTCCTGGGAAATACCGGAGCATGCGCATAGCTTTACCAGCGTCATGAGTGCTGACAAACCGTCTCTGGTGGCAGCTCCTGAAAATGATGGGACATCTTACTTGTCCAATTTTGGCTATAAAACAGATTCAGGAACTCCATCTACACCTGGTTATGTTGATGAAGAAGAAAATCCTGTCACGTTGAGCCCTTTAGCCATCGCCCAGACTGGGGGAAATCTTTCTCATGAAAATATGGCCCCTTTCCTGGCCATTAATTATTACATCTGCAGTGACGGAATTTATCCGCAACGGCCTTAATTAATCCTAATTAAAACAGACAATTATGACAGATACTTTTTTAGGCGAAATTCGTCCGTTTGCATTTGATTTTTGTCCGAAAGGATGGAACTATTGCGACGGAACACTATTAGAGATTAATCAGAATCAGGCTCTCTACTCCCTTTTAGGGACAACTTACGGGGGAGACGGAAGGAATACCTTTGCATTGCCCGATTTAAGGTCAAGAACCCCCATCTGCTCCGGTGAATCCGGTATGTATAATTTCGATCTGGGAACAGCTGCTGGTCAGGAAGCTGTTGCACTGACCACAAAGGAAATGCCAGCTCATTCTCATGGTTTTCAGGCTGATAATAGTTTTGGAAACGGACCATCACCAGACGGAATTCTGGCGATTCCGAATGGAGGTACAGTTCATCTTAATATATATAATGCAGATCTTTCATCTCCTGTTTCACTGAATGCAGCGACTATCGGTATGGCAGGCGGAGACGAGGCACACCCGAATATGCCACCGTTTTTATCTCTTAATTATTGTATTGCAGTGACCGGAGAATATCCGCCACGGCCCTAATAAATATTAACATTTAAAATTAATTATATTATGGAAGGACTTATAGGAGAAATACGGGCTTTTGCCGGTGACTATGCCCCGACAAACTGGCTGATCTGCAACGGAAATGTTTTGCCTGTTTCAGAGACACAATATCAGGCGTTGTTTTCTTTAATCGCAGCAACTTATGGCGGGGATGGGAGAACCACTTTTGCCTTACCTGACCTAAGGGGGCGAATGGTTGTCGGACAAGGACAAGGCCCCGGATTAACACACCGACAATTAGGGCTAAGTGCAGGTACCCCAAGCGTAGCCCTGACAACGGAAACCATGCCGAAGCATAACCATCAGGTCAGGACCAGTTCGGCATCCTCCGGTAATGAGGAGCAACCTTCTTCAAATACCGCTTTGGGGATATTGGAGAGCACTGAAGGAACAGCCTTTGGATATTTGAAGGGCTCTGCTTCAGGAAGAACCGTAGTGCGAGATTTAAATGAAAAGACGGTACAAGATACCGGAAACGGGTATGACCACAACAACGTGATGCCTTGTATAGCCATTAATTACATTATATGCTATAAAGGGAACTACCCTGACCGTTCGTAATTCAGTGCATATGCGTGTCGGTATTATTTCAGATTCAGATGCACTGATTCCCTTAGTCTATACACTTGCAGGGCAACAAAGCCTGCAAGTGTATCTTTATTACTCTCCGTCTTCCGATCCATTTGTCAATAAAAAAGTCCTTGAATTTGCAAGACAGACCCGTATTCCGATGACGGAAGAAAGGAATAAAGACCGGGATTTGTATCCATGGCTGAATAAGGGAAAATATGATGTTTGTTTTGTCATCGGGTATAAATACCGGATCAGGCTGGAGCGGCTGGTTTGCCAGACCCCGCTTTTTAACATTCATTTTGGTTCGTTGCCTGCGTTTAAAGGACCTACCCCTGTGTTTTGGCAACTAAAATATGGGGCTGAAAAGATAGGCTTGTGTATTCATTATCTTACAGAAAAACTGGATTCTGGCGATGTGGTTTGGTTAAAAGAAATTGAAAACCGGGAACATTACAACTGCAAACAGGTTAGCCAGTTGTTCAGTCAGCTTTGTATAGAGGGGGTTTTGTTAATCATTCATTTTATAATGAAAGGAATAAGCCTGCCTGTTATTGACCGGGGCGCTTTTAAAAATGCTTATCAAAAGCGTCCGGCACTGGTAGATGTTAAAATTGACTGGCAACAAATGGGTGCTGTTGAAATCTGCAACCTAGTGCGGGCCTGCAACCCTTGGAATAAAGGAGCTATAACCTCTTATAAAGGACAGGACGTAAAGTTGATGGATGCTCGGATTATTCTTTCAAAAGAAGATGTTGGATGTGAGGCTGGAACAATTGTTCGTAATAATGGGGAACTGCATATCCGATGCAAAGATAAGCAAACATTGAAGGTAAATACCCTCTTTTTTCAGGAAAGTTATATTCCGTCTTATCAGGCTGCCTTAGCCGGACTGAAAAAAGGAAATCTGTTCACTTAAATTGAAAATAATAATTTAAAAAACTATTGCAATTTATTTCATAATGTAATAAATTGCATACAAATTCATTAAAAATTTAAAATCATTACATCATGAACAACGAAGAAAATGCCAAACAATTATGGCAATTACCGGAAATTATAGACCTGGACGTAGATAGAACAGAAAGCGCGCCTACACTTACTGGTGTCGAAGATTATTTTACATCCCCACATATCAGCTAATTCAAAAACAGATAAGTTTTGATTTGGATGTAGACAAAACCCAAAGTGGAAATACATGTATTGTTTTAAAGTCGGATATTGCATGCAACGACTTTTCATAATAAGTTTATTTTGTGGCGTTTCTACTTTTATATAAAAGAATTCCTTTGCCAGAGTGAGTCGAGGGTTCATTTTTTTGAAAGTTCGGGATAATAAGTTCTTTTGCCTCCTAAATAATTATCCAATAATGTTGTCAATGCAAACGCAGTGAGGTAATCTGTTTGAATCCAATCTTTCTTAACCGGACAATAATAGCTGCATTCAAGTTTTGTAATTGGATTTTTGTAAAATGATAAATGTGAAAAATAGTTTGTTTCGAAAGTAGATGGGTTTTATCTGTGGTATTATTAATCTAGATGATAAGGCCGTTAGCCTGGAAGAGATAACCTATTTGGCTAAAGCAACGGGGTATCAGGGGTTTATCCTTAATGCAAAAAAGGAAGAGTCAGTTGCCGTGGGGTACTGCCATCATCCGGATCGGAAGCCCAAGGCGGGGATTTACAGTGATGCGGATGTGCTGGTTGTTGCAGACATTCGTATTTATAACGGTGAAAAATTAAAACAATATTTTGATTTTGTTTCTCCCGAAGAAGCTTTTGCCAAAGCCTACCGGCAATGGGGGGCATTATGTGCCAACCATATTAACGGGGATTTTGCCGTCGTTGTTGTAGATAAGAAAAAGAAGGAAGTCTGCCTGCTTCGCGACCATATCGGAACGCGTCCTTTGGTTTATTGGAAATCGGAGGAGAAACTCATATTTACTTCCCATGAATTCGGCTTGGTCAAATCCGGCTTTGTTCCGGTTTCTCTCTCAGAGCGTAAAGTGATTGACCGTCATTTCCGATATGATACTCTCTATACGGAAACTTCTTTCAGAAATGTTTATAAAGTAATTCCGGGGCATTATGTCAGTTATTCGAATAGCAGGAACTGCACTTCCAAACCTTTTTGGGAACCGGGAAAAATTAAGAAAGATAAAACACTCACATTCGATGATGCCGTTGTCGGGCTGCGGAAACGGATTGTTTCTGCAACCGTCAACCGGATGGAACCAGGGAAAACCGGGATGCATATCAGCGGAGGTATTGATTCGTGTGGAATTGCTTCAATTGTTGCCGACCATACACTAGATAAAAAATCATTGACAGGTTATTCATGGAGCCCGGAAACGTTCGAAGATCCGGTAGACGGAGCCAATGAAAAGGAATTTATAGAAGCATTCAGGGATGATAAAAAGGTAACTGTAAAATACTTGAGACCCCCAAAATATGAACCAGCTAAAGATACCATTCTTCCTGAATTTGAAACAATGCCCATCGAACACCCGGTTATGCAGATGGCAGAAAAAGACAACATTGAAACGTTTTTCAGTGGATGGGGCGGGGATGAATTCGTTTCGCTCAGCTTGCGGGGAACAGTAAATCATTTGTTTTTCAGCTTTAAATGGCTTTCTTTGTTGAAGTATGCCAGGGTTAAAGGGATAAAAGCAACGATTTTGAAATTTCGTACTGATGTACTTCCGTTATGCATTCCTTTTGGCCTTTTGCCTGTATATAAGGCAGGTAAAACAGATCGGTCAATTCTACGATTCCTACGCTTTTCATTCATTAAAAAACACTGGAAACAAATTTTTCTACATAAAGAAACGAATCCGTTTGGATACGGAAATCGCACCCGGTTTGCGTTAAATCTACTCGAATCACATCATTTACCAGAACGAATGGAATCTTGGGCTATCAATGCCGAACGATACGGCTTTGAATACAAATATCCGCTATTGGATAAGGAGGTATTGGATTTTTGGTTTAGCCTGCCTGCTGAATATACCTACAAAAATTTCCAGCCCCGTTTGCTCTACAGGGAAGCCATGAAAGACATTCTGACAGAAAAAATCCGAATCCGGAAAGGCAAAGAGGAACCTCTGCGTATAGCCTGTTCTTTAAGAGACCTCCAAAACAGTAAAGAATACCTGGGAAAGCTTTTTTATTCCTTACCTGCTGGAGAACACCTTCCTTTTTTTAAACCGGAAGCCTTCAAAAAAGTTTTTGACCAACCGATTTCGAAAGATAGGTTGAAAAATGTAAGGAACTGGAGGCAATATACGCTTTACCTCCGATATGTTGCGCTGGTAAAAAAATATGGTTCTTTCCAATCAGCTGAAGAAAATTCCTAAAAATATCATATCAAAAGAAGTATATATGCAATGGTACAATGAGTTTCCAGAAGACATACAACGGTTTATCCTGAAGTTGAAGAAACACCCCCGGTTTGCCGAAGAACTCGCCAAATTTGGTCATGCGGTCTATCTTTTATCTGAAAAGACTTCTTCGAAAAAGGATATAGGAAAAAGGATTGCGGTTAAAGCATTGGAAATGGAGCCTGATAATTTACAGGTGCGTTTCCATGCAGAATGGGCACTGAAGAAGAAGGTTCCCGGATGGCATTTTAACATCATAAATGATCAGACGCGTAACGATATTTATGACAGAGCGCTTCGTGCATTTATCAAGCCAGATTCAATTGTACTTGAAATCGGAACTGGTACCGGTCTTTTGGCCCTGATGGCCGCACGTGCCGGGGCCAAAAAAGTTTATACCTGTGAAAAGGAACCTTTGATTGGTCAAGCTGCCCGGGAGAATATCATTAAAAATAATCTGCAAGATCGGGTTTCCGTAATTTTAAAAAAATCTACAGAACTCAGGATTGGCGAAGATTTGCCTGAAAGAGCAGACCTACTAGTTTCAGAGATTGTAGACAATAACCTTTTGGAAGAAAATGTGCTACCAACCATGGAAGATGCCATGGTTCGGCTTGTAAAGAAAAATGCAGTGATTTTACCCAGTCAAATTGCTACATGGGGTGTTTTAGTAGGCAAAATACCCACATTGCTTCCATTCTTTAACATTCAGGACGTCAGTGGATTTGACTTGTCATCATTTAACCGTTTTAAACCGCTCATGTATCCGATCAATGGTGCCAAACTAAAACAGATCATGCCCAATGCCTTAAGCGAATCCGTGGAGTTGCTTCGATTTGATCTTACCAGTCGCAAACATCTTACAGAGCAAAACAAAACTGTAAAAATGCCAGTCACCCAGTCCGGTAAAGCTTTCGGATTGGTTAAATGGATACATTTACAATTTACTGAAGATCTGATTTACGAAAACAGACCACCTCTTGAATCCTGCTGGGCACCTGTATTACACATTTTCCCAAAGCCAATACCTGTAGATAAAGGGCAGTTGTTTCCACTTTTTATTACTCATAATAAAGAAAATATCAAAATTTATTCAGAATAGAGCAATAACACTGGTGAAAGAATATGTAAAAAAATAATTGTGTTTTAGAATAATAAAAAAATGAATCTATCGAATTTGTCAGAAGACATCCATATAAAATATAAAAAAGGGGAACCGGAACTTGTCAATTCTTATATCTTTTCCCGTCCTCATTTTAAAATAAAAGAGGATGATTTTTTTCTGGACATAAAAAATATTGCCCGCTACCGGGTACAAAGCGGACAGCAAGTTTTGATCTGCCCGTATGAAGATGCCGATGAGGAATCGGTAAATCTTTTTCTTGAAGGTTCAGTTCTGGGCGCCCTTCTGCATCAACGTGGGATAATACCGTTTCACGGTAGTTCTTTTTCATACAAAGACAGGGGAATCATTATCTGTGGCCATTCCGGAGCAGGAAAATCATCGGTAACGGCAGCTTTTTGTCAGGAAGGGGCAACCTTTATTAACGATGATATCACCCCTATAACTGTTGCCGGTTCAAAAACGACCATCCTTCCGGTTAAAACGCGGATAAAACTATGGGATGATGCGCTTCAAAAGTTAAAAATGGGAGCCGGCAATTTGCAGCGGATACGACCTGGAATGGATAAGTTTTACCTGCCAATGGAGAAAAAAACTGATTCGGAACATAACCTATCCCACATATTTATTCTTTCTACCCACAATAAAAATGAATATCGGGCAACCGAACTCGAAGGGATGGGAAAATACAACGCCTTGAGAAAACAGGTTTATCGCAGAATATATTTAAAGGGGATGCCCGAAACAGAAAAAAAATATTTTGGGAAAATGTTTCTTCTGGCAAACAAAGTCAAGGTTACCGATATTCTAAGGCCTCAAATCTGCGATATTCAGGAAACCATACGTTTTATTGAAAATGAAATAGAATCATGAAAAATATTGTTTGGCTGGCATCTTATCCCAAATCGGGCAATACATGGTTTCGTATGTTCCTGGCAAATTATCAGAAAGATACAGAAAACCCGGTATCTCTCGAAGAGATAGAGCCAACTTCCATTTCAAGCAACGCAATTGATTTTGAGGAGCAAATCGGATTGAACCCCTTTGAATTATTTCCTGATGAAGTCGATTTATATCGCCCGGATTTATACTATATTCAATCAAAGAAGGCTGAAAAAAATGGAGAGATTCGTTACAAAAAAATGCACGATGCTTATACCCTAAATCGAAATGGAGAACCTCTTTTTCCTGCGGATATCAGCAAAGGAGTCGTTTGTTTTGTGCGTAATCCATTGGATGTCTGTGTTTCATACGCTAACCATAGTGCAAAGAAAATTGAAAAAACACTTGATTTTATTTTAGATGAAAATTCTTCCCTGTCTGGAAAGAAAGGGGGACAACTCCGTCAGATTTTAATGTCATGGAAAAGTCACGTTCAAAGTTGGAAGAACCAATCAGTAATACCTATCCATTTTGTTCGTTACGAAGATATGCTCCAAAAACCGGTTGAAACCTTTGGAGAAATTGTTCGTTTTATGGGGGTGGAGTGTAATGAAGAACGTTTGAAACGTGCAATAATTAACAGTGATTTTAAAAACCTTCAACAAATGGAACAGGAACAAGGATTTCGGGAGAAAATGCAGTTATGTGAAAATTTTTTCTGGAAAGGAAAAATTGGCAACTATCGAGAATATCTTTCAGAAGGACAAATACAACGAATTGTAGAATATAACTACGACACGATGAAAGAGTTTGGATATATTGATAAAGACGGACGGCTGACGGTGTAATGAGTTGCAAGGCTGCAACGAAAAATTCAACCCCTTCATGCCAGTTGCCAGCACACTGTCTCTCTGCCATTGACTTTGCCCATGGGAAGAAGCAAGGAACACAAATTCGTATGGACAGGTAAACAAGAACAAATTAAGGATCTTTAAAACTTACATTATGGAAAAATACTACCGCAACCAACAAATCATCGATGGTGAGTTAGACAACAACCAGGTTATGATGCACATAGAAAAAGGGAAATATTTTGGATTAAACCCGGTAGGAAAAAGAATTTGGGAGTTGATTAATGAGCCAAAAACATTTTCTGAAATTACAGATCAACTGTTAACCGAATTCGATATTGAAGAAGAAGTGTGCAAACAAGAAGTGGATGCCTTTTTACAAAAAGCATTAGATGCAGACTTAGTTCATACTTCATGAAGTTGTTAAAAAAAATCTTTAAGCTTAGTAAGGAGCAGAAATTATTATTTTTCGAAGCATTGGTATTATCGTGGTATTCTAAAATTTTATTGAAAATACTGCCATATAAGAAATGTACTGGTTTACTAATTCCTTCTGAAAAGTTAAAAGTAAGGCCGGATTCTTTGTTTCTCATTAAAATACGCAATGCCGCTTCGCGAGCTATTAAATTTGCTGTTTGGAAAAACGTGTGCCTTGTGAAATCATTTACAGCCCGGTTTATGTTACAGCGAAGAGGAATAGCCTCGGTTATAGGCATTTAGGACTTGAACATTCAATGTTAAAAAGAAGCCAATACTGCTTTTTAAAAAAAACAGTATATTCAAAAATACGGATTAATGCCAAAACTAAAAACATTTTTGAAGGGATATCGTAGGTATTATTCAACCAAAGCCCACCATCGCCGTGAGTTGTTCGATATTGGTGTAGAGCAGCGAATTGTTGATTCCGAACTAAGCGCCCGGATGTTCCGGGTAGAATTCCGTTACCCCATGTTGGATGTTCCGTTGGTCGAGTTCGCTTATAACCTGCCGTCTCATCTGAAAATATACGAGGGGATAGAACGATATGCTTTCAGACAAATTTTAAAGGAAGTAACAACCGAACGCATTCGCTGGAGAAAAAAAGCAGATGTCAACCATCCGGATAAAGAACTTTTTCTGTTATCGGAGCAGGAAAAGCAGGAATTAAGAAATCTGTTAAACAAACCGTTTCTTCAGAAGTATTGCCATGCAAAGGCTCTTGATTCGCAAGATCCTGAGGCAAAATTTGTGGTCAACTTGTTTAGATTTTTCTCGCCGGTATATTGCTACTATGCAGATAATAACTTACTTGTTAAAGACATGTGAAAATTTCCTATATAATTTTTGATGAAACCCATATATTTGAACAGGAAAATACACATTAATAAAAGTTGAAATGAATCTATCGAATTTGTCAGAAGACATCCATATAAAATATAAAAAAGGGGAACCGGAACTTGTCAATTCTTATATCTTTTCCCGTCCTTATTTCAAAATAAAAGAGGATGATTTTTTTCTGGATATAAAAAACGTCGCCCGCTACCGGGTACAAAACGGACAAACAATTTGGGTTAACCCGTACGAAATTGCGGATGAAAATTCAGTCAATCTTTTTCTTGAAGGTTCTGTATTGGGGGCCCTTCTTCATCAGCGTGGGATATTGCCTTTTCACGGAAGTTCTTTTCAATATAATGGCAAGGGCATAATGATTTGCGGACATTCAGGTGTGGGAAAATCGTCTTTAACAGCGGCTTTTTGTCAAAGGGGTGGTGTTTTCATAAACGATGACATTTCACCTGTAGCCGTTTCCGATCCGGGAATAACAATTTTACCGGTAAAAACACGGATAAAATTATGGAAAGAAGCGCTTACAAAATTAGAGATCGGACAAAATGGACTAAGCCGGATCCGCCCCGGAATGGATAAATTTTATTTGTCGGCGGAAGAAAGAATTGATACCGGGCATAAACTGGACCGGATATTTGTACTTGCTTCCCATCAAAAAGAAGAATATTTTGCAAAAGAACTTGACGGTATTGCAAAATATAATGCTCTCAGGCACCAGATATACCGACGGGTTTATCTTAAAGGCATGCCCGAAACCGAAAAAAAATATTTTAAACAGCTGTTTACCCTGGCTAAAAAAGTTTCTGTGGTACGCATAACAAGGCCTGCTATTTGCGACATTCACGACACGATGCACTTCATAGAAAAAGAAATTTTGTCATGAAGAACATTGTTTGGCTGGCATCTTATCCGAAATCGGGCAATACATGGTTTCGCATGTTTCTGGCAAATTATGAGCAAAATGCAGAGAAGCCCCTTCCCCTTGAAAAGATAGAAGCGACCTCTATTGCAAGCAGTCCAGTCGATTTTGAAGAACAAACAGGGTTGAACCCTTTCGAGTTATATCATGACGAGGTAGATACCTACCGTCCTGATATGTACCGGGCTTTGTCAGAAAAAATAGAAAGAAAGGAAGAAAATTGCTACAAGAAAGTTCATGATGCATATACCTTGAATATGAACAACGAACCGATTTTTCCTGAAGATGTTAGCAGGTGTGCTGTGTATTTTGTGCGTAATCCCTTCGATGTGTGTGTATCGTATGCCAATCACGGGGCAAATAAAATTGAAAAAACATTTAAGCTTTTATTGAATGAAGAGGCATTTATTGCAGGAGGACCTGATGGCCAGTTAAGGCAGAAGCTGTTATCATGGGGAAACCATGTGCAAAGCTGGAAAAACCAGTTGAAAATACCGGTACATATCGCCCGTTATGAAGATATGCTTTTATCTCCGGTGGAAACTTTCGGCAACATTGTACGTTTTCTTGGATTGGAGTATGAGGAAGAAAGGTTAAAAAGGGCCATTTGCAACAGCAATTTTAAGCAATTGCAGCAAATGGAAAATGAAAACGGATTTAAAGAAAGAATGCAACGCAACAAACAGTTTTTTTGGAAAGGGAAAATAGGCAATTACCATGATTTTCTTTCCAAAGAACAAATTGATAAAATTGTGGAATATAATTACGATACAATGAAAGAGTTTGGATATGTTGATAAAGACAGAAGGCTGACGGTGTGATGAGTTGCAAGGCTGCAACGAAAAGTTCAACCCCTTCAGGTCAGTTGCCTGTATACTGTCTCCTTGCCATGGACTTTGCCCATGGGAAAGAAGCAAGTAACACAAATCCGTCTGGACAGGTAAACAAGAACAAATTAAGGATATTTAAAACTTACATTATGGAAAAATACTACCGCAACCAACAAATCATTGATGGTGAGTTAGACAATCACCAGGTGATGATGCACATTGAGAAAGGAAAGTACTTTGGTTTAACCCCGGTTGGCAAAAGAATTTGGGAGCTGATTAACGAACCAAAAACATTTTCTGAAATTACAGATCAACTGTTAACCGAATTCGATGTTGAAGAAGATGTTTGTAAACAAGAAGTAGATGCCTTTTTACAAAAAGCAATTGATGCAGACCTTGTTCATACTTCATGAAATTATTCGAGAAATTCTTTATGCTAAATAAGGAGCAAAAATTATTATTTATCGAAGCTCTGGTGTTATTGTGGTATTCAAAAATTTTACTAATAATACTGCCATATAAGAAATGTACGGGTTTACTAATTCCTTTTGAAAAGTTAAAAGTAAGACCGGATTCTTTGTTTCTCATTGAAATACGCAATGCAGCTTCGCGAGCTAATAAATTTGCTGTTTGGAAAAACGTGTGCCTTGTGAAATCATTTACAGCCCGGTTTATGTTACAGCGAAGAGGAATAGCCTCGGTTATGTATCTTGGCTTGCAAATAGACAAGGAAAGCGAAAAAAGTTAAACGCCCATGCATGGCTAATTTCGGAAAACATAACAATTACGCCCAATGCAGGAAATTTTAAAGAAATTCATCACATCTAAAAACAGAATTTTAAAGAAGTTCAGTAACTTTGAAAATTTGATAATATCCCCCGGGCTTAGTATGGAAACTAAACATCTTTTAACTGACAAAGCTGTCTTTGCAAAAAAAGTGCAAAAACAAGGATTTCCAATTATTGAAGGAAACGTTATATTCAAAGGGAGCAAAGTATCAGAAAAACAATTATTTCAACAATCTTCGTTGTTTTTTAAACCACTATGTGGCAGTCAACAAATAGGTATATACAGAATAGTATACCAAGCATCTTCGGGCAATTATTCATTAATTGTTTCGGCAGAAAAAATATAAATACTAAAGAACAGACACTTGCATTTGTTCAATCGCTAATCAATGAACAAGATTACATTGTTCAGCCTTTGTTGCAAAACCATCCTGATTTGCAGGCATTTTCTTATTTTGATACTTTAATTACAATTCGTTTGATAACCATATGGACAGGCTGTAAAGCAAAGGCCATTTCTGCAGTTCTGGAATTACCTAAAGATAGTTATTCCGGCTATGTTTATGCTTTGCCGATAGATATACAGGAAGGAAAAATGAAAACAATAACAAAATTGCCTGTTACTGTTTCTGATGATATGCTTCAAAAACTAAAACAATTTGCAGGCACATGCAAATTTTCCCGATTTGTTTAGTATCGGATGGGATTTGACAGTCACACCGGAAGGCGTTAAGCTGATTGAAGGGAACATTAACTGGGCGGTTAATGCTCACCAAATGAACGAGCCGGCTCTTATGCCTGAGTACCTACTATATGCCCGGCCTAAAAGGAACATAAAAATATGAGTGCCATCCATTGCTGTTTTCACCCCCAAATACCTCTTAAAGAGGATATCATGTCAAAAATGCTTGAAGCATCATATTATTGGCATCCCGATGCCAATAGCAAAGCAAGCAACAAAGCCAATACCTGCCGTTTGGCAAAAGCCAGTTTGTTTAACACTGCATTATCAAAGAAAGATGATATTTTTACAGATAAACAAACCGGTTCTATTATTAGTGCAAATGCCCGTTTGGATAATCGCACGGAACTTCTTGGTCAGCTATCCATCGAAGAACCGATGATTCCGGATGGCGAATTGATTTTACGTGCATATTTAAAATGGGGCAGAAACTGTACTGAATATTTATTTGGCGATTTTGCCTTTATCATTTGGTATGAGATCAATCAAAAAAAATTTTGTGCAAGAGATCATTTTGGCATAAAACTGCTACTGTACAGCCGTACGGAAAAAGGGGTTATGCTTTCTAACGAGCCGAATGCTTTCTTTACCTCAGAATGGCTTCAAAAACATATCAAAGAATCATGGTTCGTTAAATTGTTATGGGGCTTAGGTCCCGCCCCTATTAAAACAGCGTATGATGAGTTGGAAATGTTACAGGCAGGACATTTTATGGAAATAGATGCCAAAGGTTTCGTCACTGAACCGTATTGGAGACTTACCGATGATATACAATGGAAAGGCATGAGCGATGAAGATTTATTATCCGAATTAAAGCAACGGTTTCGCCAAGCTGTCGAAGTCCGGTTAGAAAGCGATTATCCTCTGGTCTGTGAATTAAGCGAAGGATTGGATTCCAACGGCATTGCCGGATATGCAACAACAATAAAACCTAAAGACACATTACATACCATTTCTTATCAATGTGTTGCATTGACAGATGAGACCCGCTCTGTTTGGGAAAAGACCTACGAAGATATTTTTGAGATGTTGGATATGCATGACAATTTACAGCCAATCTGGACTCAGGAACATGACTCCAAAGAAGACAAAACAAACCTGATAAAAAATACTGGAGGGGTGTTTGCCTTACGGGGAGGCTGGTCATGGCATTGCAAGCTGGCTCATCAAAAAGAAGCTCGCGTATTATTGTCGGGCTGGGGCGGCGACCACTGCGTATCAACCTACGGCGATTTTTACGAAAGTGAACTCTTTAGTGCATTCAAATGGTATCAGGTACAGCAATTGTTCCGGGATAAATATAAAAGAGGTCGTGGAGGTGCACCCTATAAAGCATGGATACAACTGCTGATGAAACATTTTACTCCATGGCTATACCATTGGTATGTCAAAACCCATTCCGGATTGGAACAAGCGTTATGGCAACGTGCCAAATACAACTTTCTGAAACAATGCTACATTGACGAATATAAGTTGCGATTCAAACTAAAAAAATTTACCAACGGATATCGTCAACATTTTTCCACAAAGGCTCATCATCAGCGCGAACTATTCGACACAGGAGTTGAACAAAGATTAATTGATTCGGAACTAATTGCCAGAATGTTCCGCGTGGAGTTCCGTTACCCAATGCTAGACGTTCGGCTGATCGAATTCGCTTATAATCGGCCTTCGCATTTAGAAATTCACAAAGGGATTGAACGTTATGCTTTCCGTAAAATTCTTGAAGGAGTAACCTCCAAGCGAATCCAATGGCGATTAAAAGCTGATGTCAATCATCCCAACAGAGAACATCTTATCTGAGCAGGAAAGGCAGGATTTACAAAATCTGTTGCATTGCCCCTTACTTGAAAAGGATTGCCACACGGGAACAATCGACTCACAAAAACTTGACACAAAATTTATAGTAAATTAATTTAAAAATTTTTCACCGGTGTTTCGTTATTTTACAGACAACAAAATTCCGTTTAGTAGCAGGTGAATACCTTCTCCTAATTTGATGTTAAATATTATAAAAAATCTTTTTTAGATAAAAAATCTTATTAAATTGCAAATAATTATTTATTTAAAATAAAATACTGGTACTGGACTTATGAAAAACGAGAAAATTCCACTAGAGAATAACAAAGAAGAAAGAATGGAAAACTCCCGAAATCTTTAATCTTGATGTTTCAAATTATACAAATGGGAAAAATCCTGACTCAGCATAAGGTCTTGTTTCAATTGGTCCTTATGGAGCATCCTAACAAAATTGAGTAAAAAAAAACAAATATCTTTTTCCTCAAAATATTGTTTATAATTACCAGACTTTCTTTCTCTCATCTTTAATGCATTTTATCGAAAGAGAATGTAATTGGAGAACAATACAAAAATGAAGTAATTAACATAAAAAGACAAGTAATCATGAACAACGAAGAAAATAAAACACAGGAAGCAACAAAAAAAACATGGGAAACACCTGAAGTAATCGATTTTGATGTTGACAAAACGCAAAGTGGGCTTGCAGCTGACTCAGCTGAAGGTTTTAATTACCATCCGGAATCATAATACTTTTAAGATATATAAATAAAGCGGATTTGTGTTTTTTCTTGTTGATTTTCAAACCTTTTATTGAAGGCTTTTGTGTTTTATAAAAAGTTCCATAACATTCTTGTTTAGTTTTTGGTGTAACATATTTTTGATATAATCAACATCCTCTTTATCAAGATATTTGTTGTACCTATTTTGTTTTCCTTCCCGCATCCGTAAAGCTTCGTTATTATTTATATCGTAAGCATTATCCGAAGGAAACCCCTTTTCCTTCTCAATATCTTGCATTCTTTCAAAGCCTGAGTTATTTATCGATAATTCCAGTAATTTTTTTTCAAAACTTAAATCCAAATAGCACAATAATTTTCCGGCCACATCCTGTGTATCCTGCAGCAGCTCTTCGTATGACAAAACAAACGTGTTTTTATTATCAAGTTTTTCGCCCCAATTATTATAAAATTCGCATAACCTGTTTATGCCCCTTTTTTCGTCCCTGATAAATTGTTTTATGTTACCATTATAGCATTTAATATGTTGGGTTTGCTGAAAAAAATCGGAAACCATAATATCGTAAGGCGAGCGTATCAAAAAAACTATTTTTCCATGAGGTTCCTTCAACCTACTCATTTCTTTATGCGAAAACAAAATCAAAGGCATATCCGGTCTGTTATCGTATCTATATGCATGTTCCCCTTTTATGTCATCTTTACTATCGTTTGGAAGGATATTAAAAAAGTTATACAAATCAACATCCAAATTTAGTTTATACAATAAATTAAAATAGTTGGCAAGAATAAACCGCAACCAGGTACGCCCCGATTTTGGGTACGAAACAATATAAACATCTGGATTTTTATGATGAGGCGAACTTGTTTTTTTGCTCCATGATGATTTTTGAGTTACAACTTCAGCCTTTTTATAAAACAACGGTACCAGCTTAAAATAAGTAAACCCCATTTCTGCTAATTTCTCAATATTAAAGAATACCGGGCCCTGTTCTAACCGGTCAATTTTATTTTTAGAACAAAAAGAGGTCATTTTTTCACCACGGTTATATTGAGAAAAACCATAATAACAAGTCCGGGCAGGGCATGTATAGGCACAATTGGCATTGGCAAAAAGAATGACTTTGTCTTTTTGCGGAATACGGCCTAAAAATTCATCTTCGTCATTCAAATCCATTGGCAAAGTAACATAATCGTACAATTCCAGGGCTTTTTCCAAACGCGAAATGGTATTGATATTTTTTATTATACTGGCTTTTATGGTGTAACCGGGAAAGTCCTTCTTAATATTTTTTGCCAGCTCGTCGTTTGTAATAATTAATGAATTCTTTGGAGAATGAAATTTTTCCAAAAGGGGCAAACTGCTTTTATACGATTCCATGTCAAAAAAATGGTTCGTTAAATTCAATGAAATGCCAATATTCTTATCATATAATTCTTTTACATGGCTTTCTGTCATCGAACGGGATTGTTCATACATCCGTCCGCCATATAACCTGGAATTAATAGTAACACTGCCAAATACATTTTGAATCTGTGAGAGTTGAATAAATACATAATTGACTTTCAAATAATCAATTAGACTAACATCAGGACGAATATTCCTGGAAGAAACAATAAATTTAAACCGCTTGTTTTTAAACTTTTTTAATTCTCCCGGATTTTTAATTAAATTATTCATCTAAAGCATTTTATTTTAAGCACGTGTGTATTGAATAGCCGAATATAACACATAAACAATTTTAATACAAAAAACATCAATGTATTATTCTCGGGCTTTTCTCTTTTTTAGAAACTGTTTTGAAACAATTCTTAAAACCCATTATATAGTGTTCATGGAATTGCTAACTATAATTATGATGCCATGAAAGAATTTGGGTATATTGCACCGGATGGAAATATTATAGCAGGAATCAACAAATTATTGGCAGGAAGACAGAGGAAATCAGACTTTGTTTTTCCGAAAAATTTCTGCATGTATAAAAACGAACAAGCATGGGTTTTATCTGCGGTATCATAAACTTTGACAAAAAAACAATTACTTCCGGGGAGATTCTATCCCTGGCCAACGCAACGGGGTATCCAAATTTTAAATTTCATACGGAAACAGATAATAACATTGCCCTTGGATATTGCCATTACCCCGGAAGGCAACCGAAAGGCGGAATTTACAGCGAAGACGAAATACTTGTCGTTGCCGATATTCGTATCTACAACCACGAAAAGCTACGGCAATTTTTTGATTTCAATTCTCCAGAGGAAGCTTTTGCCAAAGCATACCTCAAATGGGGTACGTCATGTGCCGGACACATCAACGGGGATTTTGCGGCAGTAGTCATTGATAAAAAAAAGGAGGAAGTTGTATTATTCCGTGACCATATAGGAACACGTCCGTTGGTTTATTGGCGTTCCGGGAACCTGTTGGTTTTTGCTTCGCATGAATTTGGTTTGGCAAAATCAGGGCTTATTCCGATTGCTTTATCCGAAAAAAAACTTATTGACAGGTATTTTCGTTTTGACAAACTGTATTCTCTAACTTCTTTTGAAAATATTCTCAAGGTAGTTCCCGGTCATTTTGTTACTCACAGGTTTAACGGACAATGCACATCCTCACCGTATTGGAATCCCGAAAAAATTCAAAAAGATACAACGCTTACATTCGAAAAGACGGTTCTCCGGTTGCGGGAACTGCTTGTAACTGCAACCGTCAATCGAATGGAGTCCAGAAAAACCGGGATGCATGTGAGCGGGGGCATTGATTCCTGTGGCGTTGCGGCTATTGTCGCCGACCATACTTCTGACAAAAAATCATTGACAGGGTATTCATGGACTCCAGAAACATTCGAAAATCCGGTAGAAGGGGTCAACGAAAAAGAATTTATTGATGCCTTTGAAAAGGATAAAAACATCCGGGTAAAATACCTGGATCTCGAAAAAAATGAAACGGTGAAAAATTCTATTATCCCTGAATTTGAAACTCAACATATTGAACATCCGGTAATGCAGATGGCTGAAAAAGACGATATAGAAACCCTTTTTAGCGGGTGGGGCGGCGACGAATTTGTTTCGCTTAGCCAAAGAGGGAGTGTTAACCATTTATTTTTTAGTTTAAAGTGGCGAACGCTGTTAAAATATACCGGGACTATGGGTATTAAAGCCACAGTCATGAAACTACGAACAGAAGTGCTTCCCCTTTTTATCCCTTTTGGCCTTTTAGGTCCGTACAAAGTCGGTAAAACAGACCTGTCAAAACTGCGGTTGTTCCGTTTTTCATTTATCAAAAAACACTGGAAGCAGATTTTTCTGCACCACAGAAAAATTATTTTCGGATACGGAAACCGGACACAGTTTACATTGAACTTGCTGGAAAATCACCATCTCCCGGAACGAATGGATAGTTGGGCCATCAACGCCGAAAAATACGGTTTCGACTACAAATATCCATTGCTTGACAAGGATGTGCTCGATTTTTGGTTCAGCATTCCGGTGGAATACACCTATAAAAACTTTCACTCCAGATTGCTGTACCGGGAAGCCATGAAAGGAATCCTTACCGAAAAAATTCGCATACGGAAAGACAAGGCGGAAGCGTTACGGATTGCTTGTACCCTTAGTGGAATTAAAAAAGGGAAAGACTACCTGGAAAAACTTTTTAATTTTCTGGAACCGGAAGAACAGCTTCCTTTTTTCAGGCCGGAAGCTTTTGTAAAGGTTTTCGACCGGCCTTTCTCCGATGAATTCCTGTCAAGAAGTCTCAGAGACCAAAAGAAATATACTCTTTACCTGCAATATGTTATGTTGGTAAAAAAATATTTACGTTGAAATACCCTCCCCTATTTTACATTTAAAATAAATCTTTAGTTAGTATAAATTTTCAACTCTTTTTCACCACAGAATATTTAAGCTTTAGCTTTTTAATGTTACCTTACGCTATTAGTCCTCCTCAAAAATATTTTCGTTTGTCTCTTTTTATACCATTTTAATACGTTATTACTAGCAGTATAAATGATTATAGTATTGCAAAATAGTATACATTTGTAGTTGTTATTCAATTTCATAAAATTTTACAACAAAAAATATTATAAACCTTTACCCTACCAAACAGGATTAATGAATTTATTAGCTACCACAAGTATTTTTAAAGTAGATAAAATAAAACAACCCGAAAACTGTAATTTTTCACGACCAAATTTTAAAGTTAGTGAATCGGAATTTTATTTAAACGTTAAAAATGTTGCTCACTATTTGGTGCAAAACGGTGAAAAAATTCTCATTTCACCGTATGAAAATACTGATGAAGAATCAATTAACCTCTATCTTGAAGGCTCTGCACTCGGAGCATTATTACACCAACAAGGTAATCTGCCTTTTCACGGCAGCTCCTTTTTGTACAAAAACAAAGGGATTATGATATGTGGCAACTCAGGAGCGGGAAAATCATCGGTAACAGCGGCTTTTTGCCAAAACAATGCGATTTATATTAACGATGATATTTCTCCGGTGTCGGTGTCGGATTCACAGGTAAGTATACTTCCGGTAAAAACCCGCATAAAACTATGGGATGATACTCTAAATAAGCTGAACATCTCTTTCGATAACCTGAACAGGATACGTCCCGAAATGGAGAAGTTCTATTTGTCATTTGAAGAGAAAGCACCAACGCCACAAACGCTGAATTACATATTTATTCTTTCTACCCACAATAAAAATGAATATCGGGCAACCGAACTCGAAGGGATGGAAAAATATAACGCCTTGCGAAAACAGATATACCGCAGAATATACTTAAAAGGCATGCCCGAAACAGAAAAAAAGTATTTCGTGCAACTGTTTTCTCTGGCAAACAAAGTGCGGTTGACACGCATTCTAAGGCCTCAAATCTGCGATATTCAGGAAACCATGCGTTTTATTGGAAATGAAATAGAATCATGAAAAATATTGTTTGGCTGGCATCTTATCCCAAATCGGGCAATACATGGTTTCGTATGTTCCTGGCAAATTATCAGAAAGATACAGAAAACCCAGTATCTCTCGAAGAGATAGAGCCAACTTCCATTTCAAGCAACGCAATTGATTTTGAGGAACAAATAGGATTGAACCCCTTTGAATTATTTCCTGATGAAGTCGATTTATATCGCCCGGATTTATACTATATTCAATCAAAGAAGGCTGAAAAAAATGGAGAGATTCGTTACAAAAAAATGCACGATGCTTATACCCTAAATCGAAATGGAGAACCTCTTTTTCCTGCGGATATCAGCAAAGGAGTCGTTTATTTTGTGCGTAATCCATTGGATGTCTGTGTATCATACGCTAACCATAGTGCAAAAGAAATTAAAAAAACACTTGATTTTATTTTAGATGAAAATTCTTCCCTGTCTGGAAAGAAAGGGGGGCAACTCCGTCAGATTTTAATGTCTTGGAAAAGTCATGTTCAAAGCTGGAAGAACCAATCAGTAATACCCGTCCATTTTGTCCGTTACGAAGATATGCTCCAAAAACCGGTTGAAACTTTTACAGGAATTGTTCGTTTTCTGGGGTTGGAGTGTAATGAAGAGCGTTTGAAACGTGCAATAATTAACAGTGATTTTAAAAACCTTCAACAAATGGAACAGGAACAAGGATTTCGGGAGAAAATGCAGTTATGTGAAAATTTTTTCTGGAAAGGAAAAATTGGCAACTATCGAGAATATCTTTCAGAAGGACAAATACAACGAATTGTAGAATATAACTACGACACGATGAAAGAGTTTGGATATATTGATAAAGACGGACGGCTGACGGTGTAATGAGTTGCAAGGCTGCAACGAAAAGTTCAACCCCTTCATGCCAGTTGCCAGCACACTGTCTCTCTGCCATGGACTTTGCCCATGGGAAGAAGCAAGTAACACAAATTCGTATGGACAGGTAAACAAGAACAAATTAAGGACCTTTAAAACTTACATTATGGAAAAATACTACCGCAACCAACAAATCATCGATGGTGAGTTAGACAACAATCAGGTTATGATGCACATAGAAAAAGGGAAATATTTTGGATTAAACCCGGTAGGAAAAAGAATTTGGGAGCTGATTAACGAACCAAAAACATTTTCTGAAATTACAGATCAACTGTTAACCGAATTCGATGTTGAAGAAGATGTTTGTAAACAAGAAGTAGAAGAATTCCTGAAAAAGGCAAAGGATGCTGACTTGGTTAAAATTGCATGAAACTGATATGTAAATTCTTTTGCTTAAGCAAAAAGGAGAAATTATTTTTTGTTGAAGCCCTGCTGTTTTTACGGGGTTCAATAATCATTGTTACAATTGTTCCATAAAAAAAAACATTAGCCTTTTTATTCCTGCAACTTCGTTGCAAGAACATATTGATCTTTTGTTATTGAAGGAAATAAGAGTTGCAGTATATTGAGCTAATAAAACAGTTTTCTGGAAAAACATTTGTCTTGTTAAATCATTTGCTGCCAGATTTATATTACAGCGCAGTGGAATTGCCTCTGTGATGTACTTGGGGCTTCAAATGGACGGAGAAGAAAAGAAAAAGCTGAAAGCGCATGCATGGCTAATTGCTGATAGTATTGAAATAACACCAATGCTAACAGGTTTTAAAGAAATTCATAAATTCTAATTAATCATCACATTGATGGTATAAAAACAATTTGGATAAAATTTAAACTCCTGAATATAACAGTTGAAATAAAACAAAACTTTAAGGAATTGGGTGAACCTGAAAATTGCATTTTAAATCGCACTCATTTAAAAAATAAAGAAACTGATTTCTTTTTCGACGTAAAGAATGTTGCCCGATACCGTGTACAAGATGGTAAAATGTTTCCATTTGTCCGTATGAGGATGAAGCTTCTATCAACCTTTTTCTAGAAGGGTCTGTATTGGGTGCCGTATTACATCAAAGACAACTGTTACCTTTCCATGGCAGTTCGTTTGAATACAAAAGCAAAGGGATTATGATATGTGGACGCTCGGGTGTTGGTAAATCATCGGTTACTGCAGCATTCTGTCAAAACGGGGCGAAATATATAAATGACGATATTAGTTCTATGAAAATAGATTCGTCTAAAACAGTTATCCTTCCCTATAAAACCCGGATTAGATTATGGGACGATACACTTGAAAAATTAGAAATTGAGAATAACGAATTGGAAAAAATCAGACCTTAAATAGAAAAGTTTTACCTTAAAATGAGAAAGGAAAACTATTCAGATTTCGATTTAAACCAAATTTTTATTCTGAACATTCGTAATAAAGAGGCTTACGAAGCAAATGTGCTGAATGGTATTCAGAAATATAATGCACTTCGCAAACAAATCTACCGCAAAGTCTATTTGAAAGGAATGCCCGAAACGGAAAAAGAATATTTTAAGCAACTCTTTTTGTTAGCCACGAAAGTAAAAGTTACAAGTATTGAACGGCCTCAGATTAGTAATATATACGACACCATGCGTTTTATTGAAGAACAAATTAAGTTATGAAGAAAAACATTGTATGGTTGGCATCTTATCCAAAATCAGGCAACACCTGGTTTCGAATGTTTTTGGCTAATTATCTGAAAAGATCGAAAACTCCGTTAGATCTTGAAGATATAGAATCGAATAGAATTGCAAGCTCTGCAATCGATTTTGAAGAAGAAATAGCCATGAACCCCTTCGAAATGTCCCCAGATGAAGTTGACCTGTACCGCCCCGATATGTACCGAGCTTTATCAAAAAAGTACGAAGAAGAAGGGGAGCAGGTATACAAGAAAACGCACGATGCCTATACCTTTACAAAAGAAGGCATTCCAATATTTCCGTCCGAAATAAGCAAAAGTGCAGTTTGTTTTGTTCGTAATCCACTCGATGTATGTGTGTCATACGCCAACCATAGTGCAGGGAAAATAGAAAAAACTATAAATCTTATTTTAAATAAGCATGGTGCTATTGCAGGGAAAAAACAAGGACAACTTCGCCAAATATTGCTGTCCTGGCAAGGACACGTAAAAAGTTGGAAAAACCAAAGCGAAATTCCGGTTCTTTTTGTTCGCTACGAAGATATGTTGATGAACCCAATAGAAACTTTTAAAAACATTATACTGTTTCTGGAGCTTGAATATGAACAAGACCGCCTGGAAAAAGCAATCTTAAATACCGACTTTAAAATCCTACAACAAAAGGAAAAGGAAAAAGGCTTTGGTGAAAAAATACAAGAGTGCAAACGTTTTTTCTGGAAAGGGAAAAATTGGCAATTATCGTGATTTTTTATCTGAAGAGCAAATTCAGCTAATCATTCAATACAATTACAACACAATGAACGAATTTTCATATATCGACAAAAACGGATGCCTTAATGTTTGAAAACCTATTGTGTTTAAATGGATTGAATTTTTGATAAAATTAGATATTGTATATAGTATCGTTATAAGATTAAAAAAAAAATGGAAAATAAAACCGAAATAAAAAGTACAAACTCGGAGAAAAAAGTTTGGAGGATCCCGAAGTAATTGATTTAAACATGATGCAAACAGAAGATAAGCTCTTAAATGGAGGTGAAACCGTTGCTGATTATCAAGGACCATCGTAAACGAAAGATCGGTTGCTTTAAAATAAATGAGTAATACTTTTTTATATATTTATATATTTTTATATTTGAAAAAAATTAAGACAAAATCTATTAATATTTTACAATATAAAAACGAATGATGGACGAAAAAGAAAACAAATTACAAGAATGGAATACCCCAGAAATAATTGATTTGGATATTGATGAAACTGAAAGTGGTATGTATCTTACAACTGAAGCCAGTACCGGACACCTTAGTTAGTTTAGTCAGATATCTATTTAAGAACAACATAAGTCGTGGCATCCTTTTATTTTTATCGTCGTTTCGATAAAACTTCTGTTAATAGTGGTGAAATTAATGACATTATTATAGCAAATGATGTTAATTCCAATAGTTGGCATCATTCTGAACAACTTGAGGATATAAGCACTGGTATTGAAAATGTCAGTTATTCTCAATTAAGTGCTTTAAAAAAAGGATTCACCATTCGAGCTGCCAAAAGCTTTTATTGGCTTGTTGGTGATATTCGTATCGACAATCAAAAAGAACTCAGCAAGCTTTTAAATTACGAATCAGAAAATGTTTGCGATCTCATTGTAAATGCATATGAAAGTTATGGCAATTCATTTGCTGAACATTTAATCGGAGATTTTGGCTTTGTATTGCACGATTTAAATAGTAAGGAAACTGTTGTTGTAAGGGATCATTTAGGAGTTATTCCTGTTTATTATTACTTATGCGATCAGTTTCTGTTGGTTAGTGATTCGATAGATATTATTCTGTCAGATCCATCTGTCCCGCATACTTTAAATGATACAGTAGTCTTGAACTATTTAAAATCAAGCACCAATCATAACCAACAAGAAACATTTTATGCTGACATTTATAAAATACCACGTGCTACGGTTGCAACTTTTAATGACGGTGTTCTAGAATCAGAAACTTACTGGCATCCTGAATTAATTGAGCCAATAAAATATGAAACTGAGGAGGAATATGTAAGCCAATTAGCAAACTTGCTTGAACAAGCAGTGGCAGACCGATTGCCTCCGGGTATCAACATTGGAGCACATTTAAGTGGAGGGCTGGATTCCAGTCCTGTTGCTCTCATGGCCGGCAGAAAAGCAATTGATTCAGGCAGAGATTTTTTTACTTACAATTGGTGCAGGCCGAAACCCGAAGATGATAAATCTTACCATGAATGGGCCGATGCCCGGGAAATTGCAAGTAAAGAGGGGTTTGTTCATTCCGAAATAAATTATTCAGTTGATGAGGCTAAAAAGATAATTGAGGAGCATGATGTTAGTCGGCATGGTTGTACAATGATTGATTACGAGCGTATAACATTGCCAATTGCCCAACAACAAGGAGTGCAGTTAATCTTCTCAGGTTTTGGCGGAGACGAATTACTAACCATGCGATCGCGCAGTAACCACATTGATTTAATAAAAAATGGAAGGTGGATTCAGGCATTTAAGAATTTAATTGACCAAAATAAAACTAACGATTCTCTTAAGCTTTTACGTGTAGCTAAAAATTTTGGCAAAACATTATTTTATTCATTCTTACCTGATAAATTACTCCCATGTAGTTGGAGTACTGTAAAAAAGATTAAATTAAAAGCGTACAATAAACTTGTTGGTAAAAAATATAGTGACTTTTTACAATACGAAGATATACGTAAAAATACTCCCTCGCCAAATAGCAGCATAAGAGATCGTCAGTTGTTCTATTTGAATTTAGGATATCATCAGGATCGAATGGAGAGTTGGAATATATTGGGAAAAATGCATGGCGTCAAGTATTTATATCCCTTGTTAGATAAACGTGTTGTAGAATTTGCACTGGCCATGCCGGAGAATCTTTTTTACAAACAAGGTATAAGCCGTTATTTGTATCGCAAAGCTGTTACACCTTATTTACCAAAGGAATTACTTTACAAACAAAAACCTCCGGAAACCTATAGAGTGAAACATTTATTGAATACCCGGATGCAGGCATTAAAAGAGATTGATTTAGATAAAATCAATTCTCCATATCTTAATAAAGAAGCAATAAAAGCAGAATATTCCGACCTTAAAATTGCATTTGAAGGGGAAGTTGTACTTAAAAAATTAAGTATAACTAATGTTTTTAATGCACTGCATATTAATAAGCTCGATTTAAAAAAAACAGAAACAACCTGACATTCCGGTTTACTTTGTTCGTTACGAACGATATGCTGCAAAATCCTGTGGATACATTCAAGAGTATTGTAGATTTCTGGGGCTTAAATACAATGAAAAAAGGTTAAAGACAGCAATCGCAAATACCGATTTTATATACTTCAACAAAAGGAACAGGTAAAAGGGTTTAACGAAGAAATGCAAAAATGCGAACGCTTTTTCTGTAAAGGGAAAATAGGCAATTATCATGATTTCCTTTATAAAGTACAAATTGATAAAATTGTGGAATACAATTACGACACAATGAAAGAGTTTGGGTATGTAGACAAAGACGGAAGGTTAACGGTGTGATATGTTGCAAGGCTGCAACGAAAAATTCAACCCCTTCGGGGCTGGGGTCTACCTTCTGTCTCCTCTCCTTGCCACGGACAACGCCCGTGGTTATTGAAATCAGGCTCTTTAGGAGCTTTGTAATGAGGTCTTACAATCCTATAGGCTGCGAAACAGTGCAATTCAATAACTATGAGCAAGGCCCATGAAAAGCACAAAAGAAAAAAGCTACGGAGTAGCATAATCTCAATAACCGCAGGAGCAACCCGTGGAGAAGGTAAACACGTCCCCGAATGGGGCGAACCAGAACAAATAAATCAAGGATGCTTAAAACTTACATTATGGAAAAATACAGCCGCAATCAGCAAATCATCGATGGAGAATTAGATAACCACCAGGTGATGATGCACATCGAAAAGGGAAAATATTTTGGTCTGAATCCGGTAGGAAAACGTATATGGGGACTGATTGAAGAACCTAAAGGTTTTTCCGAAATCATTCAATGTTTGTTATCGGAGTTTGATGCAACTGAAGAACAATGCTCCCGTGAAGTGCAAGATTTTCTGGATAAGGCTATAGCAAGCGATATTATTACGATGCATGATGAACTGGATTCGTTTTTTCATACAAATCAGTTTTTGTATTTTTAGATCATTAAATCTATCTTTGCTCAAATCCAATTACAAACTGCTTTCTTTGGATTTGAAGGATAGGTATGGACAGCGGAAACACTTTCTTTTCCGGGAAAATAAGTAGAACAGAAGGCTCTTAAAATGATATAATCTTTAACAATGGCGAATTCTCTCAGAAAACCAAATATACTGGTTGAGTCATTCCTGATCAGTCGGGAACAACGTGAAGAAATGAACAGGCAAAAGTCATTTGTGGTTTGGCTGACAGGCCTTTCCGGTGCAGGTAAATCAACCATTGCCCGTTATCTGGAACTAGTCCTGTTTCAATCGGGAATCAGAACATTGATTTTGGACGGCGATAATACCCGCCAAAGCATTAATCGTGATCTGGACTTTTCTCCGGAAGGGAGAAAGGAAAATATCAGAAGGGTTGCAGGAATCGCCCGTCTGCTGAATGATGCCGGGGTAGTTGCGATAACGGCATTTATATCCCCTTTTACAACTGACCGCGAGATAGCCCGGTCGATTATTGGCAACGATTGTTTTGTTGAGGTATTTGTGGATACACCTTTGAGAATCTGTATGGAAAGGGATGCCAAGGGATTATATCAAAAAGCACTGAATGGCGAACTAAACGATTTTACAGGGATCAGCAGTCCTTATGAACCACCTGTTAAGCCTTCGTTAACTGTCCATACCAAAGATCAATTGCCGAAAGATACAGTTCTGGAGATTGTTTCCTGGCTTGTGCACAACCATTATATCCGCTCAGTAGTGCAGAATTCCTATTAATTCAATAATTTTGGTGAATGACCGATCTTTTACAAAACAGAGCCTATCTCCATGAACGGCATCGCCTCAGCCATCAGCAAATTGACTGTTGGCTGGGAGAAAATCGCGCAAAAGAATTCCTCTCTGAGAAACTGAAGCAACTGGAAGCAGTAAAAAACTTTCTTTTTGTAACCGATTTACTAACTAAAAACAACATCTCATACATCTGTTTAAAAGGTTTACTGTTATCTCTCCGAATCTATAAAGATCCTACTATACGTATTTCTCATGATATTGACCTGTTGATCGACAAAAAAAAGATCAATTCGGTCGTAGATATTCTTACGTCAAATAGGTTTCTGTTTTCAGAAGGAATGTTTTGGCCACAACAGGAAATGCAGCAAGAACAGTTTACCCAAACCATCCATCATCTGAGTTTTTATAACAAGGAACTTAACATCTGCGTAGAAATCCATTGGATACTGATGCATGAAGTGCCTGCTAATCAAAATAAAATCAAACTGATTATTGAGCGAAACTTAACTCTAATGAACTTTTCGGGGAGGACATTTTCTGTTTTATCTCCTGAATTTGAATTATTGTATTTGCTAATTCATGGGGCCCGGCACGGTTGGAATCGCTTGAAATGGCTAATGGACATTCGTGACTATCCATTTTTACAAATTGACAGGCATATATTCCGAAAACTGGCAGATCAATTCCAGGCATGGCGAATTATCGGACAAACCAACATTCTGCTGGATCATTTTTTTAATACTCAAATGCCATTTAGCAGGAAAAAACGAATTTCTAAATACCTTGTTCGGCATGCATTTAACTATATCAAAGACGACAAAATTCAGCATTTTGAAACTTCAGCAATATTTCTCCATTTCATGTATTTATGGTATTTGTTTCCTTCTTTTTTTTATAAGATCAAGATTCTTTCACGAACTTTTTTTAGGTTAGGTGATTTAAAAGAGATTGACTCATCATTCCGTTTAGTATATTTTCTGTACCGACCATATAGTTTTATCAAAAGAAGGGTATTTCATGGGTGAACACAATTTTATAATTAGGAGTTTGGGGTTATTTCTGAAGTATAGCCCAGCCAAAATTATTTTACTATTCTTAATTACCCTGTTACAGGGGTTTACTCAGGGGATAACTGTTGTTTTGCTTATACCAATGTTGGGGCTGTTGACCCCAACTTCAGCAGGGGATCAACCTTCATGGGCAACAGCGTTAAATTCAATATTTAGCAGGATGGGCATTGAATTGAATCTAGAGGCTGTATTAATTATATTTACCAGTGGTTTATTGTTTGTGGCTGTCCTAAGTTACTTTCAGTCGGTGTGGCAGTCTGTTTATCAACAGGATTTTTCTTATTCAATACGTAAACGACTTTTTAAGAAAATCATTTTAAGCGATTGGGCTTTTTTAAATGGAAAGAGCAAACACAACCACATACAGGTGCTTACTACCGAAATTCCCAAGATGACGACCTATTATTATTTTTATTTGTCATTAGCGGGAAAGATTATCTTTATTGCAGCCCATGTTATTTTGGCATTGGCTATATCTGTCAGTTTTTCACTCATTGTAATTGCAATAGGAATAGTTGTATTCTTCTTTCTGAGAAAATATCTAAAAAAAGCAAAATGGCTTGGGTCTGCCAATGTGCAGGCATTTCGTCATATGTTAAAACGTATCGACGAATTTTGGCTAACAGTAAAAATTGCAAAGGTACACCATTCCGAAAGATTTTATTATGAAAAGTTTGAAGAAACAAACAGTCAGATGCTTTATTATCAAAACAAACAAGTCAGGAATAGGGCATTTCCCCAGCTTATGTTTACACTGGCAGGAGTTCTTGCTTTGGTTGCACTGGTTTATCTGTCGTATCAAATAATACATTTGCCACTTGCCTCGTTGTTTGTTTTAATCCTTCTTTTTAGCCGGATTTATCCCAAATTTACGGGATTAAATAACGACCTGAATTTAATGCTGTCGAATGTTGGCTCTGTAAAATTGGTACTGGAAACAGAAAAAGAACTTAAGAATGGATGTTTTTGCGAAATCAATAAGAGTGAAGCGATATCTTTAACCAATTATTTGGATATTAAGGATCTGTCGTTTGGTTATGAGTCTGGACATTTGCTTTTTGACCATTTTTCAGAACGCATTCCTGCCGGAAAAATTACAGGAATTGTGGGGGAATCGGGTTGCGGAAAAACCACCCTTCTCGATTTGGTAGCGGGACTGTTTGAGCCGGAAAACGGAACAATTGCAGTAGACGGGAAACCACTTACTTTAGAAGATTTGCCTGCATGGAAGAACAAACTTGGTTATTTGCCGCAGGATCCTTTCTTTATTGATGGAACACTAAGAGAAAACTTGATTTGGGATTCAAAAGAAGAGCTAAGTGATGCGAGAATTATGGATGTATTGCATCAAGTAAATGCCCCGGATCTAATAAATAGGCAGAAACAAGGTCTTGATACTTATCTTGTAAACTATCAATACCATTTTTCAGGAGGGGAAAGGCAACGACTTGCTTTGGCAAGGGTATTACTTCGAAATCCTGACATGCTACTGCTTGATGAGGCCACTTCTGCTCTTGATCCTGAAAATGAAATTCTGCTTATGGCTTGTCTTAAAAGAATGAGACATAAGGTAACTATCATTTTTGTTACTCATCGGGAAAGTCTTTATCCTTATTTCGATAAGATTATTTCCCTTAATCGTTAAATACTGCTCACATTAACAATATTTTATCGAAAAGTAGTTATATTTTTCAATATTATCGATAAATATTCAATGAAAAAAAATGACTAATTCATTGAGGGGAATAGCTGTTGTGTGTACGCCAACAAATCCTGACCTATCATATGTTCATATGCTCACCCAATTGGCATCAATCGGAGTTAATCATTGTTTGATAAAAGATAGTAAGGGAGTAACGGTTGAAGTATAAAATCCGGGAAAAATTAAAAATGAAAGCTATTTTTCTTTGATTATTTTCTCAAGTTTGTCGATCATTTCTTTTTTCTTTTCAAGCATATGTTCGTATGAGTCAACCATCTTATCAATAGGATTGAAAGAACATTGATAATTTAAAGTAGAAGCTATTGCATGGTCTTTAAAATCATGAAAAGTATTATTGATAATATTTATAGCTTGTTCTTCGTCAAAAAAACGTTCTGTTATGAAGCAAATAATACTCCCGCTGGATGCCAGTCCGTGGGCAGGCCGCGAAATCCGGTGCCCGTTCTCATTAATAGATGCCGTGTTTGATTTTGCACAACCTGAATATTATAAGAATACCCTTACTGAACTGGTAACAGAAATTTTAAATCAGATTCAGCAATCCGTAAAAGCAAAATTTGAAGGCAAACTTTCGGTTGTTCTTATAGGTCACAGCCGGAGCTGGATACAAACAAACTTGTTTTATCACCAGACGTTCTTCAAAAAATAATGATCCCGAAAAATCTTAAGTTTCAATCGCCCCAAAACCAACCTTCTATTCATTGGGAAAAATCATATCCCCCTGAATTTCCTGACCTCGGACACTTTTATTATTCTTAGGTTAGAATAGCTAAACAGTATTTTGTTTTAAGAGAAAACTCAGACAATTACAATACAGAAGGGATAAGTGAATTGTTTGGCAAATCGGTACTTCGAATACTCAGAACGCTGGTGTATTCTAAGTTAAGCTACCTGCCCAATTATTTACCGGGATTTAGTCTTTGGAAGCTGTGCGTGTTTGCAGAACCGGAACTTTAAAAACTGGAATTCTTGTTTGAAAAATGCAGTGGAGAACACTTTTTCAGAGAGCTGGATAATCACAATCAGTTTTCCCATGGCATCCCCTGCCTAACAGAAGAAAAGCTGCTAATCATGGATGAAATCCTACAGCTACTGTTACAAAAACTAGAATTAGCCTGCTCTTGTATAAATGATAAAAATAAAGAAACGTGTTACTCCCTTGCGAACCAGGTATGAAAAGTCTCCTGTATCAGTTCTGATATAGGAAGTGCGACAGGTACCGATACCGGAAGCAATACAGGAAGAAGTGTGGTTAGTGGATTGTAATCTACGGCTGCTGAAAAGAATAAGTTGAAAGGAATAATTGGTAGGTGGAATTTAATCTGTGCCCTTTACAATCTATCTGTTTAATCCTGTGCCCCGGCCATTTTCCCTGACCGGCTCTAACGCTCCCTGATCCCGTTCGCCCACTCACGGAGAACGGTCGCTTTTTTCGCCGTTATAGTGAAAAAAGCCTTTAGGCATCGCACGTAAAAGAGCTATCCTTCAGTTGCACTTCAGTCCTGCACTTTTCCCGATCCTACCCACATTGGCGATTTAATTGGTATTAATTTTTTTAAGGTTGAAAACAAAAAAAACGCCCAAAGATCACCATCCTCTGCAAAGCCAACACCCAATAAACCACAAGGCTAAATGAATGTCCCGTACTGCTTTTTAAGTTTCATTTTAAAAGTTAATAAAGACGGGCCAGCCTTGCCGTTTATCCCCGAATGGTGGTTCCCAGGGCTTTCTTCTCTTTTTTTTCTTTTTTCTCTTTTTTTTTGGAATATTTTATCAAATCAAATTAAAACAGGCTGTTGCTTGTGGATGCCATAATAGTTCAATCTTAAAAAATCCCAATCCAAATATATAAATGGCTATAACAGAATTTTAAAAGAGGAACGGGTAAAAACGAGTTTCTCTTTTATTCTTGAAAGCTAGAAGTCCCTGCTATATCTGGTGGGGGAGGGGGGCAAGATGTGATTTTGTTTCACAAAATCGCTTATGCCTGTCTGTCAGGGACTTTTAATCTGGCAATTAAAAGCTTGATTAATTCTGCGAATTAAAGTTTTGACAGTTAAAACGTATTATCTATAGTGGGGAAGCAGAAACCCACGAGAGAATAGTAAGATGATATCCAACAAATTTGCTCTCAGGGTATGACAGTTACTTACAAAAGAAAAAATTAGTAATGACTTCTAGTTGGGCTCAGAAAGCTGTTAATTATATTTTGGATCATCAGGATTCGAATACTAAACCGGTGATACCAGTTTCCAGAAAGAAGAAAAGTAAATCAGCTTCTCTTTCCATGAAATTCTGATTATAAGCTAATGTTACCCTCCTATTTTTAATTTCTTCTAAGCTTATATGTGTAAATAATGGAGAATGTTAGATTGTCATCTTGCAGGTTTTACTAATATTAGCACAACAGAAAAAACTAATTATGGTACATGTATTAAAAAATCAAAATAGGATTTTAGAAAAATAAATACTCAAAAGTTACCATGTGAGGTAACTTTTTGTATCTTTGCAATAATGAGAATTATCAAAGAAAGAACGCTAACAGATTATTGCAAATCAAGTAAATACAAAAAAGCGGAAGAATATTTGAAGGCATGGATTTACGAGGTTAAATTTTCTGTTTGGGATAATGCAAGTGAGCTAAAGGCAAAATATCGGAACGCCAGCATTATAAGTTCTAAGCGGGTTGTGTTTAATATAAAAGGAAATGATTATAGGTTGATTGTGGATATTGAATATAAACTCAAGATTGTTTTTATTGTGTGGTTTGGCACGCATAAAGAATATGACAAAATTGATGCAAAAACAGTAAGTTATGAAAACTAAAATATTAAAAACAGAGGAAGAATATAATAAAGCATGTGAAAGAATTTATTCACTTATTAATGCTTCTGAGGATGCAGTTGAACCAAACAGCCCGGAAGGTGAAGAATTAGAGTTGCTTTCACTATTGGTTGAGAAATACGAGCAGGAAAATCATCAGATGGACGCTCCATCGCCTATCGAAGCTATTAAGTTCAGAATGGAGCAAATGAACTTGAAACAAATGGATGTGGCTCCACTTTTTGGAGGGAAAACAAGAGTTTCTGAAGTATTAAATGGAAGACGAAATCTAACCCTGAAGATGATAACCTTATTAAACAGATATCTGGGTATTCCATTGGAATCTTTAATGAGTGGGAATAGAGAAATAAAGTTGGATGATGATAAGAAAGAGAAGTTACTTCATATATCTTCCATTAGGGAGTATTTGAGCTCAGGAAGAGCGGCGGTAATTTAATATTTAAGTGAAATATAAAATGAAATAGTAACGAATATTCGGAGAGCCCCCCCATAGGAGACCTAAAGATTTTAGTGTTTTTAAAATATTGATAATTAGCTAGGTCTGGAGTAGGTTCTGCCCCCAGCTGAGTCACTTTTAGAAAAAGACAAATTATTGTCAAATGATGAAAGTCCGTGTAAATTAATAATTTGCACGGATTTTTTGTTTCCTATGAAATTCATTTAGAACACCCCAAAGTCTGTTTTAGGCACTTTCTTATACCAGTTTTGTTCCAGAAGCTTTGATTGTGATAATTCTTGGAATTGTTTCTTCGAAAAAGTTATAACGAAGTAATGTTCGGTGGTATTGATAGAGATGCGCCCTTAATCAAAGGTGCATTTCGAAGAACAGCAGGAAAACTGGGAAATCATTTATATTTCAAGGCTGAAGAGCAAAGAAGGCTAGTCGTTTTAATTTATTTTTCGCAATCAGAGTAAAAATATACTTTCCTGATGGGGGTATTTTCAAAAGAAGTTGTCCACGCATTGTAAAAACAAATTATAGTGAACAATTTAAAAAACTAGAAATGAAAAGAATTTATTTTTTATTAGCAACAATGTTTTTGGCCTTTTTTGCAGTAAATAATACGCAGGCTCAAAACGAGAGAAAAGCCCAGTTTACATTTTTCTACCCCATTGGTTCTTCCGGGCATAATTCAATTGATTACAGTTATAAGTTTTCCTTTAACACCATTTACGGAATTAACGGAGGAGTTAGCGGAACTGAAATTGGCGGTGTCGGAAACATCACCAAAGGCAGCGTGAATGGTTTTCAATTGGCAGGTGTTTTTAATCTTGCTACACAAAACAGTTCTGGAGCAATTATTTCAGGCGTAATAAACAGCAGTCAGGCAATGCAAGGCATGAGTCTTTCGGGAGTGGCAAACATTGCCAAAGAGGATGCAACCGGAGCAATTATTTCGGGAGTAATAAACCAATCAAAAACAATGAAAGGATTACAATTGTCGACTATAAACATTGCTTATGAACACTTAAATGGAGCACAAATAGGAGTTGTAAATTTCACAAAAAAAGGAAAAGGCTTTCAACTGGGGGGGGTAACGTTGGAGAAAATACCGGGGATTCCATTCTGCCGTTAGGAGTTTTAAATATTTACAAGAACGGGTACTACGCACTTGAACTTTCAACCGACGAGAAGCTATTTACCACGCTTTCTTATAAAATGGGCGTTAAAAAATTATATACCGTTTTTCGGTTTGGAGTTGGTTTTCGGAATAGTACACATTTTTTTAGTGCAGGTGGTGGACTGGGGACCTTTTTCAATATTGGAGCAAAAAATAGAATTAATCTAGAGTTACTAAGCACTCAGTTCTTTGATGAAAATTTCAAATATATTGATGATGTTCTGAGCCAGGTTAATTTAAGCTATCAATATGAAATAACAGACCGGCTGGCACTAAAATTTGGCCCAACATTTAATTGTTTTATAGAGGATCGAAACAAGACCAAAAAGAACGATGCCGTTTGTGTGCCTTATTCTATTGTTGAATCCAAAAGTGACAATCACATAACTTCGCTATGGATTGGAGCAAATGCCGGACTGGTCATTAAACTTTAAGAGGAACATAAATTTAGTAGCTGCAACAGATAATTCTATTTCTCCATAAAGCATTCCTGGGTAGAATTATTTATTTTGCAGCTACAACTTTCCTGAATGAGAGCTACTGATACCAAATGGCATACAAAATCTGGTTTTGAAATTTTGTTTAAAAAGCATTATTCAGTTCTGTGTGCTTACTGCTATGGTTTTGTTGCCGATTACACTTTGGCTGAAGACATTGTACAGGAAGTATTCTCGAAGCTTTGGGCAGATAAACGGAAAATTAGAATCGATTCTTCTGTTAAAGCCTACTTGTACAGCGCAGTTCGAAATACAGCATTGAACTATATAAAACATCAAAAAGTAAAAAGGCAATATGAAAAAATAAATAATGATGAAAGTATTTATACAGAGAAGAGTCAGGAGGAGCACCTGATTGGGAAAGAATTAAATGCAAAAATTCAATCGGCCATTAATAATTTACCAACTGAGCGCCGAAAGATTTTTCTTATGAGCAGGATGGATGAATTAAAATATAAAGAAATTGCAGAGAAACTGGACATTTCGATAAAAACGGTTGAAACCCAAATGGGAAAAGCATTGGCTAGTTTACGTAAAGATTTATCAAGCGAATTTCCGCTGGTTTTATTCACCCTGTTTTCCAGAACACAAAAAATAATGAGCAAATAAAGAAACGGCAAAAGTGTGAATAAAACGACAAAACATATCGACGATACTTTATTAACCAAATTTCTTTTGGGCGAAGCAACGTTTGCCGAACAGGAAACTGTTGCCGAATGGCTTGAAAATTCGGAAGAAAATCAGGCTTATTTTGAAAGCTTTGCAACAATTTGGCAAAATAGTACCACCGATGAAACAAAGCGTGCAAATCCGAACACTGCATGGGAAAAAATGGAAAAACAAATACATACTCCTACTTATAGAATTATACTTCCTTATGTTGGAGCAATTGCCGCCATTCTTATTGTAGCTTTCTTTATTTTTTCGCCCGAAAAATACGATACAACAACATTTACTGCCAAAAACAAATCCCTGAAGGAAATTTTGCCAGACGGAACAGAAGTGATTCTTTCAGGCAATTCACAGATCAACTATTTCTTCAATACAAAAACACGTACAAGAACTGCCAGGCTGGAGGGGGAAGCTTTTTTTCATGTAAAAAGAGACACAACCCAAAAATTTGTAGTTGAAACCCTTTACGGGAAAGTAGAAGTACTGGGGACTCAATTCAATGTGAACATTGTTAAAAACGACGGGGTTTACGTCAACGTGTTATCCGGCGTGGTAAAACTCTCGAAAGAAGAAGTAAATTCACTGGTTCTTCAAAAAGGAGAAAGTGGTTTTATTCCTGCAGCGGACAAACAGATTAGTGAAATAACTCAAAAACCGGCGGAATTTTTCAGCATTAACAAAACACTTATTTTCAACAATATGCCGCTAAAAGATGTGTTTGCTAATTTGGAACACTGCTATTCTACCAAAATAAATGTTGATACGAAGGTGAATGTAAATTCACTTTTTACCTCGCAGTTTAATAACGACTCTGTAAATGAAATACTAAATGTAATTACACAAACTTACGGACTGAAATTTAATAAGTTAAACAATGAATATTCTATTGCTTTAGAAAGTGAGAATTAAATATTTTCTGCCGTTTTTTCTGAGTTTTTTGTTTTTAACCCTGGTTGCAAAAACACAAAATTTGCTGAATATTCGAATCAACTTGAATGTTCAGAATATTAGTATTACCGAAATATTAAAAGACATTGAGCAACAGGGCGATTTCTTTTTTGCTTATAACCCTGACGACATTAACGAAAACAGGACGGTGTCGCTTTCTGCCCAAAACATAAAAGTGGGCGATGCGCTAAAGAAGTTATTTCAAAGTAACGCCACATTCCGACAGGTAGAAAACCACATTATTATAAGTGGAATTTCGAAAAGCAGCACGCAAAGTAACTTTCAAATTTCCGGGCGGATTGCTGATAATGCAGACATTTCGTTAGATTCAGTAATTGTTTACGATCCTGAAAACGAGCAACTGGTTATTAGCCAGGATGACGGTTCCTTTTCATTTGATTTTAGCACCAGCAACAAAAATATTGGCCTTTTTGTTAGTCGCCCGTTTTATTATGATACAGTGATTTATGTTAGCTCCGGGGCGCAAAACATTCAGCTTAGCCTCTACAAAAGAGAATCGCCTTTTGCCATGATTCCCAAAGGCACTGAGGCGGCCGAATTCCGACTAAAAGAAAAGAAATTTGAAAGCTTGTCGCTGGTACAAAAATTTGTTCCTTCAGAGGCCATTTATGCATCTCATTTAAACACTGAAAAAATAATGCCGGTGCAGCTTTCTTTTTTGCCAAAAGTAGGAACCAACTCTTTTGTAAAAGGACTGCGCGTAAACAATGTTTCGTTAAATATGCTGGCAGGGTATTCAAAAGGGCTAAAAGGAGCTGAATTCGGAGGAATAGCCAATATTATTCAAAAAGAAGCACGAGGAATGCAGGCAGCAGGTGTTGCGAATATTGTTTTGGGAAATGTACATGGAGTGCAATTTTCGGGGGGGTACACAAACGATTTCAGCAATGTTTCCGGTTTTCAGGTAAGTGGTGTTTACAATACGCTTCAAGGAAATATCCGTGGCGGGCAAATTAGCGGCGTATTTAATATGGCCTACAAAAACGTAAATGGGACACAAACCGCAGGCGTTTTGAATATTTCTAAAGAAAAATTGGTTGGGGCGCAAATCAGTGGAGTTTTGAACATGAATTATGATAAGGTTTCGGGCGCGCAAATTGCAGGGCTTGCAAATATCTCTGAAGATACAGTAAGAGGATTGCAAATGGCAGGTGCATATAACGAGAGCGTTTCTACAAACGGACTGCAACTTTCCGGTACAATAAACCAGAATAAAGCAGATTTGAAAGGTGTACAAATAGCTGCGCTGATGAATAAAACAAAAACGCTGCATGGTCTTCAATTCGGGCTTGTAAATGTTGCCGATACTATACATTCCGGTTTTCAGGTAGGATTGATAAATATTGTAAAACGTGGAAATTATTCTCTTGAATTTTTATATACTGAGACTTTTCCTGTGGAAGTTAATTTAAAAACCGGCAACCCTAAATTTTATTCTATTATAAATGTGGTTGCAGGCAACGAAAAGATTGGTTCCGGCTTTGGTTTTGGGGGGAATTTCCCAATAAAAAATAAATTTAAGATTAACACCGATATAATAAGTACATCTATAAATAACACAAAGAAGTTTGCTTACGAAGGAACAAAATTAAGCTTGCGACTTGCATTAAACCCCCAATTGTTTAATCATATAGAATTCATAGGCGGTGTTTCAGGAAATTGCTTTATACCCGGAAACACAGAAAACAATCTGATAGAAGAGCAAACGATTGCCGAAAGCAATAACCATATTGATCAGGCAATACAAAATGGTAAGAATAGTTTTTGGACCGGATGGTTTCTGGGCATACAGCTATCAAATTAAAATAACTTCACAGTGTTATTAAAAGTGATCGGTTAGTTATAGAAGAATTACTGAAGTTTTATTTGATCGACAATGACTACCGAAATAAATACGATTCCCTACTAAGTTACACCTCAAAAAACTTCGAAGAAATTCGGAGCTTTTTTTGTTCCCATTTTATTCAGTACTCTACATAAATGAGATTTCAATAGCTACCCGAGTTATCAAAAATTTAGACATAAAAAATGCCCTATCGGGCAAAAAAAGGAAGGGGAAAGCTCTATGGACGCTTTTTGAAGATGATTGATAATTTACAAACCCCTAAACACAAAACCAATCATAAATACAGAAGTCGCTTTCCCCTTTTAAGTTTTACTTGTTGAAAATAAAACCAACCATTAAATCAGTAGCAAATATACGGAAATGATTAAAGCAGAAAAGCTTTGTGAAATATAAAATGACTTCTGTCCATATGAAAATGGTTGTTTTTCCCATTATGGGAAAAACGATATTTATTTGGGAAATGACTGTTTGTGCAATAATAATGCAGTAATAAATATTGAATTATATTTGCGCAAAATTAGAATGCTGTGGGAAGAAGAAAAAGAAAGAAGCCGTTTTACGAGAATGTAAAAATAGAAGATATTGGAGCAGAAGGAAAAGCTGTTGCGCGCGTTGGCGATGTGGTTGTTTTTACTAAACTGGCCATTCCCGGCGATGTGGTCGACTTACAGGTAACAAAGAAAAGAAAACGTTACCAGGAAGCTGTTGTAAAAGAGTTTAAAGCATACAGCGAAGACAGAGCTGAAGCATTCTGCGAGCATTTTGGCGTATGCGGTGGATGTAAGTGGCAAATTTTGCCTTACGAAAAGCAATTGTTCTACAAACAAAAACAGGTGCAGGACCAGCTATCCAGAATCGGGAAAGTGAAAATGCCTGAAATACTGCCAATTATGGGTTCTGAGAAGAGCACTTTCTACAGAAATAAAATGGAATTTACCTTTTCGAACAAACGCTGGTTGAGTTTCGAGGAGATTGAAAGCGAAGAGGAAATTAAAGATCCGAATGCTCTTGGTTTTCATGTTCCGGGGTTGTTTGATAAAGTGGTAAATATCGATAAATGCTGGTTGCAGGATGATCCGTCAAACCAAATCCGCAACTTTATTTACAACTATGCTTTAAACGAAAAATTATCTTTCTTCGATATTCGCGAACAGAAAGGATTCTTAAGAACGCTGATAATCAGAACCACATCCACAGGTGAGTTGATGGTTATTGTAAGTTTCTTTTATGAAGATGAACTGGCGCGCAAACAGTTGTTAGAAGCCGTAAAGAATGAGTTCTCAGGGATAACTTCATTAATGTATGTTATTAATACAAAAGGAAACGATACGATAACCGATCAGGAGATAAAAGTATTTTCGGGGCGCGATTATGTACTGGAACAAATGGAGGGATTACAATTTAAGATTGGTCCAAAAAGCTTTTATCAAACCAACTCCGAACAAGCTTACGAGTTATATAAGGTAGCTCGTGATTTTGCTGAGCTTAAGGGAGATGAGATAGTCTATGATCTTTACACCGGAACCGGTACTATCGCTAATTTTGTGGCGAAAAAGGCAAGAAAAGTTGTGGGAATTGAATATGTACCCGAAGCTATTGAGGATGCTAAATTAAACTCGGAACTCAATAATATCGTAAATACAAAGTTTTTTGCCGGCGATATGAAAGATGTTCTGAACGAAACTTTTATAAGAGAACACGGCAACCCGGAAGTGGTAATTACCGATCCGCCAAGAGCAGGAATGCACACCGATGTAGTAGATACTATTTTAAAGATGGAGCCTCTTAAAATTATTTACGTTAGTTGTAATCCTGCCACTCAGGCACGCGACCTTGCAATGCTTGATTCGTTGTACCAAATTGAGAAAATTCAGCCCGTTGATATGTTTCCCCATACCCATCATGTTGAAAATGTGGTAATGCTCAGAAAAAGACTTGATTAATTACATAAAATAGCCTAACTTGGTGTCAGAAAATGCAATTAAAAGTTGCAAAAAATAAGGGTTGTATTAAGGAGCTGGATGCTTTCTTAATATTTTTATATGTATAATATTGAACAAATTTTCTGAAAATCCTAAATTCAAATAATTATGAAAAGAGTATTACTTTTTCTTTTTGCATTTGTACCAATGTTGGTGTTTGCTCAACAAAAATGTATTTATTTTAAAAAAATGGTTAGTCTAAAAACAGAAAAGACTAATCTTAATACAAGACAAAGTGATTTTGGCCCCGGTTTTGTGAACGATGAACTTTGGTATTCGGCCTATACCGATGAAGAGATTGAGAAGTTAAGTAAAGGTATAAGTAAGGGGGTTTATTATAATTTGTATTCAACACCAACGGACGCAGAAGGTAATGTGGAATCAGGGAAAATGCCCAGACTTGGCGCTGTAAGTGAAGGTTATCACGCCGGTCCTGTTTCTTACTGCGAGTCAACAGGAGAACTTTTTGTAACCTTAAGTAATTTTGAAAATCCTGAGGTTAGAAATAAAGTTTATCAAAAGGCAGATATACGTCTGAAGATTATTATTGTTAAAAAGATTGATGGCGAATGGCAGAAAACAGGAGAGTTGCCATATAACGATCCAACTTATTCGGTAGGTCACCCAAGTATTACTACTACCGGTGATACTTTGTATTTTGTTTCAGATATTCCTGATAAAGGGCTTGGAGGAACTGATATTTACATGGCAGTTCGAACAAACGGTACCTGGGGAGAAATGCAAAATATGGGTAGCGCGGTAAATACCAATAAAAATGAAATGTTCCCGTTTATTTATAAAGATAAATTCCTCATCTTTTCATCAAATGGAAGAGATGCTGGCGATGATCTTAATATATACAATGTTGGGCTGTTTGGCGATAACATTAGCGGAGTTGCAGAGTTGAACGAATTAAACTCAGCGGGTGACGATTTTGGTTTTGTAATTCATCCTGAAGGAAAAGTTGGATACTATTGCTCGAACAAACAAGGAGGAATGGGGAGCGACGATATTTATAAGGTGCTTCTAGAAGGTTTGTATCATCTTGAGTTGGTTGTTATGGATAGAAAGTCGATGGAACCAATAGAGAATGCTAAAATTACTTTCGACGGGGTAGCAGAGACAATTGCGGGCACTGTGTTTAAGAAAGAATTGAAAGAAGATAAAAGCTACTCAGTGGTAAGTAATATTGATGGCTACATGAACGATTCGAAAACTATTGCTACCACAGAAAAACCTTTTGGTGTTCTTCGCGATACATTATGGGTTGAAAAAGTAGAAGTAAAGCAGAAGTTTGTTATGGAGAATATTTATTACGACTTTGACAAATGGAATATTTTACCGGAATCGGAAGTTGAACTGGATAAGTTGGTAAAAATAATGAAAGATAATCCAGGCTGGAAAGTTGAATTGGGATCGCATACCGACTGTCGTGGTGATGATGCTTATAACCAAAGACTGAGTCAGAAACGTTCCGATTCGGCAGTTGGCTATATTGTAAGCAAAGGAATAGATGCTGACAGGATTATTGCCAAGGGATATGGTGAAACGCAGTTAGTAAACCAATGTGATGATGGTGTTCCTTGTTCAGCAGCAGATCATCGGAAAAACCGTAGAACAGAATTTACGATTCTGGAAATGAATTGAAATTAGTATTTGGAAAAATATCAATCATCAGAAAGCTGTTCTTTTTTAGAGCAGCTTTCTTTTTGTACTGGAGTTTGTTCTTTATGTTTTTAGTTGAGAGAGAAGTGTGTTTTATAACGAAATAAGCTGGTTTTTAAAAGCATAAATAACAAGGTTTACGGTGTTAAAAGTTTCTGTTTTATGAAAGAGGTGACTTTTGTGTTTCTCCACTGTTTTGGGACTTAAATGAATGAGTTCTGCAATCTGTTCGTTGTTAAAACCTTTACAAATCAGGTTTAGAATTTCTTTTTCGCGCGAAGTAAATTGGGCAAAAAGTTGTTCGCCCGACCTGCGTTCCTTGTCTTTATGCAAATTACGGGTAATTACTTTTATAATTTCCGAAGAGAAGTAGCTTCCGCCATCGGCAACTTTTTTAATGGCTTTTTCAAAATCTTCAATATCAGATCGTTTTAGCATGTAACCTTCCACGCCAGCCGAAATCATTTGCTCAATATATTCATCGTCGGCAAAAGATGTGAGAGTAATAACTTTTAATTCAGGGTGCTTTTTTAGTGCCTGTTTTGTGGCTTCAATGCCGTTCATTTTAGGCATGTTAATATCCATTAAAACAATGTCAGGTTTCACTTCTTCAATCAGTTCAAGAAACTCTTCGCCATTTGCAGCTTCGCCAACAACTGTTACAAATTCGAAATTGCTTAGTAACATTATTAAACCATCTCTAAAAATTTTGTGGTCGTCAACGATTATAATGTTTGTGTTCTTCATGTTCATGAATTATATCGTGAAACTTAGCTTTATTTCAACTCCCTTTCCTTCCCCAGTGTTAATTTCGTATCTACCACCAAACGACTCGATACGGTTGATTATATTTCGCAGTCCCATTTTTTCTTCGTCTGATGTGTGAATAAGCTCAGGATTAAATCCTTTCCCATTGTCGCGATACAAGATAGTTACAGTCTTTTTTATTTGTTGAATATCGATGTGCAATTTCGTAGCATCTGCATGTTTTAGCGTATTGTTTATTAACTCGTTACAAATACGGTAAACGTTTAGTTCCACGTTCGGATCTAACTTTATTTCCGGATTAGTTGAATTTACCACGCATGAAACTTCTCCAATATCGTTTATTTTATCGCAAAGTATTTCCAATGATTTTAGTAATCCGTATTTGTTTAGAATTGACGGGTTTAAGTTGTTTATCGTGGCCTCCAGGTTTTCTAAAGCAATTGCCGATAGTTCTTTAACCTGAACCAGACTTTTATTTTCAGTTTCATTTTTACAATCTTTTTCAATTAACTTGATGAAAAGTGCGATACTGGATAAAATGGAGCCTAAGCCATCGTGTAGGTCAGCTGCTATTCTTTTTCGTTCTTTAAATTCAACTTCAAGCGATCGGAGTGCTTGCTGTTTTTCAATCGAACTATATGAGTTTATTATGCGATGAATCAGGAATATACAGATTAGTAACAGGAAAAAAGTTAGTAGAACCAGCGTGAACACGAGTTGTTTAAAACTGTAGCTATCTTTTATTATTAAGTCTTCCAGCCTTTTGTTTAAATCTTCATACGCAGTCTGAAAATTATGATAATTGATTAAGATTGCCGGATTAATAGTTCTTGAATTGTTTTGGACTAATTCTGATATTTTATTCTGTAGTTGCTGTACCTGGGTGGTAACCGATGCAAGCGACTGTTGGAGCTCTATTTTGCGGTTGTCGTTATAATTTTCTTCAATTAGTGAATCGAGCGAAGTGATGTATTTATTGGTATTTGTAAAACAACTTAAAATGGTTGTCTTTTTAAGGTTGTCGTTAAATAATAAATAATCATCTAGGAATATTCTGCTGTGAGAAATTTCGAGGTCGATATTTTTTGAGAGTTCAAATAATGCAAGGTGTTCGCGGTCGAGTTGCAAGCTTTTTATGGAAGTATAAATAATGGCAGTACAGGTAACTGTGGTGAATATAATAATTGCCAGCAATACTTTTCCTCGAAAAACAATTTTTAAACCCATTGTGTAAATTCAATGATTTCCTGGTTAAAGATATTCAATTGTATTTACATTTTGGAATTTAAATCCCCCACCATTTTGGGCGGGGGATATATTTCTTAATGAAATTTAGCTTTTTAAGCGCTTGGAATGCCTCCCATACCAAATACCATGGCAAGAAGTGCAACCGTTTCGATAATACCCATGGCGGCAATGTACATACCCGAACCTTGTTTATCGTCAACAGCTAAGTTGGCACAGGCAGCAGCACCAACACGTCCCTGCATAATTGCTGAGGCGGCAATGGCGATACCTACAAAAAATGCCCAAATCATCTGGTTGGTATAACTTTCGGGGCTAAGGTTGGCGCCAATCATTGAATTCATGAAAATCATACCATAAATTACCTGGCTCAATGGCATACCTACCATTGCTAATGCCAGTGAAGGAAGTTTTTTCTTTTCTTTAATCGATTGTTTCCAAAGCCCTAAAGCTCCCATGCCTGCAATACCGGTTCCTATTGCCGAACCTACACCTGCAATACCCAGAGCAATAGCGTGTCCGCCAAAGCCTGTAACTGTTGTTGCTAAAATTGTTGTTAAAGTCATTTTTATACTCTTTTAAAAATTTTATTATTTGTTGTCCCTCAAATTGAAGGGTTTATATTCATTTCCTGCAAATTCAACTTCGGCGTGGCCGGCATATTCGAGCATATTTAATCGAACACCATGAACCAGTACTGCCATTGCTGCCAGAATCATATTTAATCCGTGTCCTAATATTAAAACCAGCACTGCTCCAACTCCGGAAACCACTGTGGTTATGCCATCGCCAATAGCCATCTGGTTAAAACTTGCCGCCATTAATACGGTTGACAGACCTACTGCATAAAGACGTATGTACGAAATAATATCAGAAAAACCGTTGATTATGCTCAGTGGTAAATTCCCGATTGATGAAAGTATGCCTTTAAACAAGTTAGGCCCTGGTTTCGAGAATAAAGCTACAAGCAATGCGCCTCCAATAAAGAGCCAAACCATTAATGCCGGTGCTTCAATTCCCAGTACCATTTGATTTACGATAAGGAACAAGCCCCATATGATTGCTATCCATCCGAACTGGGCAATAGCCCTTACGTTGTTGTTAAATTTCCATGCAACCTGCAGATGCCCAACCGTAAGGTGAACTGCCCCAATCAGGAACATCACTTTTTGTACAATCAGGTTATCGCCGCCAAAGCTGGCCAATGCCTCAATTTTTAAGTTGCTTAGTATTGGTAATTCAGCAATTGTTTCCGATCCGAAATAGGTTCCGGTTAATATCCCCCAAAACATTATCGACACAGAAAGTGTATAGATCAGCCCAAACTCAATTTGTTTGGCGAATTTTTTCTTTCGGTGTGCCAAAATGGTTATCAGTAGAAATATCAGTCCGTATCCGGCATCGCCCACAAGAATTCCGGTAAAGAAGGTAAAAAATACCATAAACACCCGGGAAACATCCAGCTCTTCATAGCCGGGAATTAGTCCCATAAAATCCATTACGGGTTGAATGCGCTGTGCCCATTTTGGCGTTCGTACCAGGGTAGGGACCTCTTCCATTTCTTCCGGCAAAGGATCCTCTATTACATATCCCCATTGACGTTCTTCCGCTGTTTCAATAAACTGATCAACATACTCTATCGGAATAAAACCTTTCCAAAAACGAACGTGTTTATCAATTGCCAACCCTTCAAATTGAATATTACGAACATCAAAACGACGCAAGCGTTCTTTTAAGCCGTCTTCCAGTACCGCTTTCTGTTTGCGTAACTGAAGTAAAAACTTCTTGTTATCTTCTAGCTCCTTATTGGTTGCAGCTAATAGTTCTTTTGCATTTTCAAGTTCCTGTTGCGGAAAAGGAAGCTCTTCCATATCCAGCAATCGTTCGTCGGCATCTTTGGTTAATAAAATAACCTGGTTCAGTTCTGAGAGTTTGCCAATTACCTGAATATCGTTTCGATCAGCAACTTGTTTTAGCTCTTTATCGCCAAGAAGGTAGGTTTTTATCCAAATTCCTTTTGCGTTGAGATCGTTAACGTCTTTTAGTGTAATGTTTCCCCAATTTTCGAACCACTTTATGTCGTTGGTTGATTTGAGCTTAACATCTTCCAGTTCTTGCTGATGGCTTTCGGCATCCAACACTTTTTCCATAAGAAAAACTGCTCCCCGTTCTATTTTTGAATAATCCGGAATTTCATCATCTATGGGGCTGGAATATTGCTCGTCATCGAATTGGTTAAGAACCTTTATGGCTTTTTTTAGCTGTTTTATTCGGGCAGCAACCCGCTCAATCGATTCGTGCTTTGCCGGTTGTAAAGGCGTAATGTGTAGTACTCCAAGCTCTCCTAAAACGGTAAGCTCGGCATCAATATCATTGGCGGAGTCGGGCATAAACAGCAATAATTTCTTCATTTCTGCTATCATAAGCTAGCCTCCTTTTGTTTGCTTGTTTTTACCACCTTTGCTGTTGCAATTGTAAGGCGTTCGTCGTCCTGTAACTTTTGTCCGATTTTACGAATAGCCAGTTTTGCATTCGGAATCCGACGATTTTCAAACAGTTTTACCCGTGCGCGTACATCCAACAACTCTTCCTCCAAAAGATCGATTTGTTCTTTTAAACACTCGATTTCGGCCATCAGTTGCAATTGTGCCTGCATCAGTTCAATAGCATCGTCTACCCACAAAGGCGTATTCTCGTTAATGGGCATTACGTTAAAGTCAACCTTAACAAATTGCTTAACACGAACGCCGGCTACATCGATGGTTTTGGTAATCACTTTATTTACCGAAATATAATCGTTGATATCCACCCACGAGTCGCTCATCACAGCCGTCCATGGTTCTGCGACTTTGCGGTTCTTTTCAATTTCTTCCCGAATTTGCTCAATCCGTTCAGCGATGGTATTTATCGTTGCCATCAATGATTTTTCCATCGCTTCAAACAACGGCAGCATCCTTTCCGATACCTTCAGAATTTTTTTCTGTCGGGCCCGTTCGGTTTTTGTATATTTTATTTTTATACCTGCCATTAATTGTCCTCCTTATTTTTCCCCGGATTTACCACCGATGCTAATATTTCAGCACCTTTGTTTTTATTAAAGGAATTTATTCTTTCTACCAGTTGAAGTTTTAATTTATACACCAAGACTTCGGTTAAAGTGAATGTTTTTCCGGCCTCTATATCCTGCAATTCTTCCCATTGCCAGTGCAAAATATTCATCTCGCGCTCCATTGGATTTCCCTTCAGTAATGAATTGGGCATTCGTTCCGGCTTCGCCTGACGGTTTTGCTTTTTGGCTTCTCTAACTTCAGAAAGATCTTCCTTGATACTATTTATTAGCGAGGAAACACTTTTTACCCCAACTTTCGATTCTAATTTTTGAATGTCAACCGATTGCAGTGCCTTAAAATGTCGGGAAGACAATTGGCGTTTTGCGTCATCGTTAAATTCATCAATTGTTATCGGAGGTGCTTCTCCCAGGGACAACGATGGCAAACTGGTCATAAGATAAACCATGTTTGACATATTTAATCCTCCTGACTTTTAATGATTCTATCAACCAAATCCTTGTTGAGTAACGAAAATAAACCGCTCTCAATTTCTTCCGAGTTCACAACAAAACTAATTCCGTCTTTTTCGGTCGATTCTACTTTTATTTTCGCCTCGCTGGTTGAAAGAGGCTTTAAGTTTACCTCTTCCTGAAGTGATTCTTTTAGTAAAAATGCTTCCATTTTTTTATGTAGCTCCGGCGATATTTTTATTGATTTTTTCCCGGGAATAGAATCGATCACAACTTTTAATAATTCTTTCAGGTATTCTTCCTGGCGGAATAAGGTGTCGCACTGCTTTCCAAACACTGTTTTAAGGTGGTTTAAAATGCTTATTTTTGTGGCTTCAACCATATCACGCGAAGCCTGTGCTATTGCTTTTTGTGCATTTTTTTCGGTTTGCGACGCTTTAGTTTCAGCTTCTTCAACAATTTTTTTGCTGGTAGCTTTTGCTTCAGTAATCAGTTTCTCGGCTTCTTGCTTGGCGTTTTCAATTATGCGTTGCTTCTCTGCTTCGCCGGCATCAACTCCCTGCTCTTTTAGTTTGGAAACGATTCCTTCCAGATTTTCTTTATTTTTTGTCATTTTTTTCTGTTTAGTAGTTAGTTCCAATATTCTTCGATCAGTTTTTTACTCAACCCGGTTTCAGTTGGCTCAAAATGTCGTTTTAAAATATCCCAGCATTTGTCTAATGCGGCTTCCAATTCAATGGATTCGCCGAATGGTTCCTCCATATTTGCGATAAAATCTTGGCGATACCGCAGTAATTTTTGAGAGAATGTATCGTTTGCAGCACCAACTTCAGCTGCCTCGTAGGCTTTTTCAGCATCGGCAAGTAACGATGCCATCACTGTCATTATCGGGCGGTGGTCGTTTCTGGTATTGCCGTTAACCTGCTGTTTTAAGCGCGATAGCGAACGTGCTAGTTTTAGCTTACCGTTGTCAAGGAAAAACTGTCCCTCGGTAATGTAACCGGTGTTATCCGGAACCGGATCTTCGAGTGACTCAAGCGTTGTTGCCCCGATAATGGTTATCGAACCTGCTCCTTCAATGTCGGCAGCAACTTCGTAACGTTTAGCCAGTTCGGAATACAACGAACCAGGATAACCTTGTAACGAAGGAATCTGATCCTGATAGTTGGCCACGTTACGTAAAATATTCGACCAGTTGGTCATGTCGGTTAGCAATACCAATACATCTTTTCCCTGATCGGCAAATTCGCGCGAAACACTTAATGCTACATCGGGTAACATTAAACCTTTAATCTGCGAGTCGCCGGCAAGGTGGGTAAACATGATCGTTTTATCGATATTCCCCGATTGGGATAATTGTTCCTTGAAGTAGTGGTACTCATCGAATTTCAACCCAATACCGGCAAAAATAATTACATCGGCCTGTGCACCTTGTGCAATCTGCGAAAGCAAACGGTTGTATGGCTCGGTAGGGCCGGCAAAAATTGGAATCTTTTGCGATTTTACCAGCGTATTAAAAACATCGATCATTGGGATACCTGTCCACAATGGTTGCTTCGGTACCAAACGAACCGTAGGATTCAACGTGTCTAATCGTGTTGAAATTTGTTTCTCGAAAATAATTTCGGGACCGCCGTCGGCTACGTCGCCAATTCCATCGAAACTACGGCCCAACATGTTGTACGAGAAACCTGCCGAAAGCGGAACCTCGTGCATGCGTATTTTTGTTTGTGTGCTTAAACCCTGCGTTCCGTTAAATACCTGGAAACGCGTTGAATCTTCACTAATATTAATTGCTTTGGCAAACGAAAGGCTTTGGTTGGTTTCGGCTTCCAGCAATTCTACAACGTGGTTAAGTGCCACACCCGGATTTCCTTCAACCGAAATAAGTGCTTTACCAACTTCGCTAATTCTATTTATTTCTTTTCGTATCATAGTGTGTACTCTTCTTGTAAAATAAATTGTTCAACTTTCTTCGGAAGAACGGCCATCTCGTCAATTGTTTGAGCAGAGGTGTTCCAGTCTTTCCACCACTGGCGCAGTTCATCAAATTTTGCTTTTATCATTTGTTTTACTTCTTCATCTTCCTTGTCTTCCTGGACAAAATCGATGGTGCTGTCGATAAGTTTCTGAACTGCTTCGTTAATAACAATAAGGCGTTCAGGTCGGGTACACGCATCCAGTTTGTGGAAAGCATTTTGCTGCATCACACAAAAATCGATGGTGAGACCTTTCTGATAAAGCACATATTTTTCCACCGGAACCTTTTTTAACCCAATTGTACTGATGGTTTGGTCGATACCATTTGAATCGGATAGTGTTTGAATCATTTTATTGCGGTCGTTCCACGAAATAAAACTGTCGTATACCGACGAAGTGTAAGCCAGTGGGTCGATGGCCGGGTATTTTTTTGCATCCGCACGGTCTTGCGATAAGCCCCAGAAGCCACCGGTTGAATCCATTGTTGCCTGCGTTACCGGCTCTTGGAAGTTACCACCAGCCGGCGATACTGTTCCAATAAAAGTTAGCGAACCACCTGTGCCCTGATCGGCACCGGCGCGCTGGTACATTCCTTTAATTTGATCGGGGATATCCATCGGGAATGCCTCCGGACCGGGAATATCGCCCTGGCGACCACTACGCTCGCGAAGTGCTTGTGCCCAACGCGAAGTTGAGTCTGCCAAAAGCACCACATTATATCCCTGGTAGCGGTAATATTCGCCCACGGTTAATGCAATAAATACACTGGCCTCACGCGCAGCAACAGGCATCGAACTGGTGTTTCCAAAAATACACATACGGTTCATTAGTGAATCGCCGGTTGAGGGATCTTCTAATTCCGCAAAATCTTTAAACACCTCAACAGCCTCTCCGGCGCGTTCGCCACAGGCTGCCATAATAATAATATCGGCCAAGGCATATTTGCACAACGAGTGCTGCAATACGGTTTTCCCAGCACCAAAAGGACCGGGGTTTCCAACTGTTCCGCCATAACTAACAGGAGCGAGCAAATCAATCACACGTACTCCGGTTGAAATGGGTTTGCTCGGAATGGCACGTTCCTTAAACGGAATAGGCGATTTTACTGCCCAACGAAATGCTAGTTTTAACTCGTGTTTTACGTTTTGACTGTCGGAAATAACTGCAACCGTTTCGGTAATATTAACCTCACTTTTTTCGATAATGCTTTCCACTGTGCATTTCCCAAAATTAAATGGCACTAAGACGCTGTGTGTTAGGCGTCCTTCAGGAACGGTACCAATGGCATTGCCACCCTTTACGCTGTCGCCAACCGAAACCGTAGGTGTAAATTCCCACAGTTTTTCTTCATCCAAAGCCGGAGCCTTCATTCCGGGAACCAGGTATGGATCTTGTTCCCCTAATTTGTATAAAGGGTTTTGAAGGCCGTCCCAGATACTGGTTAGTAGTCCCGGCCCCAGAAGCACCGATAAGGACTTCCCGGAAAATTCAACTTGATCGCCAATTTGAGCTCCGGTTAAATCCTCAAAAACCTGCATTTCAACAATCCCGGCATCCGCATTTTTCGGATCAGGATCAATTTTTAGAACTTCAGCTTGTAATGATTTACCATCTACTATAACATTGGCAGTTTCACCCATTATCACATTTCCGTAGAATCGTGCTTTTACCAGCGAATCCTGAATGGATATGAGTTTGCCTGTTCTCGTTGTATTATTATTCATGTTATTTTATATAGATTGTCTAAAATTTTCTTAATATACTTTGTTTCATAAACATGACGAGGTTATGAATATTTATTTGTGTGATATTTTAATAAATCTTAACGTTTTATACCATGTTGTCAAGATGACACTTTGGATTGTTTGTACTTTTTTCATCTCAAAAATAAAGCACTCGTCAGAAGCATTCTCGAATGCTGGTTTCTCTATCATTACATGAAATAAAAAGTTCCACAGTGTTAACGTTCAAAAAGCTATTTGGTTGGCTAAATATGGACATATTTCTTTGTTTTTCACAGAAAAAGTGAGTCGACAGGATTTGGTGTATAGTTAACCGTAAATATGGGTAGTTGACTTCCGTGAACGATTTCAGAAACAAATTTTCCGATGTTTGTATTCGAAAATATCGATTCCTGATGTGTACGAATTATCAATAACTCGGGATTTTCTTCTTTTATATATTTAAGAATGACCTGGTGAGAATCCTGATTGTATACTTTAAGTATTTTTATATCACATTCAATATTTTGATCCTGAAATAGCTGTTGAATTTTTTGGGCATTTTTTAAGGCCAGGCTTTTTTTTACATCAATATTTGCTTTTAAAGCCGACAGAACCGTAATTTTTGCATCATGCTTTTTGGCTAAAAAAGTAGCCCATAGCAGTCTTTTCTTTGTTGATTGGGTAATGTCAATCGGTATAGCAATATTCTTTATTTCCGGCACCCCAAAATCTTTGTGTACTGTTAATACCGGGCATTTCGACAGGCTAATTAACTTGTCGACTTCCTCTTTTGATAATGCTCCCGGATAATTACTGTCGCTTTTGTCAACCAGAAGAAACTCCAGTCTGTCGGTTTTCGATTTTTCCAGTAATACTTCCACTGGATTACCTGCTCGCACTGAGGTAATGATATTTTTTGGTATTTCCTTACCAAGTACTTTTCGTACAAAATTTGATAATTCTTGTTTAGCATTTTTTATTGCTAACTCAGTTTCTTCGGGGTGAAAGTTTCGCTCAAAAAAACCGGACTCTTTTATAACATTTAATATTACCAGCTTTATCTGGAGCGTATTTTGCAGGTACAATGCTTCTTTTAAAACCGTTTCTCCTTCTTTATTTGGCGAAATAAGTGCCAAGATGCTGTAATCTTTATGTTTCATTGCTGTTGTTTTTAGTTGACTATTTTTCGGCTAATCGTTTTCAATTACAATTAAATCGCAGGTTGTATGATTCAGGTAATTCTTAATCCCTTTGCATTTTGATTTTTGCTGAATAGTATTTATTGTTGTATCTATCCCATCAAAATATTTGTGGAAGTATGATTTTAGATCCTCGCTCACATTTTGATTTTGTGTTTTTTGCATAAACAGTAATTCCAGGTTTGATTGTGTTCGTGTGCAGATTTCAAAAACCTGTTTGCACAGTTGTTCTGATGGTTTTTTATCAGGAGGTGTCACGAACAGGATTCTTTTTGATGTTTCGCCTTCAAAGGTATCGGGTAAAATGAACAGAGGATTTTTTGCAGTATCAATTATTTTTTCCAGGCATCCGTTTTGTCTTTTACACGAATCGTCGAAAGAATTATGGGTAGACAAAACAAGGTTGTGTCGCCCGTTAATAATTGGCTTAAAGTTCAGGATAGTATTGAGTTCTCCTTCAATCGAAAGGGTATTGACTTTTTCTTCTTCAATATTAAAATGCTTTAGTAACCTGTGTTTTAAAGCTCGTAGTTCGTTCGTTGTTATTTTTTTTAGATGAAGGCTAAGTTTGCGCATCATTAAGTGCCCCCAACCTGGATTTTGATAGGTTTGTAAAATTGTCATCTGAGAATTCTTATTATAAAGAAATTGCATGGCAAACGAAGTGGCGTACCAGCTGCCATCCGAAAAATCAGCAAGTATTATTATCGGAGGTTGATTATTTCCAGGTTTTACACTCATTTCTTTGCTCATTTTGTTTCAAACAAAATTACCTTGGAGTGAGATAAAATGCTACAGGTGAAAACCTACTTCGAGGTAGGAGAAAATCGTACAAATGGTAGGGAAATCCCTAATGTTATTTGCATCGGCCACGGTTTTTGCACTGGGCATAGGATTTTTTTGCCGAATATGTTGAGAGTAGTTGCCGAAAAAGGACCAATAAGCGGGGCTTGGGGATTAGCCGTTGTGGGAGGAATTGGCTTCCTTGGTGGAGCTATTACTCAATCCGTATTGGGTAAAATTTATGATGTGCAAACTACTATGTTTGGCGATGATTTAGTTGTAGGTACAGCTATACTCCAATATGTTATCATTCTTACCGCATTTCTTTTGCTGGCTTTTTTGTACTTGTTTTAAAACATAGAAAACAGGAAGTTATAGAAGCATAGAAAAAATACTTGACTTAAATAGTTTGATTAGTTTAGTTAATATTGCTTCAGTATTGGCATCTAATTAATCATCATTATTGCCAATATTAATTTTTTGTAGACTTTTGATCTAAAAATGAACTTTTACGCGAAACTTCAATCTTTCTTAAAAACCCGATACGAATGTGGCATTAAAGTAATCCTGAATTTGCAGGTCTTTTTAGTACCTCTCATGCGTTGGTTAAAGAAGCTTGGAGTTTCTTCGGGCAGTTTTTCAATTTTTACCCCTTCAGGAATGTCGGTGATATTTGAAATGTCTTCGGTGCTAACCAATTGAATTGTTACAGGTTCATCAAGAAACGATTCAATGATAAAAGTTTTATTGTCGTATACAAACAAGCCAACTTTGGCCGGGCCTTCTATGTATATTCCCAAATCTTTGCTCATTACCTGGCGAAATACATTCAAAACTCCGTCGGGCAGATCGTAAAGGTTGCCAAAATCGTTGGGGATTGTTATGACATACAAGTTTCCTTTGGAATACTGAGTCTGAAGCAGTATTGGATAACCGCTAACGCCATTTGACAGAGGTCTTCCGGCACTAACAATTTCCCAGGCATCGTTGGTTTGATACTGCACTTGAGGAATCAGAATATCTTTGTTCGTGCTACCCCAAAAACCAAAATCGTTAACCAGGGCATCCTTGTCTCCTGCACGTAACTCTACAATGTCGGCAATGTCGTTTTGTATGGCTTTTAGCAAGCCGCTGGTAATCACTACATCGCCACCTTTCTGCAACTGTTTTTTCATTTTGTCGACAATATCGCTGTCGTATTTCGCTTGTTCGGTAAGCAATACAACTTTTTGATCGGTTGGGAATTCGGAATACATATCCATGGGCAGACCAATCATTCCGAGGTAGTTTTGCAGGAAATCGTCGCCCAGCGAGTGATAAGGCTTGTATGATTTAATACCGATTGGCTTACCCAACTTGCCAACAACATCATCAACCTGTTCTAATGCTACACCGGCCACACGTGCTATGGTCGACGGTGTAACAATTTTACCATCGGGCAACTGAATGGGTTTCATCATATCGTCGTAATCAAAACTGGTGCACATACCTTGCCACTGCTTACGGTGAACTTCGGGGCGCAGTTGCACACCCACGAGCTGGTTATAAGCAAATAGCATAATTTCGGGCGCTTTGGCAAACATCGTCAGCCAGAGTTGTTCGGCATAGCGATCCATTCCCATGTTTGATCCGCCGGAATCAACCCATCCACCAAAGTTGTAGCCAGGGCGTAAGTTGTTGAAATAGCGAATAATGTTGTAACTCAGGTAATTTTGCAGATGCTGTGCATACGACGGATCCCGGGTTTCTGTGCCTGTCCACACTCCATCAAACAGGTGTGGCCCGTTTTGCAGGTCAAATCCCAGCCCCTGAAAATGATCGTACCAATTGGGGTATTTGATGATCACTTTTACATTGGGATTAACTTTTTTAGCTGGTTCCAGAACTAGTTTTTTCCCGGCTTCGGTCATTAGCTTTGTTCGGTACTCTCTCCAGCTCATGTCGCCTTTGGCTTCAATTTCGATATCGGATTTACAGCTGGTAAAAAAGAAATCGTCCAGAATAAAATCATCAAAATGACGGGCAGTGTGTTCGGCAATCTGTTGCACAATTTCCCGGTGTTCAGTATTGGAATAGCAAAAGGTTTCAAAATTGTTCGACTCGTTGATGGTGTAGGTGATTCCGCCACCAACTTCCAGGCCTTTATCCAGAAAATATTTTTTGGCTTGTTCGAGTGTTTCACCGGGAACGATCAGTAAATCGCGGTGCGTTTCCAGGTAAATTTTGTCGATTTTTACCTGATTCGAAATGATGGTCCAGGTGGAGTCGAGCCAATTCATGTCTTTCATTTTTTCTACCTCGTATGCTCTTACGTACACCGACACCTTATAATTTTTGTAATTTCCGGCTTGCGAAAACAGAGTAATAACGGTGAGAACAAGTAAAATAATAATTCGTTTCATAATGGGCTTTTATTGGTTGAGTAAGATCTTAATTAGGTCTTTCGGTTCTGGCAAGCAGTTCAAAAGCCATTCGGCTGTTGTGATAGGGACATTTCCATAAACTTACTTTTGGTTGCCCTATAAGAGGTTTTCCATCGGGCCCAAGCCCTCCGTACCAACCTCCGTATTCGGTGTCAACTAGCTTATCTTTTATCCATTGCCAGGTTGTTATCGCGGCATTCAGATATTTTTCATCTCCGCTGATTTGCCAGGCATTAAAAAAAGCGATTACCGATTCGGCCTGTGGCCACCAACTCAGATTACCATCAATTTCACCATCTCTAAGTTCGTAAAGTAAGGAGCCATCGGCATTTCTGCCTTCCTGCATTTGTGTATCCACGAGTTTTAAGGCAATATCTTTTGTTTGTTTTATCAATATTTCCTCTTGAAGCTGTTCTGCAGCCTCTAGCAGTAACCACGACAATTCCACGTCATGCCCGTAGGAATCGATATGCTCCAGATTTTCCCATTCTCTGGATAGAAATAGATTTTGGTGCCACCTATTTTTATCGATGATTTTTTCCAGAAATACATTGACAAGTCCTTTGAGCTGATTTTTCAATCCGGAATCAGGCCAGACTCTGTACAATTGCGTATAAGCTTCGAGCAGGTGTAAGTGGGTATTCATAGTTTTGGCAGCTACGCCTGTTCCATCATAACCGTAGTGTTTGGGCGTTTTCCAGTCGCGTGTAAATGATTCGATGTAGCCGCCGTTCAGTGGATCAAAAGCCTTCTCTTCCATTTTACGGTATAAGCTAATGGCTTGTTGCAGGCTTTCGTGTTTACCCGTGGCCTGATAATGAGCTGCCAGCCCGTAAATGGCAAAAGCTATACCGTAGCACTGTTTTTGGTCGTCGAGTGGAGTGCCATCAGCCTGAACTACCCAATAGGTGCCGCCAAATTCCTTATCAATAAAATGGGTAAGGAAATATTCCTGTGCACGGTTGGCCAGCTCCTTGTATGCCTCGTTTTCAAAGTGCATATATGCATTGGAGAAAGTCCATAATATTCGAGCATTCAGAACACAGCCTTTTGGAGCTTTCGGAACCGGAGTCCCATCGTTAAGTACTATTCCGTAAAATCCTCCGTTAGGGTCGAGGGTGTAATTTTCCCAGAACGGCAGAATATTTTCAGTCAGATTATTGGTGGTTTCCGAAACCAAACGGGTTGTTTTTATTTCGGAAGAAGGTGTTGAACACCCGCTAACCAAAATCTGTAGGTATAAAATGCCTGTAAAAAATACGAGAAACTTAATCGTCGCAACTTGTTTACGACTAGCTGATTTTTTGGTCAATCGTATAACGGGCTTTTCTGGTAGAATCGTAAATCTACTACTCATCACTCGTCTTTCAATAGTTGTTGAGCAGCAAGAACCAGAAACATATAATGTGACGAGCCACCGCCAACCACGTATTCAACCTGTTGCCACATGTAGGGAAATTCAAGCAGTTCTGGGAAATCGGGGCGAATAAGTCCCGTACCCGACACAACGCCACCCGGAATATATGACCAGTCGGCGCGATTTAAGCCATAGCCAACAGTTGCCGATCTTGCACCGATTCCCGAAGCAAACGAAGAAGTATTGGAACCCGGATGACAACCCAAAATAAAATTCAACGCATTGTAAATATATTCTGAGCTAAAAATATCGGGGTAGGACATATGCAAAAAGTATTGCCTGAAACCAAAAGCCTGAATATCCCAGCCGGCACCCCAAACACGCGGGCGATAAGGAATTCCGTAAGGAGTTTCGGCACCTTGTCTTTTTATATGTTCGTTTAGTCCGCTCATGGCTTCCCTGATTGCTTTGGTAAAATCAGGATCATTGATTTTTTTCTCGGCACGGCCAATGTACCAACCAACAAATCTAATGGCTTGTGTAATAAATTCGGTTTCGGAGAGCAGGTAGTTTTTGTAAATATCATCGCCGGTAGTAAGGTACAGCTCGGTTGCTGCATGTATTTTTGCCGCTTTGGAACGTCCGCTTGCTTCTGTAACCTCAAATAAGGTTTTGGCACAATCAAGAGCTTGCGTGCTGAGTGTATCGTTAAAACCTTTCAGCACACGGGCTGTGGCGGCCATTTGTGCGGCAGTGGTTAATTCGCGGTAAGGATTATCTTCGGTAAATACCCAGCGGTCGTCTTCATTGCCTGGTTTGTTGTCGGTCATTGCTGCCGCATCGCCCAGTATTACATATTGCCGTAGGTTGTTACAAATTATCCCGCGGTAAAGACGGCCCAGAGCACGATATCCTCCAATAACAGTAAGCGCACCATTTTCAATCTGCTGCAAGATGTCGGCTTTCCCATCGGGCTGGTGGATTTCAGTAATTCTTTTTTGCTGATCGATGGAAGTGGCATCATAGTCCACCCTAAATGCTTCGTAGGCAAGTGCTAGAATATAAGCTTCGCCAGCCTGCGATTCTACGCGCAAATCGAAGTCGCCGGCATCGTGCCAGCCACCAATATTTAATCCGGGAACAATGTCGCCGGGCGAATAGTCGGTTAAAGTGGAGGCTCCTTGCGCGTAGCCATCGATGTGATTAAAATTAACGGGAGCCATCCGTGCGTCGTCCATGTGGCATTCGTCGTGCCAAACACGGTATTTTTCGTTTACCCGCATGTGACACATCTGGACGGGTAAGAAATATTCTAATACCGGTTGCCAAACTCCTCGACCGTAAACAGCGTTATCAATCCGAAAAACCGGAGAAGTAGAATCTCCGTAACGCACCTGGTAAAGTCCGGGCTCGTTTATTTCCGTGAAATCGAATTTCAGGTAGTTGTAGCGCAAAAACTGGCCCCATTCTTCTCCGGGTTTACTGAGTATTTCTTCTTCACCTGAAGCGGTAATTTTGAATAGCGCAGGCGTTTCTGTTTTTTCGGTGCGTTTATCGAGCTCTATAATAGCTGTTTTTTGTTGTTTGCCGTGATAGCCAATTTGCGAAGTTTGAACTACCGGGGTATAAAGCCAGTCTTCAACAACGTTAGGTGTAATGATCCATTTTATAGCCTGTTTTGTTTTTCCTGCGGGAATTTCGCTTCGCACCACAAACCAACCATTGTTGTGATTCATGCGTCCATCGTATAGTTTTAAGGCAGCTCCTTTACTCTCAATGCTGAATTTCCCGTAAGCATCATTTGGGCGTACCACAAAGTGGTGCCCCTGTGCATAAGGCTCGGCAATAATATCGTCTGCAATTATTGGACTGTATCCTTCTCCGGCAAGTTGTTCAGCTGATGCTTTTCCATCAGGATTAAAATCGCCAATATATTTGTAATTAGAAGGTTCGTAAAGGGTTGGTCCGTTGGGTTGTTGCGGGAAAATTCCCGTTTTATCGTCCATAATCCAAGGTTTGCCAAACAAAGCTCCCGGGAAAAGTTCCATATTAAAACCCACTTTGCCCAAGTAATTTTGTGGAACAGGCTGCTCCAGATTAACGGTGACGATAACCGAGCTGCCCTTGCCTTCAACATTTACAGTGTAGTTTATTTGTAAATCGGGGTAAACCATAGGGTTGTAGCCTGTAATGTGGCGTGATGAGTCGGGAAAACTTAAATACGCAGTAATCGTATTTTCATCCTCATTTGTAACGCGGTTGCGTTGTTTAGGCACTGGCTGCCATTGTCCGGGAGTGGGTTCCAGTCTGATGTCGCCATTGGTGGCAATGCGGTTCCCGTGCATAATCAGCGAAACACCGCCCTGATGTCCTTCAGGGTAAATATCATCAAAAGACATTATATCTACACCATGGTTTTGAAAATAACCGGATGAGTTAAGTTTGAATTCCTGTGCGTTGAGAGTAGTAGAGGAGAATACGATCAGAAAATAAAAGAGGAAAGAAAGATTCTTCATAATTTAGATTTTAGGTTATTGGTTTATTACTTTAATCAAATTTATTGATTTGTACGGCTTAACAAATTTATAAAAAAAAATTGTAGTTAGTACAATAAGTCTCTTCGGAACTACAGAATGAATAGAGAAAAAATTTAGATATAAACAGATCCGATTTTGAACGTAAGATTTAATCTTTATTTGTTGGTTTGATCGCAATTTTGTTTGCGTTGTGATGTTTTAAGGTTCATTAAATCAGAGCTTTGTTGTTTGTTGAGATGGGGATTTTGCTGGTGTTTATATCTGGTTGGGGTAGTGTTTAAATGATCTGCCGAAATGTTATTTTTAACCTGTTCGATGATTGATATTTATCTAAACTTGAAATTTTAATATCTAAATTTATAAGTTGTTCTAAAATAGATAATGTACTTTTGACAATTATAACTAACAAATCAAACTCGAAAGTATGAACTGTAAAGATCTATCATTATTAGCCGTATTTTCTAAGAATACAAATTTTGCTTCTAAATTCCGATTATGTCTTAATCCAGAACAAGCGGCACTAGTACATCGTTCAAATTCGTATATGTTGTCGTTCATCTGAGTTTTTCTGATCGAAGTCTTCATGTATAACACTATATAAACATCGTGCAGAATGTGTGTTTAGTCGAATAGAAAAAAGATGGTGGTTTTAGTAATTTTAAAATGAATTTATTACTACTGTTCTTCTTGAAGTTTAATTGAACACTGAAGTTTATGGGTATTGCTAAAAAAGGTTTAGTTGAATGCTCGATGGAATATTGGTGAAGTACAGGCTCCTGTCATCAGATAAAATTCGGAATGAATGAAAATATAACTAAGAGGTTGGAGGCCATTTAGAGGGTGTATTCTGCCTGTATAAATAACCGCTATCGTCTTAGATTTAATTCCAATTTATTAATCAAAACTATTTATTTATGAAAAAAGGCAAATTATTTCAGGTTGCACTTTTGATGCTTCCTATGATGCTCTTAACACTCTGTGGTTTTGGCCAAAACATCAAATTACAGGGTGCTGTAGTCGATGACACGGGTAGTCCAATTCCGGGAGTTTCGGTTACTGTACAAGAAACTACTATTGGTACAGTAACAGATTTTGATGGTAAGTTTACTCTGGAAGTTCCTCAGGGATCAAAAGTTCTTGTGTTTAGCTTTGTTGGTATGGAGGTTCAGAAAGTTGAAATTGGTTCGCAAACCTCTTTTAACATTACAATGAAACCCGATGTGGTTGGACTCGATGAGGTTGTAGTTGTTGGTTACGGTACCATGAAAAAAACCGACATCTCTGGAGCAGTTGCTTCAGTGAATGCAGAATCAATGATGCGAAAGGCTCCTACAAATATCTTACAAGGGTTACAGGGAGCTGCAGCTGGAGTTATGGTTACCTCACAGGATGGTGCGCCAGATGCCAATGCCGCTATTCGTATTCGTGGGGTTGCTACGATTCAAGGAAAGGCCGACCCATTGTACGTTGTTGATGGCGTTCAGGTGGGAACCAACGCTAATTTTCTAAACCCTAATGATATTGAAACAATAGAAATATTAAAGGATGCCTCTGCGACTGCTATTTATGGTTCAGCAGGAGCCAATGGTGTTATAATGATTGCTACTAAACGTGGTAAGGCGGGCGTTTCAAATATTACTTTTTCTGCAAATTTTGGTGTGCAAACATTGGCATCAACACTGGATGTTGGAGACGTAGATCAATATGCAAGAAACATACGTGTGGCACGAGAAAGTGATGGTGGAAGTTTGGCTAATGCTATTTACTCGGAACAATATGACGGTAAAAGAAATAATATTGATTGGCAAAAAGAGATGACACGTCCTTCTCTTAAGCAGCAGTACAATCTTTCAAGTTCCGGTGGAACTGAAAAAACGAAGCATCATTTCTCATTAGGTTATTTGGATAATGAAGGTATTGTTATTAATACAAGTTACAAACGGTTAACCGGTCGTATTAGTGTATCCACTGAGGTGGGAGATTTTCTTGAGATTGGTGGTGACCTTAGTTTTACTCATTCTGAATCACAAGGAAGTAATGCCGGTATCGGTAACAATGGTAACCTGTCTTCTCTTCGAGACTGGGCCTTCATAGCTCCAACCATGGACTATGTTGATCCAGAAACTAACCAGATTGTCAGTCCTAATGTTGTAAACGCTGATGGGACATATGGTGCACCCGAACAAGGTGACATTGGTTCAAACGATTCAAATCTGGAAAATAATATTTATGCCGAGCAAATGGAAAATACTGGGGTTACCAAAAATAACCGGACACTTCTAAGCACATATATTAATCTCAAATTAGCAGAAGGGCTAACCCTTCGGTCGGTAGCTTCTTATGATTTTAGAGCAAACAATTGGTATAATTTCTGGGGAAACAAAAAACGCTATTTTCCTGATGGTACAGAAGTTAAATTATTCAATTATGATGCCAGATACAATTTAGGAATTAATAACAGTAATTATAATAATATTGCTATTGAAACTTATTTGACTTATAAATGGAAGAATGATATTCACGATTTGACTTTAATGGGGGGTAATTCAGTGAGCAAAGGTTTTGGAAACTGGAGTAACGTCTCAGGAAAAGATTTTCCCGGAGAAAACATCCGTGATATTAGCTTGACAAAGGATCCTGCAGCAAGAATCGGTACAGGGGCATATAACCTCGAGTCTCGTGGATTGTCATATTTTGGTCGTGTTCAATATGTTCTAAAAGATCGGTACATTTTGACTGCTACCATTCGTCGTGATGGGTCTTCTAATTTCGGGGCAGATAACAGGTGGGGGAATTTCCCTTCAGCGGCTGCAGGATGGCGTATTTCAGAAGAAAATTTCATGAAAGGTAATACTGCTATTAGCAACTTGAAGCTTCGTTTAGGTTGGGGACAAACAGGTAACTCTGGAGGAGCAACGGATAAGTCTGTTACCGCTTTGACATCTAGTAAGATACAGTATTTCTTTTACGGACAGAATGGTCAGTCGGGGATGAGTACTAGTAGGCAATTGGCTACTGGTCTTGCACCAACATTAACTGATCCAAGATTGAAATGGGAGACCAATGAGCAAAGTAACGTTGGTATTGATTTAGGAGTATTGAACAGTGATTTAAACTTCACATTAGATTATTTTACCCGTACATCTAAAGATTTGTTGTTGGATCAGGCAATACGTCCTTCCGCTGGTTACACCGAAGTATACACCAACTATGGAGAGATACAGAATCGAGGATTTGAATTTAGTGCAGATTATAAAAAACGAATTAATGATGATTGGACTATTGGTGTAAATATAACCGGTTCAACCATTAAAAACGAAATTATAGAGATTGGATCCGACATTTTCAAAGAGAATACAGGCAGTACAGACGATGGATCAAACGTAGGTGCTATTGGTGCTCCATCTGGGACACACTGGAACGGTCACTCGATTATGCGTGAAGGTTATGCCGTAGGTTCTTTCTGGGGATATGAGGTCGAAGGTATTTACCAGTCTCAGGCTGAAATAGATGCTGCCAATGAAGCTGCAATAGCAGCTGGGCACCCCGACGGATATAATAATGGTACCGCAACCGTTCCTGGAGATTTTAAATATAAAGACCTGAACGATGACGGACATCTTAGCGAGGAGGATATGACTGTTTTAGGAGACGGCTTTCCAAAACTAAACTATGGTTTTAACTTAAATACATCGTATAAAAACTTTGATTTATCAGTTTATTGTTATGGAGTTGCTGGTGTTAAAATATATTCTTATTCTGCAATGACATTATCTAACATGTTCCCGAGTGATAATGGGACTACTCCTAACGTTTTGGTTGATGTTGCAAATAGTGCCTGGACAAAGCAAAATCAAAGTACTACAACACCTCGTTTGTCATTCCTTGATTTGAATAACAATATGCGTGGTTCTGACCACTGGGTTAAGAAAGGAGATTTCTTCAAGATCAGTACTGTTCAATTGGGCTATAATTTTAGCAAATCAATGTTGAATACCTTGCATATGGAGGGTGCACGTTTATATGTTGCCATGCAAAATCTGGCTACTTTCTCCAGCTATAATAAATATGGCGATCCGGAAGCAGGACAAGGAAGTGTGCTTTATACCGGCTTGGATACTGGGCGTTATCCTAACGCAAGGACATTTTCACTTGGGTTGAATGTCAAATTTTAATTTGTTTTACATAAATAATAAATTAATGTTATGAAAAAAATATCAAAAATATTATATACGCTTGCAAGTGTGTTAATCCTAATAGGAATAAGCTCCTGTAGCGAAGACTTCTTGAAAGTCGATCACTATTCTATTTTGGCTGCCGACCAGATGTTTAAAAGTGATGAAGATGCCAAAGGAGGTCTGATTGGTTGTTATACGATGATGCTACCGACAGATATTGACGGAGATTGGGGAATTAAACCAAATTTATTTATCGGAGGCCATCCGACAATGGATACCCAGGCAACAGGATGGGATAAAAAATGGAATTCGCAATCATGGGATGCAGGTAGCCCGGAGCTTTTAACTGGGTGGAAACAGGCTTATGCTGCTATTTCCAGGTGTAACGATTTTCTTGCCGGTCTTGAAACTGCAGAAGCAGTTACACCTTCTGTGAAAACTTCGCTTGACGGTCAAGCAAGGGGGATTCGCGCTTTTTTCTACATGTGGCTAGCAAAAGCTTTTGGTCGTGTACCGATGTTGGCAACAGGTGAAAACTACATAAATACTCCGGAAAAGGCCCGTGCTGAAACTTATGAAGAAATGTGGAATTTTATTATTGATGATTTAAAAGTGGCAGTTGATGAATTGGAATGGGATCCGATGGATGGACAGTACGGACGTATTACTAAAGGATTTGCCCTTTCTTACCTTGGCGAAGCTTATATGTGGATGGCTTTTCGCGTGCCTGAAAAAGCAAGTGAGAATTATACCCTTGCTGCTGCAGCTCTGAAACAAGTAATTGAAAGTGGAAAATATGAACTGAATCCTTCGTTCACTACTTTGTGGGATCCGGGAGCTGTATGGACAAAAGAGTGTATTTGGGAAGAGGTTCTGGATGAAGGTCCTGCGTGGGACAATTCTGGTACTCTGTCTCAGGCCCATAACTGGATGGTTCATTTTGTCGCACCACCGCCTGTTGGAGGATGGGGAACCTTGTATCTATCGTGGGAATGGTGGAGTATTTATGAACCGGGAGATAAGCGTCGTGAAGCATCAGCTGTAACTGCGAAAGTGACTGATATCGATCCAGCTTGGAAGTCCGAAACGAACTATGGTTATAATCCATATAATCAGGTTGATTATACTGCGAATCCTGCGAATGTGCATTATCATTGGTTACAAGATGGTGAGGCCGCCCCAGCTATCTGGAGTTTGAAATATTTTCGGACAACCCGTGCAAACTATCAGGCACCATGGGCTCCTCAACAGATTTATTATAAACGTTATGCGAATGTTTTACTTGACTATGCGGAATGTTTGTTTAATTTGAACGGAGCTGATGATGACACTGCATGGGGCTATATTGGTCAAATTCGTGAACGTGCCTGGGGTAATATGGAAGTAGGTAAAGAAGCTACTTTAACTGCGACCTATCTTCCTTATTATCAAGAGATGGCTCAATTCTTTATTAGTAGGGAAGCTACTGATATCGAAAAACCCGATACCTATCCTCTTCCTTTTAATACAACGATAGTAACTGTCCCTGATGCAAAGGAGTACTATACGCAGCTAAAATCAGAGAAAGGTTTTGCTTCTCCGGTTTGGTTGCTTGCTTTAGGACAGGAACGTCGTAAGGAATTCAATGCAGAGTGGTGTCTCGCCCAGGATTTAATCCGTTCCGGGTTTATCGAAGATCACATAAATATCAATTATCCTAAAGGTGTTGGTAGTTCGGATGCTGATGAGCAAAAAGATAACTGGCATACTTACCGTGTTTTTGATTTCGATATTCAGAAAATGGACATGCCAATACCTACTGATGAGTTATTGAAAAATCGATTGTGTGATCAAAATGATGCTTACAACTAATAGAAGATTTAATTTTCTACGTAGCAACATAAATTATTTGATTTAAGTTTAGAAGCGTCACCAGTTTGGTGGCGCTTTTTTTGCAATAGATTTTATGTTCCTGAGATTGTCAGGGTAATTTTTTTCAAATTATCTAAAATTAGAAATAGAATATCCATAATCATAGATGCATCTTAACGTCTATGCATAATTTTACCTATACCAAAACTGAGAGGCTAAAATGTCATTTTTTTTATAAAAATGTACGAAAAATATGACTTCCGATAAAGTATTACACATATAAAGATTATATGTAAAAGGCCTGAGAATTGTCGGTAAAAAACGGAAGTCGCGAAAGTGCAGTTGTAGGTGAAATTATAAACCAAAAAATTAAAAAACTTAGCAGTAATATGAAAAAAATTACATCCTTATTACTTCCAATTCTTGTTGTTATTCTCAGTTTTGGAGCACATGCGCAGATTGGCCAGGCTCCGGCCGGATTTGATGTATTGCGTAGTTCCATTCCACATGGAAAAATAGATACAGTAGTATACGCCTCAAAAACAGTCGGTGCCGAACGAACCACGCTTGTTTATACACCTCCCGGATATTCTGCCGAAAAAAACTACCCTGTTCTTTACCTTTTACACGGAATTGGTGGCGACGAGTTTGAATGGCTGAAAAATGGTCATCCTGAGGTTATATTGGATAACCTGTATGCCGATGGAAAAGTGGAGCCTATGATTGTGGTGTTGCCAAACGGTCGCGCAATGAAAGATGATCGTGCTACAGGTAATATTTACAGTGCCGACAAAGTTGAAGCATTTGCCAATTTTGAAAATGATCTTCTAAACGATTTGATTCCATTCATCGAGAATAAATACCCTGTTATTGCTGATCGTGAACACCGCGCCATTGCCGGTTTGTCGATGGGAGGCGGACAATCGCTGAATTTTGGATTAGGAAATCTGGATGTGTTTGCTTCAGTAGGCGGTTTTTCTTCTGCACCAAATACGAAAAGTCCCGAAGAGTTGGTCCCCAATCCGGAAGAGACTAAAAAGCAATTGAAACTGTTGTTTATTTCATGTGGAGATAAAGACGGATTATTCAATTTTAGCAAACGAACACATGATTACGTAAGCGAAAACAACATTGACCATTACTTTTACGTGATTCCGGAAGGTCAACACGATTTTAAAGTATGGAAGGACAGCTTATACAATTTTGCTCAGTTCGTTTTCAAATAGCAAAAAGTAACCGAATAAAATAGTAAAATAATTATATCGATTAAAATGAAGAAAAGAATTTTTATACCGAGTTTAATTTCTCAGCTAACCGTTTTAGCCATGTTGTTTACTTTTGGGGCTAGTGGTGCTCAGGCCACAAAAAAAGCTAAAAGCACAAATGCCCCCGTGTTTTCCAATTTTGTTTATCAAGGCGATGATGATGTTTATAAAAATTACCCACTGGCCGATGATGAGTTCTACAACCCTATTTTACAAGGTTGTTACCCCGATCCGGCAATAACCCGCAAAGGCGATGATTATTATTTGGTTTGTTCGTCATTTGCCATGTTTCCGGGAGTTCCCATTTTTCATTCAAAAGATTTGGTAAACTGGACCGACCTTGGAGGCGTACTTGATAATCCCGAAACATTCGATACACACGATTGTGGTATTAGTGCAGGTGTTTATGCTCCGGGAATTACTTACAACCCATATAACGATACTTTTTACATGATTACCACTGCATTTACAGGTGGTTTGAATAACATTATCGTAAAAACAAAAGATCCTAAAAAAGGATGGGGAGATCCTATAAAGTTGGCTTTCGGAGGTATCGATCCGTCGATTTTCTTCGATGACGATGGTAAAGCATATATTGTTCATAATGATGCTCCTGAACGTGGAAAAGAATTGTACAACGGTCACCGTGTAATCAAGGTTTGGGAATACGATGTTGAAAAAGACCAGGTTATTGAAGGAACAGACAAAGTTATCGTAAACGGAGGTGTTGATTTGGCCAAAAAACCAATATGGATTGAGGCTCCACACCTTTACAAAAAAGATGGAAAATATTACCTGATGTGCGCCGAAGGTGGAACAGGCGGCTGGCACAGCGAAGTTATCTTCAAAAGCGACAGTCCAACCGGACCATTTATTCCGGCTCCAAGCAACCCTATTTTAACGCAACGTCACTTCCCAAAAGAAAGAGAGAATAAAGTAGATTGGGCAGGTCATGCTGATGTTGTTGAAGGACCAAATGGCCAATGGTACGGTGTTTTCCTTGCAGTTCGCCCTAACGAAGAACAACGCGTAAATACAGGTCGCGAAACCTTTATTTTACCGGTTGATTGGTCAGGAGAATTCCCTGTGTTTGTTAACGGACTTGTTCCAATGGAACCCAAATTGGATATGCCAAAAGGTGTAGAGAATAAAACAGGCGAAGACGGCTTTTTCCCCAATGGAAACTTCACTTATGAAGAAGATTTTTCGTCAAAAGATCTGGATAAGCGTTGGATTGGCCTGCGCGGACCACGCGAAGCATTTATCGAAAAAGCAAAAGATGGTGTAAAAATCAATCCTTTTGAGGCCAATGTGAAAGAGGTAAAACCAACTTCAACATTGTTTTATCGTCAAATGCACAACACTTTCTCGTATGCTGCTACTCTGGATTATAAACCTGAATCAGAAAAAGATTTAGCCGGAATTGTGGCATTACAAAGCGAAAATGCGAACTATGTATTTGGAATTACCAAAAAAGGCGAGGATTATGTTTTGGTATTACAACGCAATTTTAAACAACGTTTCCGTCGTGAAATGGATTCGAAAGTAATTGCCAGTACTAAAATTGATATCAGCAAACCGGTGCGTTTGCAGGTTTCGGCAAAAGGAGATAAGTATGACTTTGCTTATGCTGTTGATGGAGCCGATTTTGAAACCCTTGGAGGAACTGTATCGGGAGATATTCTTTCTACGGATGTAGCTGGTGGTTTTACTGGTTGTTTACTGGGCTTGTATGCAACTTCGGCCAACGACGCGCTACCTCAATAATCTGTTTTTATATAATTTCTGCGATGAATTGACTTTGTTTATATTCATCGCAGAAATATTTTTTTATAATCTAACCAATAATGCGAACCAATAAAATTCTAACGACCGGACTATTACTATTATCTGCTGTTGCTGCTTTTGCACAACAAATGATTGTTGTATCTCCTAATCAGAAAATAAAAGTCGAGCTCTCAAAGTCGGAAAGCAGTGCTTTTTCAGCTTGGTTTTTAAAAGTAGATTACCGGGCTGATGAGAATTTTACTCCTGTTATCCCCGAAATCGATTTGGGATTAATTCGCAACGACCAGGATTTCTCAAAGTTGACTCTAACAAAGGTTGAACCAGGCAAATTAGTCAACGAAGATTATACCGCCATACACGGAAAACGTTTACACCGAAAAAATACTGCCAACGAAGTTTCCTTCTGTTTTGAAAATGAAAATGAATCGAAACTGAATGTGGTCGTTCGGGCATGGAACGATGGAGTTACTTTTCGTTACGAATTTCCTGAAAAAGAAGGTGATTTTGTTATTCAGGATGAGTTAACAGCCTACTCAATTCGCAATAAAACAAAACGCTGGTTGGAAGAATTCGATCTTTCAAATGAACGACTTTATGCCAACAGCGACAGTGCTGCTGTTCAGCAAAACTGGTCGTATCCGGCACTTTTCGAAACTTCGGGAACCGATTGCTGGTACCTCATTCATGAAGCTGATGTGGATAGAAGCTATTGTGCAACAAAACTGAGCAACAACCGTGTTGCCGAACAATATAAAGTTACACTTCCTCAGCCCGGAGAAGGCGAAGGCGAAGCATTGCCACAAATTACCCTCCCCTGGAAATCGCCCTGGCGCGTGATTATAATTGGTAGCCTTGCAGATGTGGTTGAATCGACCTTGGTAGACGATGTTTCAAAACCATCAGTTCTTGAAAATACCGATTGGATAAAACCCGGTGTGGCATCGTGGAATTACTGGTCGCACAACCACGGCACAAAAGATTTTAAAACCGTTTGCGAATTTGCCGATCTGGCTGCCGAAATGAGCTGGCCATATACCTTGCTCGATTGGGAATGGGATCAAATGGGAAACGGCGGCAACTTGGAAGATGCGCTCGATTATATTCATTCGTTGGGAGTAAAACCACTGATGTGGTATAACTCGGGAATGTTTAAGTGGATTACTGCAACTCCCGTCGACCGAATGAAAACCCGTGAAAAACGTGTGGCAGAATTTGCCAAACTTAAAGAACTGGGTGTTTACGGAGTGAAAATTGATTTCTTTTTAAGCGAGAAACAATATATGATCGACTACTACCTCGATATTTTGGAGGATGCAGCGCAGTTTAATATCATGGTATATTTTCACGGGTGTTTGGTGCCGCGTGGCTGGCAGCGAACGTATCCGCACCTGATGACATACGAGGGAGTTCGTGGTGCCGAGTGGTACAACAACGGCCCTGAATTTACGAGTGCCGCTCCCGAACACAATAATGTATTGCCTTACACAAGAAATGTTGTCGGGTCGATGGATTATACCCCGGTAACATTTACTAACTCGCAGTATCCGCATATTACTTCTTATGCACACGAATTGGCACTGAGTGTTGTGTTTGAATCGGGCATTCAGCATTTTGCCGATCGCCCCGAAGGATTTCGAAATTTACCCGATGCTGCACGTACCTTCTTAAAAGAAGTTCCGGTGGTTTGGGACGATACAAAGTTGCTTGACGGTTATCCCGGGAAGTTTACGGTTATCGCACGCAAAAAAGCCGGTAACTGGTATGTTGGCGGTATTAATTCAGCAGGAAGAAGAGAACGGCAGCAAGCGCTAGACTTTAGTTTTCTGCCAGATGGAAAACGGTACCGCTTAACATTAATTGCTGATGGAGAACACGATAAAGCTTTTTCTACAAAGTATATGGTTGTTGATAATACCAGTTCCGTAAATGTTGAAATGCTTCGAAGAGGTGGATTTGCCGCCGTACTTAAACTAATTAATGACTGATTTACAAAAGAAAATGATTACAAATAGTATCAAAAAAACGATTTTGGTTGTGGCCGTTACGCTGGGTGTATTCTCTGCTTGGGCACAACAATACCCTTATCAAAACCCTGAATTAAGTTCTGAGGAACGTGCTAAAGATTTGGTTTCGCGATTAACGCTCGAAGAAAAAGCAATATTGATGTGCGACCAATCGGATGCCATTCCTAGACTCGGAATCAAAAAATTTAACTGGTGGAGCGAAGCTTTGCATGGTTATGCCAACAACGATAATGTAACCGTTTTCCCGGAACCCATTGGAATGGCGGCTTCGTTTAACGACGAATTACTGCTTGAAATTTACGATGCCGTTTCGGACGAAGGACGGGCCAAATACCACCAGTGGCTGAATGCTGGCAATGAAAACAAACGTTTTCTGAGCCTTTCTGTGTGGACTCCAAACGTCAACATATTTCGCGATCCGCGTTGGGGACGTGGACAGGAAACTTATGGCGAAGATCCTTACCTGACTTCCAGAATGGGGGTTTCAGTGGTAAAAGGCTTACAGGGACCGGCCGATGCCAAATACAGAAAGTTACTGGCTTGTGCAAAACACTATGCCGTCCACTCGGGGCCCGAGTGGAGCCGCCACGAGCTAAACCTGAACGACATTAGTCCGCGCGAATTATACGAAACGTATTTACCTGCATTTAAAGCGCTGGTTCAGGACGCTGATGTGCGGCAGGTAATGTGTGCCTATCAGCGCCTCGATGATGAACCTTGTTGCGGAAATACCCGGCTTTTGCAGCGAATTTTACGCGACGAGTGGGGATATGAGTACATGGTCGTTTCTGATTGCGGAGCTGTTACCGATTTTTTCACCACACATAATGTTTCGTCCGATGCGGTACATGCGGCCTCCAAAGCGGTTTTGGCCGGTACTGATGTGGAATGTGTTTGGGAAAATTATCCGTTTATGAATCTTCCCGAAGCTGTTGAACGTGATCTGATTAAAGAAGAAGATATTGATAGAAGCGTGGTGCGTTTGTTAACCGGGCGTTTTGATCTGGGCGATTTCGACGACGATGCTATCGTTCCATACGCTCAAATTCCGCCATCGGTTTTAAACAACGAAAAACATCGCCAACTGGCACTCGACATGGCCCGACAAACCATGACACTTCTTCAGAATAAAAATAAGGTGTTGCCTTTATCAAAGAAGACAAAAAAAATTGCCGTGATTGGCCCCAATGCCAACGACGAACCTATGCTGTGGGGAAATTACAATGGAACACCAGTTCGCACGATTTCAATTCTGGAAGGCATAAAAACCAAAATTTCCGATAAAAAGATTGTGTACGATAAAGCTTGTGATTTGGTAGAAGATAAAGTAACCGAAAGTTATTTTAATCAATGTAGTTTTGAAGGAAAACCGGGTATCAAGGCAAGGTATTGGAACAACCCCGAACGCCAAGGAGAGGTGGTAACAATTGACCAGATTGTAAATCCGATTAAAAAAACTACTGCCGGACAGCACGAATTTGCCTCGGGTGTTAAGCTCGAAGGTTTTTCGGCGATCTACGAAACAGAATTTGTTGCCAAAACAAGCGAAGAAATTGTTTTTAAAGGTGGCGCTACAGGACATTACGAATTGCTGGTAAACGGCGAAACAATTAGCCAATACGACAATTGGAGAACACTTGCTTCGCGAATTCCTTATAAGGTGGAGGCCGGCAAAAAATACAAAATTGAAATTCGTTATGCACAATTAAATAACTGGCAGGCCAATATTGAATTTAACTTCGGAAAAGAAGTGGATGTGGACTATACGGGGCTCATCAAGAAACTAAAGGATATTGAAACTGTGGTGTTTGTTGGAGGTCTTTCCGGAAATCTGGAGGGCGAAGAAATGCCGGTTTCGTACCCTGGTTTTAAAGGTGGCGACCGCACAAATATCGACCTTCCGTCAGTTCAGCGAAACTGTTTGAAGGCTTTAAAAGAAGCCGGCAAAAAAGTAGTTTTTGTAAACTGTTCAGGTTCAGCAATAGCGTTAACGCCCGAAACCGAAACCTGCGATGCCATTTTACAGGCCTGGTATGCCGGTGAATCGGGTGGGCAGGCCATTGCCGATGTGCTTTTTGGCGATTACAACCCTTCTGGAAAATTACCGGTTACTTTCTACAAAAGTTCTGATCAGCTGAACGACTTTGAGGACTACTCGATGAAAGGACGCACTTACCGCTACATGGAAGATGCCTTGTTTCCTTTTGGTCATGGCTTAAGTTATACCAATTTCGAAATTGGTGAAGCCACTCTTAGTAAATCTAAAATCAGTGCCGATGAAGCTATTCAAATAACAATTCCGGTTGCCAATAAGGGAGCTTACGACGGAACAGAAATCGTACAGGTATATGTGCGTAAAGTAAACGATATAGAAGGCCCCATTAAAAACTTAAAAGGCTTTAAGCGTCTGGACGTGGAAAAAGGAAAATCGAAGGCTGCAGTGATTGATTTACCGCCATCCTCTTTCGAATTTTATGATTGGGCACAACGTAAAATGACTGTTACACCGGGAGAGTACGAAATCTTTTATGGCAATAGTTCAGATAAAAAAGATTTGAAAACTTTGAGTGTAAAAATCAATTAAAAAAATGAACCATGTAAATTGCCTGTTTATCTGTTCTTATATAATAGTTTTCTGAAAAAGAAGTAAACGGGTAATTCAATAAATGGACTAAAAGAATATGCAACAGTGCAAGAATACTTCAAGATATAGTAGAATACACAAGATTAGCTTTTTTTTGCTGCTAACAATCCTCTCTATGTTTTTAGGATTACACGCTAAGAGTCAGGAGAAGCCTTTGCGCCGACCGATCTCACCGGAGCAGCCGATGTGGTTGATTCACGTTGACGTATGGAATTGGCCTGATCCGCAGAAGATTATCGATTTAATACCGGAAGATATTCGTCCCTATGTCGTGATGAATCTTTCTCTTTCGGTTTTGAAGGGGGACGATGGACGATTCAATATTGTGGAGTACGGCTATGAAACGTTGAAGTCGTGGATCCGGGTTTGTGGCGATAATCAAATGTGGTCTTGTGTGCAGATTGCCAGTGGAGGAATTGCTCACTTACCCGACGATGATCTGACTTTATACGATGAATTCTTTCGTGACTATCCTCATTTCCTGGGTTTTAATTATGCCGAACAGTTTTGGGGATTTGATGATGTTAATTGGGTTTGGGAAAAACGCATGACTCATTTTGCCGATTTACTACAAATGAGTAACAAATATGGCGGTTATCTTTTCGTGAGTTTGTGTTGGAACCGATGGGGACAGTCCCTCAATCCAATAGGTATGCTAAAACGAGTCCCTGAGTTTGCAGAAGCATGTTGTAAATACACAGAGAACTATGTGGTGTTTGATAAACATACCCAGGCGGGCTTTTTGTCAGACCGGGAGGGAATGAGTTTAGGAGCATATCTTTCGGGGTATGCCGGCCAATATGGTATTCGTTACGATGGAACCGGATGGACTGGTCCTGATCCGGATGCTGACGATAATGCCTGGACTACTGGTACAGGAACTGCTCCGCACCTGGAGCATATGTTGTTAACCGGGCTAACAGTTATGGACGGACCGGAATTAATCTGGACGGAAGATTTCTATGAAACGAATAGAAAAAATATTGATAATGGTTACCAGACCAGAAACTGGGCGAAATTTCCGCAATTCGATAATGAGTATATGGATCTTTTCCGTAAAGTTATTGATGGAACAGTTCGGATTCCGACCCGGGAAGAGGTAATAAACAGAACGAAGTATGTTATTATTCATGATGTTAATTCAGGAAGTTCGGATGACATTTATAGTTCTCCGGAAACCTTGTATCAGGGGCTTTATCGTATGGATAACGATGGAAGCTGGGCTGACAACAAATCTTTCTTCAAAAAAACAGGGCGTTATCCGACTATCCCGACTGTTTTTGATCTGGATGGAGATCTGGCAAATTCATTCGAATATCAAATTAAAAAATCAGAATATGATACCCGCTGGCCTTCTGTTTCGGCTAAAGTAAGCGAGTTTAATAGTGTTTTTCCTGAAGAGTATACTGGTGATATTTATGCTGGTCGTTACGATAATACCTGGGTAATTTATAACCCTTACAAATCGGGCTTGGTTGTAAACGGAACGCGCGAGAATAAAACAGCATCCGGACATATTCCGTTTAAATACAACACTTGTGAGGCTATGGATTTAACCTATTCGAGGTATAGTTCAAGTATTGTTCGGGAATATGCAGATAGCGTAACATTTTATTTAGCCAATTTTGATAACGAGTTAGAGCCGAACAAACGGCTGACAGATATAATTAAAATTATTGGGAGTACGAACAAACCAACGTACACTTTAAAAGAACGGGGCGATCAATCACATTTGGCCAGTTTGGTTACCGAAAACTGGGAAAACGGGGAGTTTACCTTAACTATCGAACACAATTGTGCCGTGGATATCACGATTAATTGTGCTGGTACGGCAACTGATCGCTTGATTGGGGCTGTTCAGCCAATAGCATTAGTGGCACCTAAAAGACCAGCTCCTTATACCGGCCCTCACCAATACGAAGCGGAATGTTTCGATTACAAAAACGGCGTGAACCTTATTACAAACGGATACAGTGGTGGCGTTCGAAATTATACAGGTCAGGGATATTTGGAGTTCGGAAGCAACTCTGCTGCGGCAGCGCGGAGCTCTGTAACTGTTTTGCGTTCTGGGAAATATGTGCTGAAAACGAAATATTCCGTTACCGGCAGCAGTATTCAATCGATAGACTTGTATGTGAATGGTGAAAAAGTGGTAACTCCGGTTTTCGCAAAAACATCAACTTATAGCGATTGGGGAATTAATACGCAGCTGATTGATTTGAATGCCGGAAAGAATGTGATCGAGTTCAAGTCCAATTCAAGTAGAAGTGATAAATTTTATATCGACAATATTGTGGCGACACAAGACTCGAACAATGGGGTTTACCACTTCGAAAACGATGTTGCAACATCTGCTGCATCTACTCCTGCTGCCGAGCTTATTTCGGTTCAAAGCGGAAGTGCCGGAGTTGTTGCATATACCAGTGCGAATAGCAAAACAACCAATTGTTTTAAGTCGTATACTGTTGGCGAGACTAATGGTACCGGAGTGGCTAATCTGGATATGTTCCCGTCTGATGCAACCGATTATACCATTACCTGGAAAGAATATTATGGTACTTCAGAAGGTAAAAAAGGTATATTGCTTAGGGGAACTGGCGACAACGGTTCGTGTACATATGCTGAAGGAATGAAACAAGGTTATTTGTTTATTGCTTTGAATAATAATGATGGTACAGTTTCTTTGCAACCATATGTGGCAGGAACTAACGGTATTACCAGTAAGCCAACTTATACGAGCAGTTTTACAATAAATGCCGGAGAGCCATGTTGGTACCGGGCTGTTTCAAACGGAAATCAATTTGTATTTGAATGTTCCGCAGACAGTGTTAACTGGGAAGGGGTTTCAACAACCTTATTCGCTGATGATACTTATACCAAGGGGGCAACCCAATTGGTTTGGGGTTTGAATGTCAATAACTTCGATTGGCAAATGGATAATATTACTTATGCTTTAAATGGTAATATTACTTTAACAAAATTTGCACTTAAAGATTTTACCTATGAGGAAGGTGATGGTCCTTCCGCCAGTCAGGTGTTTTCTGTTTCCGGTAATTCACTCTTGGGTGATGTAGTACTAACTGCTCCAGATAAGTTTGAGATTTCGTTGAGTGCTGAATCTGACTTCGTCTCGCAACTTACACTTACACCAACACAAGGAGAATTGGCACCAACCAATATTTACGTCCGTATGAAATCCGGCTTAGGTATTGCAACTCATACCGGCGATATTTTGGTGCATTCAGCAGCTGTAATCGATATGTCAGTAAGTCTGCAAGGAAATGTATCACGTAAATACATCCCAACATCCAGGATTTATAATTTTACAGAAGACACTCCATCAACAATCGCCCAAACACCACCTGCAGATAATGTATCTGTTGGTGAAGGCAATGGCGCTACTGCCGGTGTGTTTTCATATACTGACGCTAATGGATTAACAAGTAATGTACTGAAGCCATACAGTGTAGCAGGGAAAAATGGCACAGGTGTGCTCAATCTTGATTTGTTTTCAGAAACAAGTACCGATTATTCTGTTACGTGGAAACAATACTACACCACAAGCGGTGACTTTAAAAATGGTATGCTATTGCGTGGAGATATTAATAATTTAGGTGATGCCTCTTCGGGCTATGAGAAGGGCTTGATGTTTGGTTATCTTTTCCTTCCTTACCGATATGGTAGTGGTATTCAGTTTCGCGTTTATAAAACAAGTTCAGCAACAAGTATGTATCCAATGATTAGTAAGGATGTTGCAATAACTGTAAGTACTGGTAACCCTATATGGTATCGGGCAACGATTTCAGGAACCGCTTCTGTTTCATTAAAACTTGAATATTCTACCGATGGTACAACCTGGAATGTTGGGGTTGAAGGGACAGATTCTGCTAACCCGTACCAATCCGGAGCAACCCAGGTTGTTTGGGGATTGTGGGCTTCTTCAACCGGATTCTGCATGGATGATATTACATTCGAAGGAATGGAGTCAGAAGAAGCATCTACCATTAGTGTTTTGGCATCGTTAGGCGATTTTGTTTATGAAAGCCAGCAGGGGCCGTCAGAGGCTCAGTCATTTAATGTTTCAGGTAGTAATTTAATAGCAGATATTGAGGTTGTTGCACCCGATGATTACGAAGTGAGTTTAGATGAAGTGCAGGGATATTCTTCTTCTGTACTAATTCCTCAAACCAATAATACGGTTGAAGATATACCTGTATATGTACGGTTGAAAGCAGGTTTATCAGGAGGCGATTATTCTGGATCCATATTAATAACATCAGCAAATGCTGTTGAGAAAACAGTGTATGTATACGGACAGGTTGATTGGCCTACTGATGTAAACGTTGTCCCTGAAGCTACAGCAACTGTTGTTTCTGTTGAATACTACACCATAACCGGACAACGAGTGCTGAATATAGATAATAAAGAGGGGATATTTATTGAAAGGAAACAAATGTCGGATGGAACTGTATCGGCATCCAAAATATTTATAACAAAATAAAATTTGATTATGAAAGGTATTGTGAGATTACATACTTTATTACTGGTTTTTATATTGATGTGTTTTTCCGGTAGAAGCCAAAACCCCATCATTCAAACCTATTACACAGCCGACCCGGCACCAATGGTGTACGATGGTACGGTATATCTATATACGAGTCACGATGAAGATTCAACTGTAAATAACTTTTTTACCATGTACGACTGGCGTTGTTACTCGTCAACCGATATGGTAAACTGGACTGATCATGGAGCAGTGGCCTCGTTGAAAAGTTTTGCGTGGCTCAATAAATCAAATGGTGCCTGGGCACCACAGTGCGTGGAACGTAATGGGAAATTTTACCTTTATGTTCCCATTCACGGAGAAGGCGTTTCGGTATTGGTAGCTGACTCCCCAACTGGACCCTTTACTGATCCGCTGGGAAAACGTTTAATCGAATCGGATCACATTTGGCAGGATATTGATCCTACTGTTTACGTTGACGATGATGGTCAGGCGTATTTGTATTGGGGAAATCCAAAGTTGTGGTACGTGAAGTTAAACGAGGATATGATTTCATACGATAAGAGTATCGGGCAAAATGGGGTTGTTTCAACAGAAATGACTACCGAAGCGTTTGGTACGCACGAAGGTCGCGATGGTAAGCCTGCTCCTTCTTATACCGAAGGCCCCTGGTTTTACAAACGCAACAATATGTACTATATGGTTTATGCTGCTGCCGGTATTCCCGAGTACATTGCGTATTCTACCGCATCATCGCCTGAGGGACCGTGGACATACAGAGGTTTTATCATGGAAAGAGCGCCACACCTGGCTTTTACCAATCACTCCGGCATTATCGATTTTAAAGGGAATTCCTATTTTTTCTATCACAGCCAGTCACTTGCCGGTGGAGGTGGTTTTAGGCGCTCTACCTGTTTAGAGCAGTTTGAATATAATCCTGATGGAACCATTCCTGTAATTGTACCTACAACGGAAGTCGTTACCAAAAGTGTTGAAAATCTTAATCCGTTTAAACGTGTTGAAGCCGAAACCATTGCCTGGTCAGAAGGACTTAAAACAAAATCGGATGAAACGGTTGGGGTTTATGTGAGTAATATCGATAACAACGATTTTATAAAAATACGAAGTGTTGATTTGGGTAAAGGAGCTAAAAAGTTTAAAGCGAGTGTTGCTACCACTAAATCAGGAAGTATCGAAATTCGTATTGATGAAAAAGACGGAAAATTATTGGGAACACTTCCTGTTAATAGCACGGGAGGAGAACAAAACTGGAAAATGCTTTCGTGTAAAGTGAAAAAGGCCAAAGGTGTTCACGATGTTTACCTGGTTTTCACAGGAGAAGATGAAGACTTATTCAATTTTGATTGGTGGCAATTGAAGTAGAAAATGTTAAAGAACAATTATTATAAAGAAAAGCTATTGATCCTTTTTATTGATCGTCGTATATGTGTATTTTGTTGATATTTAAAACGTTCGATCGAATGATTTTTGAGTTGATAAATATTATACAAATTAAAATTTAAAATAAATACCATGAAACCTGGCTATTACCTATTGTTTTTAGTTTTTATTCTGACGCTTAGTTGTAATGAGCAATCATATGAAAAAACAGCCTCAGGGATAAAAACCACTATTGATTCAACTGTGGTCGAAATTCAGTTTGTTACACCTGAAATTGTAAGGGTAGTCAAATCGCTTCCGGGCGAAACAGTTGAGAAAAAGAGTCTTTCGGTTATAAAAAAAGCTGAAAATGTGTCGTTTAAAGTAAGTGAGTCTGATCGTATTATTTCGTTGGTTAGCGATGTGCTAACGGTGAAGGTTAATTCAAAAACAGGCACTGTGTCGTATTTGTCGGCAAGCGGCGATGCACTTCTTTCAGAAAAGGCTGGAAGTGTTGCCTTCATTCCGTTTAACGATGCCGGAAATGAAACATATTCGGTTAAACAGTCGTTTTCGCTTGATCCGGATGAGGCGATTTATGGATTGGGAATTCTACAGAATGGAAAAATGTCGCAACGCAACCAGCAAGTGCACATGGTGCAAAACAACACCTGGGACTTTTCAACTTTCTTTCAATCGGTAAAGGGCTATGGCGTATTTTGGGACAATTATTCTCCAACAGATTTTACCGATAATGAGGCCGGAACTGAATTTGCTTCGGAAGTTGGCGACTGCATCGACTACTACTTTATGTATGGTGAAGATGCCGATGGTGTGGTGGCTCAAGTACGTAATTTAACCGGAGAAGTGCCAATGTTTCCGTTGTGGACATATGGCTATTGGCAAAGTCGCGAACGTTACAAAACGCAGAAAGAAACGGTGGGTGTTGTTAAAAAGTACCGCGAATTGGGTGTTCCGTTGGACGGTATAATTCAGGATTGGCAATACTGGGGCGACAATTACCATTGGAATGGCATGTCGTTTCTGAACCCGGGCTTTCCTGAACCACAAAAGTTTGTGGATGATGTTCACAAACTGAATGCACACCTTATTATTTCAATTTGGGCGTCTTTTGGGCCAGAAACGCCGCAATATAAGGAGTTGAATGAAAAGGGGATGTTGATGAATTTCCAAACCTGGCCACAGTCGGGAAAAGAAGGCTGGCCGCCGGATATGAACTATCCTTCGGGCGTTCGCGTTTACGATCCTTTTAATCCTGAAGCCAGAGATATTTATTGGAAATACCTAAATGAAGGGCTTTTCTCGCTGGGAATCGATGGATGGTGGATGGACTCAACAGAACCGGATCATCTTGATTTTAAACCCGAAGATTTTGACAATAAGACTTATCTTGGATCATTCCGAAAAGTACGTAATGCATTTCCTCTGGAAACGGTAAGGGGCGTGTACGAGCACCAGCGAAAAGTATCTTCCGATAAGCGTGTGTTTATCTTAACGCGCTCTGGTTTTACCGGGCAACAACATTACGGGGCAAATGTATGGTCGGGCGACTTAAACTCTTCGTGGGATGCGCTTCGTAACCAAATTCCTGCGGGCTTAAACTTTACCCTCACCGGAAACCCAAACTTTAATTCCGATATAGGCGGATTTTTTGCAGGTGCTTACAATAACTCGTGGAATAATGGGACAGCATCTAATAACCCGCTTTTTCAGGAGCTGTACGTGCGTTGGCTTCAATATGGTGTGTTTACTCCAATGATGCGTTCGCATGGTACCGATCTGAAACGTGAAATCTATTATTTTGGCAAGCAGGGTGAGCCGGTTTATGATGCTATCGCAAATGCAATAAACCTACGCTATTCGTTGCTTCCTTATATTTATACTACTTCGTGGAGTGTTACCAACAATAATTCCAGCTTTATGCGTGCGTTGGTAATGGATTTTCCGACCGATAAAAAAGTGTGGAACATGAACAACGAGTACATGTTCGGCCAATCGTTGCTGGTTGCTCCTGTTCTGAATGCTCAGTATACTCCCGAGAAGATTTTGAAAGGAGATGAATTGAGTGGTTGGAACAAAAAAAGTACAAAAACAAAAGCAGGTTATCCCTTGGTTGATTTCACCGAAGTAAAATCGTCGTCTGTATATTTGCCGAAAGGCGCAGCATGGTATGATTTCTGGACCAACGAGAAGTTTGAAGGAGGGCAGAATATCTCGAAAGAAACCACCATTAACACAACACCTGTGTATGTTAAAGCAGGGAGCATCCTTCCAATCGGGCCTAAAGTGCAGTATGCTACAGAGAAAAAATGGGATAATTTAGAAATCCGTATTTACGAAGGCGCTGATGGTGAATTCATCCTGTACGAGGATGAAAACGATAACTATAATTACGAAAAAGGAGTGTATTCAACCATTAGCTTTAATTGGAACGATACCGACAAAACCCTCACAATTGGTAAACGCAACGGTGAATTCCCAGGCATGTTAGCCGAACGGACTTTCAATATTGTAATTGCATCGAAAAACAAAGCTAAAGGCAATGAGATTGCGAGTCAGCCGGATAAAATTGCAACTTATTCAGGAGAAGAAATAGTTGTTGAGTTTTAAAACAGCGTTATAACAGAAAAAAGATCCAAATGAACTTTAGCTTTCATAAAAACAGAGTAGGAACAGTAGCGCTTCTGTTGCTGTTTATTATTCCCATACATGGATTTGCTCAGAATAGTAATTCCGAAAAAAATGAAAGCATTTTCCGTGATTTTAAAACCGAGCTGATGTGGAAAGCCAATGTGAAAATTGGTACGATGATAAATGTTGGCGAAAGTAAACGCGGTACCCGCCGTGTAATTCCAATTACCGGCGGCACATTTAGCGGACCGAAAATTACCGGCGAAGTTTTACCTGGAGGGGAAGACTGGCAATTGGTTCGTCCCGATGGCGATACTGAGTTCAATGCCCGTTACCTGTTAAAAACAGATGACGGCATCCTTATTCGGGTTGAAAACAAAGCATTAATGCATACTCCCGCAAAAGGAGAGGAAAGTGGCTTTTATGTGAGGTCGGTAATTGACCTTGAGGCTCCTGTCGGAAGTGCGTACGACTATCTGAATCATGCCATTTTTATAGGAACACTGGAGATTCCAAAGCTTGAGGCCAATGAAGAGCCTTACGTGGTGATTGGCGTTTATAAAGTTCTTTGAATTGAACAAGAAAGAAGCCTGCGTAGGAAATCCACTCATGTAATATGAACGTAAACTACAGCGGTGAACTTCGTTTAGCGAATTAGTGCAGAGTGGAAGTTGAAATAACAAAAGGAAACTAAGAAAATAGAAACAATAAAAAATTAGTAGAATTGAAATGAAGAATAAATTGAATTTCGCGATTGTCGCATTTTTGATTGTCGTTTTTAAATTGATGGAGATAAATTCGGTGTGTGCACAAACGGTTTGGATAGACGAACTGGATTTGAGTACAGTAACGCAGGGATATGGAGTTCCCTCGAAAAATAAATCGCTTGATGGGAATACGATGACCATTGCCGGGAAAACCTTTGATCGTGGCTTTGGAACACATGCAGAGAGCCTTTTAACCATCTTGCTTAACGGAAAGGCAAGTGAATTTCATGCCGAAGTTGGTATTGATGAAGAAGTGAAAAAGCAGTGTCCGGCAGCTGAATTTATAGTTTATGGCGATGGCGAAATATTATGGTCGAGTGGCGTAATGCATTTAGACGATGAAGCAAAATCGTGTTCAGTACCACTTTCTGGTATACAGAAACTTCGGCTGGTGGTAACCGATGGAGGCAACGGCAATTATTACGACCACGCGAACTGGGCTAATGCAAGAATTGAAGCAATTGGCGTAACAAGCTTCGAAACCTACAACCCGGTAGCAAGCGAACCCTATATTCTCACGCCACCACCACCAGCCAAGCCAAGAATTAATGGAGCCAAAGTATTTGGAGTCCGTCCAGGCTCGCCATTCTTCTTTCGCGTGGCTGTAACCGGCGATCGACCAATGACTATTTCGGCAAAAAACTTGCCCGATGGTTTGGAAATAGATAAGGAAAGTGGTGTGATTACAGGCAAACTATTGGAGAAAGGAACTTACAACGTGATGCTGAGTGCTAAGAATGCAAAAGGCAAGGCACAACGGCAACTGCGCATAATATGTGGCGACCAGATAGCATTAACACCTCCCATGGGATGGAACAGCTGGAACTGTTTTGCACAAGAAGTTTCTGCAGATAAAGTAAAACGCGCAGCAAATGCTATGGTAAACAGCGGATTAATTAATCATGGCTGGACGTATATTAATATCGACGACTTTTGGAATAACCACCGCGATTCTGAAGATACTTCGTTAAGAGGTGATTTGAGGGATGAGAATGGATACATTATCCCGAATGAAAGATTTGGGGACATGAAAGAATTGGCAGACTATGTACATGGTTTGGGGCTAAAAATCGGACTTTACTCCAGTCCTGGCCCATGGTCGTGCGGAGGATGTGCCGGAAGTTATGGTTTTGAAGCGCAGGATGCCGAGCGTTATGCTGAATGGGGCTTCGATTATTTAAAATACGATTGGTGCAGCTATGGAAATGTAATTGATGGCTTACCCGATAACGATCCATACAAGGTTTCTTCTCTTTCTTACAACGGTGGCGGGGAGCTTGAAACCGCGAAAAAGCCATTTCAGATCATGGGAGATTACCTCCGTGAGCAGCCCCGCGATATCGTTTATAGTATTTGTCAGTACGGTATGTCCGATGTTTGGAAATGGGGGGGCTCTTTAGGTGGAAATAGTTGGCGTACCACAAACGATATTACCGATACCTGGGCAAGTGTGCGTGGAATCGCACTCGATCACGAAAAATCGGCAGCCTGGGCAAAACCCGGTAACTGGAATGATCCTGACATGCTTGTAATCGGCTATGTTGGGTGGGGAAATACACATCCCAGCAAACTTAAACCCGACGAACAATACTTGCATATGAGCCTGTGGAGTTTGTTTGCCGCGCCTCTTCTTATTGGTTGCGACATGGAAAAACTCGATGATTTCACCTTAAACCTGCTTACAAACGACGAAGTGATTGCCGTTAATCAGGATCCACGGGGTAAACAAGCTACCTGTGTGCATACTATTGGCGATTTACGCATTTATACGAAAGAGTTGGAAGACGGAAGTTATGCTGTTGGTTTTTGCAATTTTGGCCTTGATATCGTGGATATTTCCTACAAGGAATTTGATAAACTAGGATTGAAAGGTAAACTGAAAGTACGCGATCTGTGGCGGCAGAAAGATATAGCAACGGTTAATACCAGTAAAGATGCGCTTGCGTTAAAAGTTCCTGTTCATGGGGTGCTTCTTTATACGTTTTCTCCCTTGTAAAAACGAAGTACGAAACGAATAATTTTAATGAGATGAAAACCTTATATGTAAATATTGTAATCTTTAGCTGTTTTATATTATTAGGGAATACTGCCTTTTCTCAAAACAAGTTGTACTCAAATGAATTTCCTTTAAGTGACGTGCAATTGCTGGATGGCCCGTTTAAAAAAGCGCGCGATCTGAATATAGAGGTTTTGCTTCAATACGATGTCGATCGTTTTCTGGCGCCATATCGTAAGGAAGCCGGTTTGGAACCCCGTAAACCAACCTATCCGAACTGGGAAGGGTTGGACGGCCATGTTGGTGGGCATTACCTTTCGGCTATGGCAATGAACTACGCCGCAACCGGCAACAAAGAGTGCAAGCGCCGAATGGATTATATGCTGAAAGAACTAAAAGAATGTCAGGAAGCTAATGCTGTAAACAATCCCGAGTGGGGCGTTGGTTATGCCGGCGGTTTCCCGAATAGCGCTAAACTTTGGTCAACATTCAAAAAAGGCGATTTTGGAATTTATTTCGCATCGTGGGCACCGTTTTACAATTTGCATAAAATGTATGCAGGTTTGCGCGATGCATGGCTTTATGGCCAAAGCGAATTGGCCAAAGACATGTTTCTGAAATTCTGCGATTGGGGAATTAATTTGACTGCAGATTTGTCGGACGAGCAGATGGAAAAAATGCTGGGCATGGAACACGGCGGCATGAACGAAGTTTATGCCGATGCTTTCCAAATTACCAGTGATAAGAAATACTTGGTTGCTGCAAAACGTTTTTCACATCATAAATTTTTAGAGCCTTTATCCAAAGATTTCGATAACCTTGATAATCAGCACGCCAATACTCAAATACCTAAATTTATCGGTTTCGAACGTATTGCGGAACTTAACAACGACGAGCAATACCTGGAAGCAGCGCGTTTTTCGTGGGAAACCATTACCCGGAACCGTTCGCTGGCTTTTGGTGGAAACAGCCGCCGCGAGCATTTTCCCAGCGAAAGTTCATGTATTGATTATGTACATGTTAACGACGGTCCCGAATCCTGCAATTCGTATAACATGCTAAAACTTACCGAAGATTTATTCCGTGTTTCTCCGGAAGCCAAATATGCTGATTATTACGAACGAACCCTATTTAACCACATTCTTTCCACACAACATCCCGAGCACGGCGGTTATGTTTATTTTACTCCGGCGCGCCCACGTCATTACCGGGTGTATTCGGCGCCAAACGAGGCCATGTGGTGCTGTGTTGGAACCGGAATGGAAAACCACGGGCAGTACAATCGTTTTATTTACACGCATGCTGATGACGACCTGTACCTGAATTTGTTTGTTGCCTCGGAACTGAACTGGAAAGAAAAAGGCATTCAGCTAAAACAGGAAACAACTTTTCCGTACGCAGAGCAAACAAAACTTACCATTACAAAAGGTACTTCAGCCTTCAATTTAAAAGTAAGGTATCCGGCGTGGGTAAAAGAGGGAGCATTGAAAATTAAGGTTAATGGCGAAGCGGTAGAATATGCTGTTCAGCCTTCATCATACATTACTATCGGACGAAAATGGAAAAAGGGCGATGAAGTAGAAATTGAATTGCCTATGCAAAGTACCATCGAGCATTTACCCAATGTGCCCGAATACGTAGCTTTTATGCACGGGCCAATTTTGCTTGGTGCAAAAACCGGAACCGAAGATTTGAGAGGATTGATTGCCGGTGATGGTCGCTGGGGACAGTATTCAAGTGGCGAATATTTACCGGTTGACAAAGCACCAATTCTGGTGGAAGACGATATGGAAAATCTGGGCGACAAACTGGTGCCGATTGAGGGGGATCCGCTTCATTTTAAATTGAATGTGAAGATGGTGAATCCGATGGATTTAACGCTTGAACCCTTCAACCAGATTCACGATTCAAGATACATGATGTATTGGCTGGCGTTAACCAACGATGGTTACCAGGCTTACGTGGATTCGCTCGCAGCCAACGAACAGGCAATGCTGGCCATTGAAAAGCGTACAGTTGATTATGTGGCTACCGGCGAACAACAACCTGAAACCGATCATGACATGCAACAGGAAAGATCGAGATCGGGAAATAACCAAAATGAATTCTACCGCGAGGCCGTCGGTGGTGGTTATTTTAGTTACGATTTTGCAACCAACTCCGAAACAAACCTAAGCTTGCTGGTGCGTTACTGGGGAGCAGAGTGGGGAGGTCGCAAATTCAATATTTATATCGACGACGAAAAGCTGGTAACCGAAGACAATACAGGACGTTGGGAGATCTCCGCTTTTCAGGATATTATGTACACAATCCCCAATTCAATGGTTGAGGGTAAAAGCAATATACGTATAAAATTTGAAGCACTTCCCGGAAGTACGGCTGGAGGAGTGTATGTAGTTCGGTTGTTACGTGCCGAGGAATAAGATGAACGAATTTGAATAACAAATAAATGAGTACTATGGTACATCTAAATCGATTAATTCTAGCAGTTACACTAACCCTTTCTACTATTGTAACCTTAAATGCCCAGGTTCCCAAAGGAGGCAAAGAAATCAGTTCCAATCTTTTTGGCCTGTTCTTCGAAGACATTAATTACGCTGCCGATGGTGGTTTATACGCCGAGTTGGTACAAAACCGTTCGTTCGAATACAATCCAACCGAACAAAGCGGTTGGAATCCTTTTTCGTTCTGGGAATATATTTCTCCGGGTTTCTCGTACGGCAGAATAAGTGTGGAAACCAAAGCTCCGGTTCATCCCAATAATCCGCACTATATGGTGTTGGATGTTGAACATGTTGGTCACGAAGCTAAATTTTCGGGCATCTCAGGCGTGGGGATTAAGAACTCAGGCTTCGATGGTATTGTGGTTCATGCTGGCGAACAATATAACTTTTCAATGTTTGTGCAACAACTTTCCGAAAATCCAATGGAATTATTGGTAAGTCTTGAAGATACAAAAGGAGAAGTACTTGCCAGCAAAACCATTAAAACGAATTCAGGAGACTGGAAAAAATATACTGTCGTTTTAAATGCGGAAGCTTCTTGCGACAGCGCTTTTTTAGTTGTTTTGGCCCGCTCAAACGGTGCATTGGCTATGGATATGATTTCGCTTTTCCCGGATAAAACATTTAAAAACCGGGCAAACGGAATGCGAGCTGATTTAGCGCAGGTACTAGCCGATATGCATCCCAAATTTGTTCGCTTTCCCGGAGGTTGTCTGGTACACGGTGATGGCCTTGGAAATATGTACCGTTGGAAAAATACTATTGGGCCGCTCGAACAGCGAATTGAACAACGCAATATATGGGGCTATCATCAATCGGCCGGATTAGGTTATTTCGAGTATTTTCAGTTTTGCGAAGACATTGGAGCGAAGCCTGTTCCTGTAGTTCCTGCGGCCGTAAGTTGTCAAAATTCAGGTGGAACGTGGCGCATTGGTGGTACTGGGCAAAAAGCTATTCCTGAAAATGAAATGGACGAATACATCCAGGAGGTACTTGATCTGATCGAATGGGCCAACGGGCCTGTAACATCAGAGTGGGGAGCAAAACGTGCAGCTGCCGGGCATCCCGAGCCTTTTAACCTCGAATATGTGGGCGTTGGAAACGAAGATAAAATCACACCTGAGTTTGAGGAGCGTTTTAACCTTATCTACAAAGCTGTAAAAGAGAAACACCCCGAAATTATCGTTATCGGTACGGTTGGTCCTTTTCATAGCGGCGAAGATTTTGATTTGGGATGGGAGATTGCTAATAAGTTGAATCTTCCGGTTGTAGATGAACATTATTACGTGCAACCCGAATGGTTTCTTGGTAATCAGCAGCGTTATGATCGTTACAACCGAAATGCAACCAAAGTCTATCTGGGCGAATATGCGTCGTGGGGCAATAAGATGTGGAATGCTATTGCTGAAGCGGCTTATATGACTGCTTTAGAGAGAAACGGCGATGTGGTGGCTATGGCTTCGTATGCACCTTTGCTGGCCAAACAAAACTTTACGCAGTGGACCACCGATATGATCTTTTTCAACAATACAAAGATTTGCCTCACGCCCAATTACTACGTTCAGAAAATGTTTATGAGCAACCAGGGCGATTTGTATTTTGATAAAGTGGTTCAGGTTGCGCAGAATGATACAACTCTTGCGGCTTCGTGTGTGTGCGACAGTAAATCAGGCGACATTATTCTGAAAATGGTGAATGCCGGAGACACTGCCAAAACGATGAAAATCAATCTCTCAAGGTTTAAGAATATTAATCAGGAAGCCAAATTGACTTTATTGGAAGCAGACCGGGAAGCTGAGAATACCCTGGGAAATCTTGAAAATGTAGTTCCTGAATCATCGGACTTTACGGTTCAGAAAAAGTTTGACTATGAAGTTCCTGCCATGTCATTTTCGCTTATTCGAATAAAAACAAATTAAACGTTATGAAATGGAATTGGTCATACTGTTTATGATGAATTCCATTTTAAAACTTTTGCAATAAATAATTTTAATACAATGAAAATACGTTCTTTCTTACTTGTAATTATGATGCTGTTTGTAATTTCAAACAGTCGGGCACAAGCTCTAAAAGCTAAAAACCCTATAATTTACGCCGATGTACCCGATGTTTCGATGATTCGCGTTGGCGATAATTACTATATGAGCAGCACCACCATGCACATGGCACCGGGAGTACCGATTATGAAATCGAAGGATCTGGTAAACTGGGAAATGGTGAGTTATGCTTACGATACGCTGGCAGACATTGATCCGCTTAATCTGGATAATGAGAAACGTGCTTATGGAAAAGGCTCGTGGGCAAGTTGTATCCGTTACCACAATAATAGGTATTACGTTTCAACCTTTTCCAGCACAACCGGTAAAACATATGTTTTCTCAACAAAAGATGTTGAAAAAGGCGAATGGAAACGACACGAATTTTCTCCGAATTTACACGATAATACCTTGTTTTTCGACGACGATGGGAAAATTTATATGATTTGGGGAGCCGGAAAATTAATGGTTGCCGAACTGGAACCTGATTTTTCTGGTGTTAAAGAAGGAACAGAAAAAGTATTGATTGAAAATGCGAGTGCTCCGGCAGGAGACAATATTATGTTGCCTGCAGAAGGTTCGCAACTTTTTAAAGTAAATGGAAAATATTACCTGTTTAACATTACCTGGCCGCGCGGAAGTATGCGTTCGGTTGTAATTCATCGCGCCGATAATATTAATGGCCCGTGGGAAGGTCGCCTGGCCTTGCAGGATAAAGGTGTTGCGCAGGGCGGAATAATTGATACGCCGGATGGAAAATGGTTCTCGTTTCTGTTCCGCGATAATGGTTCGGTAGGCCGCATTCCGTATTTGGTACCGGTAAAATGGGAAGATGGATGGCCTGTTTTGGGTGTTGACGGTAAAGTTCCTGAAGAGTTGGATTTACCGGCAAGCAAAGGTTTGATTCCCGGAATTGTAAACTCCGATGAATTCAAACGTAAAAAGAAAGATGCGGATCTGCCTCTGGTTTGGCAGTGGAACCACAACCCGGAGAATGAGCTTTGGTCGGTACGCGACCGCAAAGGGTATTTACGGCTTACCACCGGCCGTGTTGACGACAGTTTTGTGTATGCCAGAAATACCTTAACTCAGCGAACTTTTGGCCCGGTAAGTTCAGCCAATACATTAATGGACGCTTCGAATATGAAGGACGGTGATTTTGCTGGACTGTGTGCCTTACAAAGAAAGTACGGACAGGTTGGTGTAAAAATGACTGGTGGCGAGAAATTCATTTACATGATAAGCAACGAGACCGATACCCCGGTTGAAATGGAAAGTATTCCGCTAAAGCAAAATGAAGTGTACTTTAAAATCGACTGCGATTACAGAGACAGAAAAGATATTGCGCGGTTTTATTACAGCCTCGACGGAAAAACATGGACAGCAATTGGAGGCCCGCTAAAAATGGAATATACCCTAATGGAACATTTTATGGGCTATCGTTTTGGGTTGTTTAACTATGCCACCGAGAATACCGGAGGATACGTCGATTTTGATTATCTCAGAATCAGTGATCAGATTTCAGCAAGCACTAAAAATAAATAGACTGCATCATAAAAACGAAATCAAAATTGTAAAACAATGAAACTTAAAACTTACTTGCTTATACTGGCTGCTCTGTTGGTGGTTCAGTTAAACGGTTTTTCGCAAGATCCTAACTTCCATATTTATCTCTGCTTCGGGCAGTCGAATATGGAAGGAAATGCACGCCTGGAACACCAGGATTCACTAAGTATTGATGATCGGTTTCAAATGATGTCTGCGGTTGATTGTCCGGATTCAGGGCATGAAAAGGGTCATTGGTACACAGCCGTACCGCCATTGTGTCGTTGTCGTACCGGATTAACTCCTGCTGATTATTTTGGCAGAACACTAGTTGAAAATTTACCCAAACATATTAAAGTTGGCGTAATTAATGTGGCTGTTGGCGGTTGTAAAATTGAATTGTTCGACAAGGAAAATTACGAATCGTATGTGGAAACAGCTCCGGGCTGGATGATGGGTATGTTAAAACCGTACGATAACAATCCATACGGGCGCTTGGTTGAAATGGCCAAACTGGCTCAAAAAGATGGTGTAATTAAAGGTATTTTGTTACATCAGGGCGAGTCGAATACCGGCGATTCGTTATGGACCGAAAAAGTAAAAGGTGTATACGATAATCTGATTTCCGATCTCGGACTTCAGGCTGAAAATGTGCCCTTGCTAGCTGGTGAAATGGTTGGTGAAGATCAAGGGGGTAGCTGTGCAAGTATGAATAAAATTATTGCCACGCTACCCGATGTAATTCCCAATGCCTATGTAATCCCTTCGGTTGGATGTCCGCAACGTGGCGATGGCCTTCACTTTACGGCTGAAGGTTACCGCGTGTTAGGGAAGCGTTATGGTTTACGCATGCTTTCGTTACTTGAGTATAAAAGCGCTGCGCCAAAAGTTATCAGAGGCGAAGGTGCTCCCCGGGCCAATGCCGGACAACGCAACTTTGGCGGAACAATGCTTCCCGGAGGACAACGTCCACCAAGACCTCCTCGTCCTGAACCCGAAATAAAAACTGTTTCGCTGGATGAAATCTCGATGAGCGACCCTTTTATTTTTTCTGATAAAACAACTCAAACGTATTATTTAACCGGAACTGGTGGCCGTCTTTATAAGAGTAAAGACCTGAAAATGTGGACTGGCCCGTATTCTATAATCGACCTTACCGGAACCTGGATGGATGGCAACTTTGTTGCTGCTGCCGAGATTCACCAATTTGGCGATAAATATTACCTGGCCGGAACCTGGAACGACCACGGAAACCCTATTGAACATGTTGCGCGCCGTTATACTGTGCCTACCAACCAAACGCAGCTTTTGGTGTCCGATTCGCCCGAAGGTCCTTACAAACCAGTAGTTCAGGAATACGATTTTTGTCTTGGTCCACGCGATTGGGATATTATCGATGGAACACTATACGAAGAGAACGATACTGTTTACATGGTTTTTGTGCATGAGTGGACACAACTGATTGACGGAACGATGGATTACATGCCGCTTTCAAAAGATCTGACGCACCGAACTGCCGAGCCAACTACAATGTTCAGAGCCAGTGAAGCTCCCTGGTCGAAAGAAATGAACAGCATTGGTGAAGCTACTTTTGGAATGAAGATGCCGGGCTGGGTAACCGATGGGCCTCAATTGTTTAAAACACAAACCGGAAAATTGGGTATGTTATGGTCGAGCTGGGGCGATAGCCGCTATGCGCAGGGAATTGCCTATTCTGAATCGGGAAGCATAAAAGGCCCCTGGGTTCAGGAAGAGGATTCGTTTAAAGGCGATAACTCAGGCCACGGAATGATCTTTACCACTTTCGATGGAGAGCGGCTTTTTATTATTCATCACGCGGAGAAGAAAGGACCTCGAAAACCTCAGATTTATAAAATCGACGACTCAGGAGATAAACTCATTCTGGGCAAAAGATACAAACTATAACTTAAAACAATAAACCAATAAAATAATCATGAGAAAACTATATATAACATTAGCAGCAATATTGTTTTGCAGCGTTGTTTCAGCCCAGTTTGCGGGCATTCAGCGTGGACAAAAGCCTGAGCCACTTCCTGAAGGTTTTAAACCGTCTTCAACAAATACTTTTCTATCGCGTTATCCGGCGGTAAATGCCGAAACACGCGAGGCTATTTTTAAAGTGGTGGCACCTACAGCACAAAAAGTGCAGGTAGATTTGGCTGGCAAAAAATACGACATGACCAAAGATACCAGCGGCGTTTGGACTTGCAAATCTGATCCGCAGGTGGTTGGTTTTCATTACTATGCGATTTTGCTTGATGGTGTGGCTGTGATGGATCGAAATAGCGAAGCATTTTTTGGAAGTAACTGGGAATCGTCGGGCATTGAAATTCCCGAAGGACCCGAAGGCGACTATTATCGTTTTAATAGAAACATTCCGCACGGACAGGTTCGTTCCATTCACTACTGGTCGGATATCAATGGTTTGGAGCGCCACATTAATGTGTATGTTCCGGCCGAATACGAAGCCAACCCGAATAAAAAATATCCGGTTCTGTACCTTGTTCATGGCTGGGGCGAAGATGAAAATGGTTGGTCGGTACAAGGCCACATGGCCAATATCATGGACAGATTGATTGCTGCCGGAAAAGCAGAACCGATGATTGTGGTAATGCCAAGTGGCGATATCAAAACCAACTCCGATGTGCGCGAAGCTTCAGGAGACGTAACTGAGATATTTGCCAAAAATCTGGTGCCTTATATCGATAAAACTTTCCGCACGAAAACTGACCGGGAAAACCGAGCCATGGCCGGATTGTCACGCGGTGGTTTCCAAACCACAAGGACCGTATTCAGGAACATGGATATGTTTGCGTGGATGGGAACTTTTAGCGGATTTTTTGTTCGTGGCGATGCCGTTGATGCTTTTGACGGTGTGTTTAAAGATGCCGATGCATTTAATTCAAAAATGAACCTTCTTTTTATAAGTACCGGTACTGAAGAACAGAATCCGAAAGATCAGGTTCTTGAACTCAAAAAACACGGTATCGACAATATTGTATTTCATGAATCACAGGGTACTGCTCACGAGTGGTTAACCTGGCGACGGGCATTGAATGAATTTGCACCGCTGCTTTTCAAATAACGGAACCGCTCAATACGCTGGAAAATGTTAAAGAAGAACAATAAATTCGTAAAAAGAAGCCTGTTTGTTTTTGCGGGGGTTTTAGCCATTGCATTATTTATGGCCTTAAAACCAGCTGAAGAAAGAAAAGCGGTTTCTAAAATGCCAATATACCTGAATACGGCGTATTCGTTCGAGGAACGTGCCGCCGATTTGGTTTCGAGGCTGACTCTGGAAGAAAAACAAAGTTTACTGGGAAACAACATGGCCCCCGTACCTCGCTTGGGGGTAAAAGCTTATAATACCTGGAGCGAAGCACTGCATGGAGTGTTGGGTTTTGCCGATGCCAGTGTTGGAATTCAGGGGCCAACATCCTTTCCTAATAGCGTGGCGCTGGGTTCTGCCTGGGATACCGAACTTTCTCTGCGCGAGGCAAAAGCCATTTCGGATGAAGCCCGTGCCATTAATGCCACCGGAACAAAAGGGCTTACTTATTGGTCGCCGGTGGTTGAACCGATCCGCGATCCTCGATGGGGAAGAACAGGTGAATCGTATGGCGAAGATCCGTTTCTGGTGTCACAAATTTCAGCGGGTTTTGTTCGAGGTTTGATGGGGGATGACCCAAATTATCTGAAAACCGTGCCAAGTGCCAAACATTACCTGGCCAATAACAGCGAATTCGACCGACACGTAAGCAGTTCGAACATGGATAGTCGCGATATGCGCGAGTTTTACCTGGCTCCCTACAAAAAACTGATAGAAGAGGACAATTTGCCTTCCATTATGTCGTCGTACAACGCAGTAAACGGAGTGCCAACTTCGGCCAGCCCGTATTATCTGGATACGATTGCCCGCAGAACCTACGGAATGAAAGGTTATATTACCGGCGACTGTGCTGCTATTGAAGACATTTATACCGGACACTATTATGTTGAAACCGGGGAAGAGGCAACTGCAGAGGGCTTAAAAGCCGGTGTTGATTCCGATTGTGGAAATGTGTACCAGCGCAGTACTATCGATGCGTATAATCAGGGATTGATTTCGATGGCCGATATCGACAGGGCACTACTAAATATTTTTACCATACGGATGAGAACCGGGGAGTTTGATCCGCCGTCACAGGTTCCGTATGCATTGTTCCCGCCAACAACTGTAAACTCGGAGGCACATCGGCAACTGGCAAAAGAAATTGCCACAAAAACTCCGGTGCTGATGAAAAACAATGTGTTGGCTACTACCAATCGACAGGCACTTCCATTATTTCCAAAAGAGTTACGCAAAATTGCGTTGATCGGGCCACAGGCCGACGAAGTGGAACTAGGCCCGTATTCCGGCCGACCGGAAGCTGATAATATGATCTCTCCACTAAAAGGAATTGAAAAATATCTGGGAGAAAAAGGATATGATACCGAAGTAGTGCACAGTTCTGGAGGAAATACTTCAAGTAAAAGTAACCTGTTGTACGTGGTTAATTTTGAATTGTATAAAAGCAACGGTTCAGTAAGTAGACACGATGCTACTAAATACTCTGCAGCTTCAGAAGGAATAACCGTGGGCTCTGGAATGGGCTCAACCGAGCAGGTGAGAACCATAGATGATGGCTCGTGGACAGCCTACGAAAACATCGACTTGGCAGATGTCGACAGCATGGGAATTGTAGCGAATATTCCCACTGAGGGGGGAATTATTGAAGTACGGGTGGGATCGCCCGACGGAAACCTGGTGGCTACTTTAAATGCTACCGTAGCTTCTGGAAAACGCGCCGGTGGAGTGTATGGTGGTGGCAACCTGATGAAAATAAAGGTGAATAAACTGGGTGTTACCGAAGCACAAACCTTGTATTTCTGTTACTCGGCACCCAACGATGCTCCGATTGATGAAGCAACCATTGAAACGGCTAAAAATGCCGATGTGGCTGTAGTTTTTGTTGGTACCGATGAAAAAACAGCAACGGAAGAAGCCGATCGTTTAACCCTGTTGCTTCCGGGTAATCAGGTTGACCTGATTAAAGCGGTGGCAGCGGTAAATCCGTATACCATTGTCGTAATGCAAACACTGGGATGTGTGGAAGTGGAGGAATTTAAACATCTGCAAAATATTCCCGGAATTATTTGGGTAGGCTACAACGGGCAGGCGCAGGGCGATGCCATTGCCAGCATTTTGTTTGGCGATGCCAATCCCGGAGGGAAACTCAATGCAACCTGGTACAAATCGCTAAGCGATCTTCCGCCGATTACCGATTACACCCTTCGTGGCGGAGCCAATAAAAATGGCCGCACATTGTGGTATTTTGATCAAGAAGTTTCTTACGAATTCGGATACGGATTGTCGTATACCACGTTTGAATACAGCAATTTCAGAATCAGCAAAAGTCAGATCACACCAAATGATAAATTCACTATCAGCGTTGATGTAAAAAATACCGGTATTTACGATGGCGACGAAGTGGTTCAGGTTTACATGACAACTCCTGATAGTCCTGCAGAATTGGAGCGCCCGATCAAACGACTGAAAGGATTTCAGCGTGGTACCATTCCGGTGGGGCAAACCAAAACTGTTGACATCGATATCAACTGCGCCGACCTATGGTTTTGGGATATGGAAGCGGATAAAATTACCTATGATCAGGGAAAATATGTATTCGAAATCGGAGCGTCTTCAAAAGCAATTAAGGGAACGGTAAGTGCCACAATGAGTGGAAAAGCAATTCCGGAAATAAAAACAGTTGTTGCCGATTGTGGCACAGTTGTGCTCCGAAAGGGAGAGAGCGCACAAACCAGTGTTACCGCAGCTATGACCGACGACAGTTTCTACGACATTTCGAAGGCTCAGGTAGTTTACAGCTCCAATAATCCCTTGGTTGCTGATGTTGACAAAAACGGAAAAGTTATGGCAACAGGAACCGGCGTTGCTACCATCTTCGCCCATGTTACGGTTGACGGAAAAACAAAATCCGACGGTTTCCCCGTAAAAGTTATGCCCGATCTGAAAGTGGCATCAATGAAAGTGAACAACAAAGCGGTGAAAGGATTCAGCCCGGAAACAAAGCAATATAGCTTTCTGATGAAAAGCAGTTCTGATAAGGCACCTGTGGTTGAGGCCTCGGCAAACGATGCAAATGTTGAAGTGAAGATTGAACAAGCCGATGGTGTGCCGGGAACCGCAACTATTTCACTGATCGATTACATTACTTTCGATAGAAATGAATATGCCGTGAATTTTGGTGTGGCCTCAAAAAACGATGAATTTAACGCAGCAGAATGGGGTAAGCAATGGAATGTTGTTCGCGGAAATGAGGAAAACCTGAGCTTAACAAAACAAGCAGGCTCGTTGGTTATTACCAGTGCCAAAGGAGGAATTTCAGGCGAAAGGAACGATGCCGAAAACATGATTTTGCAGAGTGCCAACACCGACTGGACCATCGAAACCAAAATTGTTTGCTCGCGAAAACCAACGGGATTTTCTGAAAATGCAGGTTTGCTTGCTTATCAGGACGACGACAATTTTGTGAAACTGGTGTACAAGGCAAGTTTTGGCAGAAGAGGTTTTGGGCGCGGGGCAGGAGAGCAACCCGGCGCTGTTGAACTCTCAGTTGAATACGGCGGCGATGAGAAATCTGCCGTGAACATCAGCATGGAAGACATCGTAAAAGATAACAATACACTGGTATTGAAACTGGTTAAAAAAGGAGACACTTACACCGCCTACTGCTCTGTCGACGGAAAGAAATTCGAAGAAGTTGGAACGGCCAGTGTTGTGCTGAAAAATATTCAGGCCGGAATGCTGGCTTGCGAGGGTGTAATGCCTGCCCGAATGGCACGATTCCGAAGATTTATGCAGCAAGACAGCCAGCCAAAATTACCTTTTGAAGTGGCATTTGATTATTTCAGAATTGAAAACAGTGGGTTAAAATAAACACTTCTTCCATATTATGAGGCGAAGAAACCCGATATCAAGACTATTACAACTGCTTATGATTGTGGTTGCCGGTTTTGGTATTGGGTTTTCTTTTCCTTCTGATTTTAATGTAAAGAAAAAAGCAGATAACATATCGGTAACAGCCTTTCACGATGGATTTGCAGCTGTTTCAGAAAATGGCGGTATCAACTGGATTTCAGATGATGGCAAGATTGTTCAGTCTCAGGCAAATCAAAATGTAACATTTTACACTGTTGCTGCCAACGAAGAATTCCTTATCTCCGCAGGCAGTGATGGGAAAATTTATTTTGCCAAAGAAGATAAAGTTTTTAAACCAATCCATTCGGGAACAGTCAAAACTGTGAATTGCCTGACTCTTTTCAAAAACAAAGTTTTGGCAGGCTATAATTCAGGAGAATTGCGAATCGGATCTTTAAACGAAAAACTGGAATTTGCCAACGTGGAACTAAAAGGAAACATTCTATCCTTGTCATCAAACGAAGCTTATTGTTATGGACTTACCGACCATGGCGATATTTTTTATACCAGCAATGGAACAGAATGGAACGTAACCGATTTTAATGAAATGTACAAAGGGTATTACCAATCGTGTACGTTCAGTAAAATACTGGTTACCCAAAATCAAATTGCAGTGGTGGGTGAAAATACTGATGGGGAACCAGTTTTGTATTTTTCATCAAAAGGAAGCGTTTGGACTGAACGCCCATTGGTTTACACCGATGAGGACGGTTTTAAAGCAAAACTAAATGAAATACCCCGGGATATTTTTTACGATACAACACACGATCAATATCTTTTATTGCTGGCACATGGCCGATTAATGACCATTCCGTCCTGTTCGCATTGTCATCAGCTATACAAAATTACCGAGGCTGAAATTCAGGCGATTTCAGGAAATGAAAAAAATATAATTCTCGTAGGTGAGAATGATTATGTACAACTAATAAATACCGATTTACTGTGAGTTTAGAAGAATGAGAAACAATAAACTATAATCATTCGCCGGTTAAATTCCGTCGAAATAGTAATTACAGATATACATCAATCGAAATTCCTTTTAAATAAACAATATTCTAATATTAGATTATGAATTTGAAACGATCAACATCCCTCATTTTAATACTGTTCTCTTTGTTTGCGCTGGCTTTTATTCCACAAAGCCAAATGGCAAAGAAACCGATTTATCTTAACACGGCCTACTCGTTTAAAGAGCGGGCTATCGACCTTGTTTCGCGGATGACTCCCGAAGAAAAACAAAGTCAGTTGGGAAATACCATGCCACCAATTCCGCGGCTTGGCGTAAACCATTACGATGTGTGGGGCGAGGCCCTGCACGGAATAATGGGGCGAAACAACAACAGCGGAATGACTGCCACTTCGTTTCCAAACAGTGTAGCTGTGGGCTCAACCTGGGACCCGGAGCTAATCAAACGCGAAACAAAAGTAATTTCCGACGAGGCGCGTGGCTTTAACCACGACCTGATTTTTACACTTACTTACTGGTCGCCGGTAATTGAACCCGCCCGCGACCCGCGTTGGGGAAGAACTGCCGAAACTTTTGGCGAAGATCCGTTCTTGGTTTCTGAAATCGGGAAAGGTTTTATTCAGGGCTTAATGGGCGACGACCCAACATACCTGAAAACGGTACCTTGTGGCAAACACTATTTTGCCAACAATACTGAGTTTAACCGGCACTCGGGCAGCTCGGATATGGACGACCGCGACATGCGTGAGTTTTATCTACTTCCTTACCGGACGCTGATTCGCGATTACGATTTACCTTCAATAATGACCGCTTATGGTGCTGTTAACGGAGTTCCCATGTCGGCCAGTAAATATTTGGTGGATACTGTAGCACGTAAAACCTACGGAATGGACGGTTACGTTACCGGTGACTGCGGTGCAATTGACGACATTGTGCGCGGCCATCATTTTACTGATAGTTATGAAGAAGCAGCGGCACTGGGACTAAAAGCCGGTGTTGACACCGACTGTGGCGGAGTGTATCAAAATCATGCTCTGGGTGCTTTGGAAAAAGGTATGTTGACGCAAGCCGATATTGATAGAGCGCTGAATAATATTTTTACCATAAGAATGCGTTTGGGTGAGTTCGACCCAGCTGAAATTGTTCCGTATGCAGGTATAAAACCGGATATTGTGAATGATCCGGCTCACAACGATTTGGCTATTGAAGTGGCTACAAAAACACCGGTTCTGCTAAAGAACGAAGTAACGGTTCAACCCGCCGAAAAAGCATTGCCGCTTAATACTAAACACATCAAAAAAATTGCAGTGCTGGGGCCACAGGCCGATAAAGTGGAGCTGGGAGATTACTCTGGCCCAATTGAACCTCATTTAAGTATTTCGCCGCTTTTGGGTATTCAGAATTATATAAAAGAGCATAATCTCGACATTGAAGTGGTTTCTGCATCAACAGGAAATACCGACAGGAATACGGATTTTTTAACTATGAACAGTTTCTCCACCGTGCGTAATGGCGAAGTGGTAGCCGAATTTGATGCTACAAAATACGATGCTTCGGCTCCCGGATTAATTGTTGCTGCCCGTTTTGGCCGCACCTCAATTCGCGGCGTAAAAGATGGCGACTGGACAGCTTACGACAATGTGGATATTACCGATGTTGATTCCATTCGTTTTAAGGTTGCCGCCTCGGGCAACGGTGGTTTGCTAGAGGTGCGTGTTAGCTCGGCAACGGGAAATATTCTGGCAACGCAAAAAATCGATGCCGTTCAACAAGGCGGTGGATTCCCTGGATTTGCACGACCTCAAAATGTGTCGGTAAAAATAAATACACTGGGAATTACCGGGGCACAAACGCTGGTGTTGGTTTACCGCGAGGCTGAAGGCCAGGCTACCGATGCCGCAACACTAGAAATGGCTGCTACTGCTGATGTGGTGTTGGTTTTTGTGGGTACCGATCAAAGTACCGGCCGCGAAGAGTCTGACCGTTTTTCCATTACTTTACCTGGAAATCAGAATAAACTCATTGAAGCTGTTGCTGCCGAAAATCCAAACACCATTGTGGTAATGCAAACCATGGGAATGGTGGAAGTGGAGCAGTTTAAAAACAACCCGAATATTCCGGGCATAATCTGGACTGGCTACAACGGACAGGCACAAGGAACCGCTATGGCTCGCATTTTATTTGGCGATGTAAACCCTGGTGGAAAACTGAATGTTACCTGGCACAAATCCTTAAACGACCTGCCCGGATTTAATGACTATACCTTGCGTGGCGATGGCTCGAACGGAAGAACATACTTGTACTTCGATAAACCGGTTTCTTACGAATTTGGCTACGGATTGTCGTACACCACTTTTGAATACAGCAATTTTGCCATTAGTAAAGATAAGATTACACCACATGATAAAGTTATCGTTAGTGTTGATGTGAAAAACACGGGTGCGGTTGACGGCGACGAGGTGGTGCAGGTATATGTAAAAACACCCGATAGTCCGGCAGCGCTTGAGCGCCCGATAAAACGTCTGAAAGGATTTAAACGCGTTACCATTCCTGCGGGGCAGACAAAACGTGTTTCCATTGATATTGATTGCGACGACCTTTGGTTTTGGGATGCCGAAGCCGGTAAAATTACCTTCGATCAGGGACGTTATATTTTCGAAATCGGAGCGTCATCTAAAGATATAAAAGCCGAGCTGGAGGCGATTATGAGTGGCGAATACAAACCGGTGTTAACAACTGTTGTTGCCGAAAGCGACAATATGATATTGCGTCCAGGAAATACTGCACAAACAAGTGTAACCGCAGCCATGTCGGACGATAGTTTTTACGATATTTCGAAAGCAGAAATTGAATACAAAAGCAACAATCCGGCGGTGGTAAGCGTGGATGAAAACGGTAAAGTAACCGCTACCGGAGTGGGTGTGGCATCGGTATTTGCTTATGTAACCATCAACGGAGTAACGGTATCAAACAGCTACCCTGTAAAAGTTATGCCCGACCTCAATCCAAAATCAATTTTGGTAAATGGCAAACCCATCGAAGGATTTGCTAAAGAGGTAAAAGCATATAGTTATCTGTTGAAAAATAAAACTAAAGTTCCTGAACTAAAAGCAACGGCTGCCGGACAAGGAATTACTGTTGATATTCAACAGGCAAAACAAATTCCAGGAACTGCTGTGGTGAAATTCATCGACGACATCACGCTCGAAACCAACACTTACTATTTCAATTTTGATGTGGAAGCGGTAAGCGACGAGTTTAACGGTGCTGTTGGAAGCCAGTGGCAATGGATCAGGGAAAATGCGGCAACACACAGCCTTTCTGCAAATGATGGCAACCTTACGATTACCAGCGAAGTTGGCGATGTTTCGGAAGGTACTAACAACGCAAAAAACATACTGCTGCAAAGTGCCAATAACGATTGGACAGCGGAAACAAAACTGACAGCATCGCGCATGCCTTCTCAACCCGAGAATGCAGGGATTCTGGCCTACCAGGATGATGATAATTTTGTAAAACTGATGTTCCGTGCAGTGGTAAAAACCACACGCCAAACGGGGCCACAACCCGGTACCATCGATTTAATGATGGAAGAAAACGGGATTGCAAAATCGTTGGCTTCTTTCAATCTAAAAATTGGAATTACCGGCGATCAGGCTTTGATACTCAAACTCGATAAAAAAGGAAGTATTTATACCGCCTCTTATTCGTTGGATGGCGAAAATTTCGAAATTCTGGGAACAGCAGATCTGGCATTAAAAGACATAAAAACAGGCTTAATGACAGGCGACGGAATTATTACCGGTTATATGAAAAGCACTTACTGGTTTGATTCCGACACAACAAAACCGGATTCGCCGTTTGATGTGGCTTTCGATTATTTCCGAATTACAAATAGTGGACTATAACAATAAAACATAATTTCTTAATAACAAACTATGAAATATTCAATTTTAAACGTAATCGTTATTCTATTGATGGCCAGTGGGATTTGCTCGGCACAATCAAAAGTAGTAGAGGATTTCAAACCCTCTTCAGTAAATCAAGAGGGGAAAGAATACCCAATGGTAAATTCTGAAGGCCGGGTACGCGCTCAAATTTCTGCGCCTGAGGCTGAAAAAGTTCAGCTTGATATTGGTGCAGTGAAATATGACTTGGTAAAAGACGAAAATGGTGTGTGGACAGGTGAATCGGAACCACAGGATGTAGGTTTTCATTACTACCAATTGTGGGTTGACGGAGCCGCGGTTCCCGATCCAAACAGCCTGTATTTTTACGGAGCAGGTCGTTGGGGAAGTGGTATTGAAGTTCCTTCCAACGATCAGGATATTTTTGCCTTAAAAGATGTTCCTCATGGCGATTTGCGCGAGGTGCATTACTATTCAAAATCATCGGATAAAGTGCGTAGAGCATTCATATACACGCCTCCTGGTTACCAGAAAGACCAGTTGAAAAAATATCCGGTACTTTACCTGCAACACGGTATGGGAGAAAACGAAACCGGCTGGGGAAGCCAGGGACATGCCGGACTGATTATGGATAATTTAATTGCCGAAGGAAAAGCGCTTCCGTTTATCATTGTGATGGAAAACAGTAGCGTAAATTTCCAAAGACCACGCGGTCCTCGTCCTGAAAGAGGTGCACAAGCCGATTCAACACAAAGAAGACGTGGTGGACCGATGGGCGGTTTTGATTTCTCTGCCGATTTCAAAAAAGTATTGCTTAACGACCTGATTCCTTATGTGGAAGCCAATTACCGTGTAATAGCTGATCCTGCTCACCGTGCCATGGCCGGATTATCAATGGGAGGTATGCAAACACGTTTAATTACTTTGGCTAATCCCGAAGTGTTTACGCAGGTTGGTATGTTTAGTGGCGGAAGCATAAGCACTGAAGATATTGAGAACACTCCTGCTTTTAAAGAGAATGTAAAACTGTTGTTTGTTAGTTATGGCAGTCGCGAGCTTGAAAACCGCGGAATGAGTTTTGGTGGCGATCCGAAAGCTAACACCGAAGCATTAAAAGCGGCCGGTATGAACACCCATTTTTATGTGTCGCCCGGAACCGCACACGAATGGCACTCATGGCGTCGCAGCCTTTATCAGTTTGCTCAACTGGTATTTAAAAACTAAACGATTTCGAAACAATCAATTCCAGAGATATGAAACGAGCATGAATTTTTATTTTTCAAATTCACAGGAAAGAAGAATTAAAATTCATTGGGAGTTACATTGAATACAAATGAACTAAACAATTTTAATGAGATGAAACGATATTCTTTTATTTTAACGGTATTGCTGGCCTTTTCTGCATTATTTGCCATAGCGCAAACAGCAGCTGAGGATTTTAAACCTTCTTCAACAAATCAAGAAGGAAAAGAATACCCCATGGTGAATTCCGAAGGACGGGTACGCGCTCAGCTATCAGCACCCGAGGCGAAACTAGTTCAGTTGGATATTGGCGGGGTAAAGTATGATTTGGTTAAAGATGAAAACGGTGTGTGGACCGGCGAATCGGCTCCGCAAGACGAAGGTTTTCATTACTACCAGCTTTGGGTTGACGGAGCTGCGGTTCCCGATCCAAACAGCTTGTATTTTTACGGTGCCAGCCGTTGGGGAAGTGGTATTGAAATTCCGGCGCACGATCAGGAGTTTTATGCACTGAAGAATGTTCCGCACGGCGAGGTACGCGAGCTTCAGTATTACTCGGAAAGCAACAATACCATGCGCCGTTGTTTCGTTTACACGCCTCCGGGTTACGAAAAAAATTCTGAAAAACGCTATCCGGTGTTGTATCTGCAACATGGTGGTGGCGAAAACGAAACCGGATGGTCGAGTCAGGGACATGCTGGATTGATAATGGACAACCTGATTGCCGAAGGTAAATCCGTTCCGTTTATTATTGTAATGGACAACGGTAACTGGACGATGGCGAGGCCTCCGCGTAACGCACAACAAGGCGAACGTCCGGCACAGTGGCCTCCGGAAGGCTGGGCTGATGGTTTTATGAATACTTTGCTGAAAGAAATTATTCCGATGATTGATTCGAAATACCGCACGCTGGCCGATTCCGGTAATCGTGCCATGGCAGGTCTTTCTATGGGAGGTATGCAAACACGTGTTATAACACTGGCCAATCCCGATGTCTTTTCGCATGTGGGGATTTTTAGCGGAGGCAGCATCACCACGGAAGATATTGAGCAGCATCCTGATTTTAAGGAAAAAGTGAAGTTGCTTTTTGTAAGTTACGGAAGCCGCGAGATTGAAAATCCGCGACCGGGATCATGGGGAGATCCAAAGAAAAATACCGAAGCACTTAAAAAAGAGGGTATGAACACCCATTTTTATGTGTCGCCCGAAACAGCCCATGAATGGCAAAGCTGGCGCCGCAGCCTTTATCAGTTTGCACCTTTGTTATTCAAAAAATAAAAACATGCCGGTAGGATTAGTAACGAAAAGCTAAAACCAGTTTTCGACTTCGTTCTGCCTGATTATTACAGAGAACGGAGTCGAGCTGTTTATCAATGGCGTGTGATTAGTTCTGCCAAAATTAGTAAGCTATCAACTGTAAATTAATAATTAAAAAACATGAAGAAATACATCTCTACGTTAGTCGTGTTCTTTGTTTTCTCACTTACGCTGTGTGTCGCTCAAAGCGAAAAAACGGCTATAAAAGAAGACTTTAAACCATCAACATTAAACCAACCCGGACAAGAATATCCAATGGTAAATTCGCAGGGGTACGCGCGTTTCCGTATTGAAGCGCCCGAAGCACAAAGTGTTGTAGTAAGCCTGGGTTTGGGAGGAACAAGAGGCGGAACTCCGCTTGCAAAAAACGACGAGGGTGTTTGGATGGGAACCACTTCAGGTCCAATGGACGAAGGTTTCCATTATTACCACGTAACCATCGATGGTGGTGTTTTTAATGATCCTGGAGCGTTGAGTTATTATGGATCAGTACGTTGGGAAAGCGGTATTGAAATTCCGGCTCATGATCAGGATTTTTATGCCTTGAAAAATGTTCCACACGGACATGTTCAACAAGTGCTGTTTCCTTCGCCAAGTACAAAAACTTCGCGCAGAGCTTTTGTTTACACGCCTCCGGGTTATGATAAAAACCAGGCAAAACGTTACCCTGTGCTATACCTGCAACACGGTTGGGGCGAAGACGAAACTGCATGGATGAACCAGGGACGTGCCAACCTGATTATGGATAACATGATTGCCGAAGGTAAAATCGATCCGTTTATTATTGTAAATACTTACGGAATGACCAACGAAGTAAAATTTGGCGGCCTGCGCAACTTTGATGTTACTCCGTTTCAAACCGTTTTGGTAGATGAGCTGATTCCATATGTTGATGAGCATTTTCGCACTATTCCTAATCAGGCACACCGCGCTATGGCGGGGCTGTCGATGGGTGGTATGGAAACAAAAAATATCACATTGAACAGACCGGAAGTGTTTTCGTATTATGCGCTGTTAAGTGGTGGCGTTTATGCTCCTGAGGATATCAAAGATCATTCGAACCTGAAACTGGTATTTATCAGCTGCGGAAGCAAAGAACGTCCTGATGGAGTAAAAAACGCTGTAAATACATTAAAAGATGCTGGTTACAATGCCGTTTCTTATGTTTCAGAAGGCACCGCACATGAGTTTCAAACCTGGCGCAGAAGTTTGTACCAACTGGCTCCGCTACTGTTTAAAGAATAAGTTTTATAATGAGCAAGAGAGTGGAATTCGCATGAGATTTAATCATGCGAATTCCATTTGTTGTTTTAAAAATTTAAACTTATGAAGAATATAGTCATACTAATTGCGGCTTTGTTCATCAGTGGAATTAGTGCTGCTCAGGGGGTGGTTGAAGATTTTCAGCCGTCATCGGTAAATCAGCCCGGCAAACAATTTCCTCAGGTGAATTCTGAAGGCCGGGTTCGTGCGCAGATTTCAGCACCCGAAGCCAACAATGTCAGACTCGATATTGGCGGCGTAAAATATGAAATGAAAAAAGACGAAAACGGTGTATGGACCGGTGAGTCGGAACCACAGGATGCTGGTTTTCATTACTACCAGTTAAATATTGATGGCGCAGCAGTTCCTGATCCGGGAACCAAATATTTTTATGGTGCTGGCCGTTGGGGAAGTGGGATCGAAATTCCGGCTGCGGACATGGATATTTATGCATTGAAAAATGTGCCGCACGGTTTGCTTAGCGAACAGCCTTATTTCTCTGAAATTACGCAATCCTTTCGTCGCTGCTTTGTGTACACTCCAGCCGAATATACTGCTAATCCTGAAAAACGTTATCCGGTGCTTTACCTGCAACACGGAAGTTTTGAGGACGAAACAGGATGGGCAAGCCAGGGACATGCCAACCGCATTTTGGATAACCTGATTGCAGCCCAAAAAGCTGTTCCTATGATTATTGTAATGGACAACGGTTATGCTTATAAACCACAAAGTTCAGAGGGCGGTCGTCCGGCAATGGTTTTTGAAGAAGTAATGCTCAACGAAATCATTCCGATGATTGATAAACGCTTTCGTACAATTGCTGACCGTGAGCATCGCGCTATTGCGGGCTTGTCGATGGGAGCCAATCAAACCATGCGAATTTGTATGAACAACCTCGATAAATTTGCGTATTACGGTGGTTTTAGCGGTACTTCAAATTACCCTAGTTCCGACGAAATAAATGTGGATACTTTTTTAAACGGTGTTTTTAAGAACGGGAAATCTGTAAATGATCAGATGAAAGTTTTTTGGCTGGGTTTGGGAAGTAAAGAACCTGCTCCATTTCCAGGATCAGTTGGTGCCTTCCGCAATATGCTCGATAAGCAAGGCATTGATTATGTATTTTATAAATCGGAGGGAACTGCTCACGAATGGTTGACCTGGCGTAGAAGTTTGTATCAATACGCACAACTATTGTTTAAATAATTAAATAGAATAAGAAAATGAAGAATCTTTTTTTAGTGCTTTTACTATGCGTAATAAGTTCAGTAGGGCATACACAAACCAATGATTTTCCGGCAGGAACAAAACCTGCGTCAACCAATATATTGGGGGCCGAGTATCCCCGTGTCGATTCTTTAGGACAGGTATATTTTCGTATACAAGCGCCTGAAGCAACCAGTATTTCTGTAAGCCTTGGTAATGTCCCATTAACGAAAGGCGACGATGGCATTTGGACAGGCGTAACTCCACCACAGGATCCTGGGTTCCATTATTATACTCTGAAAATAAATGGGGTGGATGTAGCCGATCCTTATAGTGAAACATTTTTTGGTGCAAGTCGCATTATGAGTGGAATGGAAATCCCGGAAGCAGGAGTTGATTTTTACGATATAAAGAATGTTCCTCATGGTCAGGTTCGTTCAGTGTATTATTGGTCGAAATCGTTTAATGAGCCTCGTCACGCTTATGTTTATACCCCTCCGGGTTACGACAAGGATGTTAACAAAAAGTATCCGGTGCTTTATTTGCAGCACGGTATGGGCGAAGACAGGCGCGCATGGCCCAATCAGGGGCGTACCAATTTTATTCTCGATAATTTAATCGCTCAGGGCAAAGCAAAACCAATGATTATTGTAATGGAAGATGGTGGAATTGCCAGAGCTTTTAATACGCCCATACGCGATAAATCGGGTAAAATACTTCCCAAACCTGAAAGACAGGGGCCGGGACGTCCGGGAGCTCCCGGGCAAGGACCTAATTTCTGGGATGAATTTGCAGAAACCATTATCACCGATCTGATTCCTACAATCGATAAACAGTTCAGAACATTAAGCGATCGCGAAAACCGGGCAATTGCTGGTCTTTCGCTGGGGGGAACACAAACCTACCAAATTTCGCAGGCCAATCTCGATAAGTTTGCCAGCATTGGTGTTTTTAGTGCTCCGTTTGGATTTCCAGGCGTTGAAACCGGTTATAATGGCTTGCTGGCAAAACCCGACGAATTTAACAAGCAGGTAAAATTGTTCTACGTGTCGATGGGGTCAAAAGAAGGTCCCCGTTCCGGCAGGGCTATTCATGAGGCGCTTGATAATGCCGGTATTAATAATGTGTATTACGAAGCACCCGGAACGGCACATGAATTTCAAACGTGGAGAAAAAGCTTGTATGGTTTTGCTCAACTTCTTTTTCAAAAGAAATAAATTGTTATAAATGAAGCACTTTCTGTTAATATTAATGATTATTGCTCAGGCAAGTATGTTTTGTTTGGGACAAGAGAATCAAAAATCAGTACCAGCTACAAGTAATGTGGCCGGTGCTGAATATCCTAAAATTCAAACTGATTTAAGTGTGATTTTCAGGGTGAAGGCTCCTGATGCTAAAAAAGTTCAGATTGATTTGGGAAAGCTGTATGACATGACCAAAGATGACCAGGGAGTTTGGAGTGTTACAACCGATCCGCAGGTTCCGGGATTTCACTATTATTCATTGGTTATCGACGGAGTAAAAGTTGCCGACCCTGCAAGTGAGTCGTTTTACGGTATGGGCAGAATGGCCAGTGCCATTGAGATTCCTGAAAAAGGCATTGATTTTTATACAATAAAAGATGTTCCGCACGGTGCTTTAAGTTCGAAATACTACTATTCGGAATACACCAAAAGCTGGAGGCGACTGTTTGTTTATACGCCTCCGGGCTACGATACAAATTCCCGCGAGAAATATCCGGTGGTTTATATTCAGCACGGTGGAGGGGAAGATGAAACTGGTTGGGCTGTGCAGGGAAAAACCGATATTATACTGGATAACCTGATTGCCGAAGGAAAAGCCAAACCAATGATTGTGGTCATTTCCAATGGAAACGTTACAGCACCAGGCCGGACTTTTGGCGGCTACAGTAGTAAGGGAATGGCTCCTTTCAAAGAAGAAATGACGAAGAATATTGTTCCGTTTGTTGATGCGAATTACCGCACGCTGCCAGATGCTGATAATCGTGCTATTTGCGGACTCTCGATGGGAGGTGGGCAGTCGTTTTTTGTTGGACTGGAAAGCCCTGAATATTTTGGTTCTGTTGGCGTGTTTAGCACCGGACTGTTTGGTGGAATCAGAACTTCGGGAAGTGGTTTTGATGCTGAAAAAGAAATTCCGGGACTTTTATCCGAGTCGGATAAATTCAATAAAAGCCTGGATTTATTCTACATCTCGTGCGGCGAGCAGGATATGCGTATTGAACATACCAAAAAAGCGGTAAAAGTGATGCGCGAAAATGGCCTGGAAGTGGAGTTCAACTCTTTTCCTGGCGACCATGAATGGCAGGTTTGGCGAAAGTCGCTGCATGATTTTGCTACGAGAGTTTTTTACTAATTTGAAAATAAAAAAAGCTTCAGTTCAATTTGAACTGAAGCTTTTTTTATTGCCACTATTTCTTTGGTGCTTCGCTTTCATACGATGAAACCTGATCGACAGGTCCATCAACATATTTTTGGTAATTCGGATACGAGCACAGCAAATACCCTTCTCCTTCCTTTTCAGTTTTAATTTTACCTTGCGGATCAATAACAAGAGTTTTGGATGGTGCCTTATTTTCTTCAACCCACTCCATCAGTAACTTCATATTATCATCGCCATTGGGGCCTGGAAGGTTTTTTACATCAACAGGTTCACCCAACCCATTCACACTGTTACTTTTGCCCGATAAACCGTGGCCACCATGAGGTGCAACATACATGCGGGCAAATTTATCAATGGTTTTGCGTCCAAATTTGTCAAGCAACGATTGGTAATAATCAATTTGTGCACCAGACGATGCAATATTATCCATTCCACCAATTGTTATTATAATTTTACCTCCGTTTTTATAAAACTCTGTCAAATCAGGATCAGTAGAATCAAGCCATGCTGATAGCTCTTTTCTGCGTTTGTTCCATTTGCCCCCTTCAACATAGTCAAGGGTATTGGCTTCTAAATCCTGCATCAGAAAACCGGTTACGCCAAGTGTTCCCAATGAAAAATGTTTTTTTGCATTTTCATCGGCACCCTCTTGTCCTTTGTAGCGGTTTCCCGTAATCATTCCAAAGCCATCGGGCGAAATGGTTGGTATCCACATCCCAAACGATTTTACACCATTTGCTAAAGGTGTTGCAAATTCATAAGGACTGTAAACGAATTCCATGGTTTTTATCTGGCCATCGGTCAATTTCGCATTCACTGAATTGTCTTCCGGATCAGGATCAACATTACCGGGAGCACGTAGGGCAGCCCATGGATCTTTAGGCCCAACGCCATCTTTTACATTGAAAATAGCTCTGGCTGCATAGTAGTTGTTGATGATTCCGTCTGCTAATCCATCAAGCGCATCGCATTGTCTGAAAAATTCAGCTCGTATGGCATTCACTTTAGCCGGAGTTACCCAATTCTCAAGCGGTTTTTCCTGAATCTTCATTAATTCTGGCGCCAACATTAATGTTGAAAAACTTACAATAGGCACATTCGAAATAATTCCGTTATAATCTTTAGGATAGCGTTGTGCTACTGTTAAACCTTCGCGTCCACCATGCGATGAACCAACGTAGTAATTGTAAACAGGCTGTTTACCATAAACCCGCTCCATAATAACCATGGCAGCATCGTGAGTTTTTTTCATTTGCATGTAGCCCATGTTCATGATGGCTTCGTCGTTTAAAGCCCAGGCATCGCCTTCTTCGGGGCCGGTAGCCAGGTGTTCAGGAGCCGGAGCTCCCGGCCACATAGCGCCAGCCTGATGACCAGAATCACTACCGTATAAGCTAAATCCTTTATTGAGCATTGAATTGCGACCCTCACGAACTGTGATTGTACCATTCATACCGCCTCCGCCTGCTTGCATGGCACGTTGTGACCAGATTGATGGTAAAATAACTCTGAAATTAATGGGCCAGCCATTGGGATCGACTGAAAATATTGATCCTTCAATTACTCCATGTGCAGGTGTATCATCTGTTTCTTCAACCCATCGGGGTTCATATAGCTTAACTGAGCCAACCGGCTCTCCAATCATTTCAATGGGAATTGATGTTCCTGCTTTTTCCAAATCGGATTTGCTAATGTTAATGTTAACAGGAGCTTTGGTTTGACCTAATGCAATGGTACATACTAAAAGCAATAGTGGTAAAAAAGAGCTAAATAATTTTATCATTTTTTTTATGTTTAATATTAATTTGAGCCTGATTCATTGGCTCATTATACTAGATTTGCTATTATGTTAAAATAAATCATGAGTTAATTAGTCTGATTTTGACTTTTAAACCTTTAAACGGTTTAAAAGTCAAAATACGAAATATTTATTCATGAATCATTAAACTTAATTATAACTATATTTTAATTTCGTAAAGTTGAACTTATTAAAACTAATTCCTATAAGATGAAATCCATTATTACTTTTAATCTATCAACTTTGGTGTGCCTTTTACTTTTTCCGGTTTTATTACAAGCGCAGCAGGCCAATGTTAATCTCGATTATAATCCGCAAAAAGATACCGAAGGATTAATTCCCTTTAGTGCGCCTTTAAATTCGCCCGAAGTACACGACGATTATATGGTAACTTTTCGCCTAAAAGCACCCGAAGCCAAGGTGGTTACAATTACCGATGGAACGATTCTTACAGCACTTGGCAGAGGGCGTGAGCCTCTTCCGCTTGAAAAGGGTGAAGATGGAATATGGTCGGTAACCGTGGGCCCTTTTAAACCCGATATGTATGCCTACCATTTTAATGTTGATGGCATGCAAATTTGCGACCCGAGCAACACCATTGCTGCTTTTACGGCTATGCCGCCTTACAGTCAGTTGATAGTGCACGGCGCTGGCCCGGCATATTACGATGCCAAAAACGTGCCTCACGGAAATGTAACGCGCCACATTTATCATTCGGACGTTACCAATGGAGAGCGCGAAATGTATGTGTACACACCACCGGGTTACGATCCTTCAAAAGAATATCCGGTGCTTTATCTTGTGGGCGGTAGCGGCGAATTACCATCAAACTGGATTTACGACGGCCGCGCGAACCTCATTCTGGATAATCTGCTGGCTGAAGGAAAAGCGGAACCGATGATTATTGCGATTCCAAATAACCAGGTGATTCACCGTAATCATCCACAGCACGCCGAACTCACGTTCGATATTTTTGAAAAAGAACTGCGTAACCATGTTATTCCATTGGTTGATGCAAGTTACAGCACTATTCCAAATCCAAAAGGACGTGCCATTTCCGGTTTGTCGATGGGGGGGCGCCACAGTATGTTTATTGGCTTCCGTTCGCTCGATTTATTTGCGAATTTTGGAATTTTAAGTGCCGGAGATGTAACTACTGAAACTACGCTTTCACAATTTCTGAATGATCCGAAGGTAAACGACAAAGTTGATTATCTTTTTATCGGACAGGGCACCGAAGAAGCTAAAGGATTTTTTAGCGGGCGAGTTGTTGCTTTGCACGAGGCACTTGACAATCACAATATCGAACACGAATATTATGTGGGCGGTAGTGGAGGCCACGACTGGTCAACCTGGCGGCACTTACTGTATTACCGGTTTCTGCCAAATCTTTGGAAATAACAAACAAAGATAATAAGTGTCAATGTAGTTTAGATTCATTGATAAAAGACCCTTCGACTTCGTTCAGGGTGACTGTCAGACTGAGCGTAGTCGAAGTCTGATTGTACAAACTAAAAGACTGAAATTTAATAGCTATCAATAATGAAAAAAACATTCTATTTAATTGCAATCGCAATCATCGTTATTATGAATGCTTGTTCTCAACTTCCGCCTGAGCAGGTAAAAGTTGAACAGGGAATTGTAGAAGGAACCATTGAGGATGGTCTTCGGGTTTTTAAAGGAGTGCCATTTGCCGCGCCTCCGGTAGGCGATTTGCGCTGGAAAGCACCGCAACCTGCCGAAAAGTGGGAGGGAGTAAAAGAAACTAAAGAATTTGGTCTTTCTCCAATGCAGGGGGGTAATCCTCCGGCTGGAAAAAGCGAAGACTGTCTGTACCTGAACATCTGGACTCCGGCAATGACGGCCGAAGAAAAATTACCCGTGTTGGTTTGGATTTACGGCGGCGGTTTTAGTGGCGGAGCAACCTCGTATTACGATGGGGCTATACTGGCAAAAAAAGGAGTTATTTTGGTAAGTGTTGCTTACCGTGTAAATCAGTTTGGCTTTTTGGCGCACCCTGAACTGAGTGCTGAAAGCCCAAATCATGTTTCGGGAAACTACGGTATTCTCGATCAGATTGCCAGTTTACAATGGATACAGGATAACATTGCCGCTTTTGGTGGCGATCCTTCTAATGTTACCATCTTCGGCGAATCGGCCGGTGGTATTTCGGTAAGTATGTTGTGCGCATCGCCTTTGGCAAAAGGCTTATTTAGCGCTGCTATTTCGCAAAGTGGAGGTTCGTTTGGGCCAACCCGTCCATCAACTATGCCGGGCGAAAATATGAAAACACTGGAAAAGGCAGAAGCCGATGGCGTGGAATACATGCAAAAAGCAGGTGTTTCCAGTTTGGCAGAACTTCGTGCTTTGAGTGCCGATGAAGTACCAAGCGGTTTCGGAATGGCCGGCGGATGGCCAGTTGTTGATGGCTATGTAATTCCTGATGATCAGTATAAACTTTACGAAGAGGGAAAATACAACGATGTGCCGGTGCTAATTGGGTACAATTCGGATGAAGGAGCAAGTTTCTCGCGCGAAAAAGATCCCGAACAATATTATGCGGGTGTAAGAGCACGATACGGAAAATTTGCCGACAAACTGATTGAAGCTTATCCTGCGGGAGAAAACACGGTTCCTAAAACTGCACGCGACCTCTCACGCGATGCCGCTTTTGGCTGGCATACCTGGAGTTGGGCTCGTTTGCAATCGGAAACCGGACAATCAGATGTTTACTTGTATTATTTCGATCAGCACCCCGATTATCCGGAAGATTCACCACGTTACGGATATGGTTCGCCACACGGACAGGATGTAGCTTTTGTTTTTGGATTGAAGCCCGAAGATAAACATGAGAATGAGTCTGATATGGCGCTTTCGGAAGTAATGGTTGACTACTGGACCAACTTTGCAAAACACGGCAATCCCAATGGTGAAGGTGTTCCTGAATGGCCGGCTTTCAGCAACGAGAATCCGGATGTAATGTACTTAAAAGGAGCAACGCCTTTTGTGGGCGAGGTTCCAAGTGCAGCGTCGTTAGAGGTGCTTAACGAGTACTTTGAGTGGCGACGTTCGCCCGAAGGCAAAGAATGGGTAAATAGTCTTGAATAATGAAAGTCTTGATACAAAGGCCACTGGTAAAATTATTGCCGGTGGCCTTATTTCTGTTATTGGCGACATCGGTTTGCCCTCTTCAGGCGCAGGAAGATCTTGATGTTGGTGAAACCGGCTGGGCGGTTAAACGACCGGTAATGGCGTCGGCCTGTGCGAATGGCTGCCCTTGGGGAGAGTTGGGCGATTTTGCACGAGATGCTATGGAACCACTTGGGTATTCTGTAATTCTTTGCCGCAATTGTAACCGAACTTACGGGCCGCGTTTGGTATCAGAAAACGATTATCCACCTCCGCTTGACGAAGTTAATTTGGAAGATGGAGTAAATGTACGTGTTGATGCACCCGTTGATTTTGGTGTTACATCAAGTGCTATGCTTAGTTCTGCCTATCACGGACAGCTGGCGGGGAAAGGACCGTTTAAAAACCTGCGGCTGGTTGCCAAAATAGAGGATCCATTTTACTTTCTGATTGCTATAAAAAAGGACTCAGGAATTAAAAGTTTCGATCAAATAAAAAAACAGCAGATGCCTGTGCGCATAATGGGGATCGATGGAAATATGAAATCGGTTTTGGATTTTTATGGAATTAGTGCGGACGACATTAAGGCATGGGGCGGAAAATACGGCGTTTCGCTTGATGAGGCGCTTGATGGCGATTTTGATATCATCTCGGGCTTTCTTGCCAGTCCGGCCATGAATCCCGAATCTTCATTCTGGACAAGCATCAGCCAGAAATACGACTTGCATTTTCTGGAATTGCCCGACGAATTGCTTCAAACAATCGTTGATAATAATGTTGACGCTGAACTTGTTGATGCGCAACAGTGTCTGTTGAATGGGCTTGATAGAAGAATCAAAACTGTTGGTCGTTCCGGCGAAGCCTTTTTTATTCGCGATGACGCTCCGGAGCAGGCTGCTTACGATTTGGCCAAAGCAATTGATGAAAATCGCGGTCAGCTGAAATGGTATATCCGCATTTATTCCTACGATCAAAATACCGTTTGGCAAAACTTTGGTGTTCCTTTGCATCCGGGTGCTGAAAGGTATTACCGAGAAGCTGGCTACTTCAAATAATTGAATCATTATTTTAAGACAAAACATAGTATTATGAAAAAAATGTATCAACTGGTATTTACCAGTATTTTCTCTGCGTTGGTTTTCTTTCAGGCTAATGCACAGGAAGCTGCTCAACGGGTAGTTGAAGACGGCGGAACAGGCGAGTACAAAGCCATAGTGATTTCTGAACCTTCGTTGTCTACACACACCGTGTTCCGGCCTCAGGATCTAAGTGTTTTTGGTAAGAAGAACAAATTACCCATTATAGCCTGGGGGAACGGAGCTTGTGCCAACTCACCATGGGAGCATATTAATTTTCTGAATGAAGTGGCATCGCACGGATTTTTGGTAATTGCCATTGGCCCTATGCCTGCGGAAGGCGAACAAGGCGGTGGCCGTTCGCAATCGTCGCAGTTAGCCGATGCCATTGATTGGGCTATCGCGCAAAACAGCGATAAGAACAGTCCGTATTACAAAAAGATTGATGTGAAAAATATCGCAGTAAGCGGAATGTCGTGTGGTGGGTTACAAACGCTCGAAATTGCACCCGATAAGCGGGTAACAACAACTGTAGTTTGTAACAGTGGTATTTTTATTGATCCCATTACTGGTTTTCCCGGGATGCCTGATCTGAAAAAAGATGACCTGAAAAAGTTGCACACACCAACGCTATATATTTTAGGTGGCGAAACAGATATTGCATACAATAATGGCATGGACGATTACAAGCGCATAAACCACGTTCCTGTATTTGTGGCAAATTTGGATGTGGGCCATGGCGGAACTTATCGTGAGCCACACGGAGGAGAATTTGCAAAAGTGGCAACTGCCTGGTACCAGTGGCAAATGAAAGGCGACAAGGAAGCGTCGAAAATGTTTGTTGGCGACGACTGTGGTTTGTGTAACGATGATGAATGGAAATTTGAATCGAAAAATTAGAACTTAATGATTGCGCCTAAAATGTAATACGCAACAGAATTGAAAGCGATCTGTTGCGTATTACATTTTAGGCCTTTTTATTCAAAAAAGTGATGAAAGTGTTGCTGTATGGGGCTAATCGCAACGGGATTTTGGAATAATATCTAAAATTAGAATTAGATTATCTAAATTAGAATATGGATTAATTGGTTTAAGTTTAATTTAGTTTTTGAAATAATCGTTTGATTCTGGATTCATTAAAAATGAAAGATACAGGCGGTTGCAGAGAGAAGTACAGAGAACTAAATCAATTATTACTAATTCTAATTTAAATGGTGAAGAATTATATTCTGGCAATATTTTTTATTCTTATTATTGGCCCAATATCAGCTCAACAAAATCAAATAACAAGTCCTGACGGGAAACTAGTCGTTTCAGTGGAAATTAATAATGGAGTACCTGTTTACAGTGTTTTGTTAAACAGTAAAACTTTTATCAAAGAATCTCCACTCGGAATGGAAACCAATATTGGTGATTTTACACAGGAACTTACCCTTTCCGAGCCGGTTCAAACAAATCAAATATCCGATTCTTACGAACTCCGAAACATTAAACAAAGCAAGGTAGAGTACACGGCTAACGAAGCTGTTTTTTCATTTCTGAAAAATGATAAAGCAGTTTTTGATGTAGTTTTTCAGGTAAGCAATAATAACATTGCTTTTCGATATAAAGTGCATCCGCAAAAAGAAACGCGAAGTTGCGTGGTAAAACGCGAATCAACGGGCTTTGTATTCCCTGAAGGAACTACAACCTTTTTGTGTCCGCAAATGAAACCCATGACAGGTTTTGCCCGTACCGCTCCCAGCTACGAAACTGATTATACACTTGACGATGAAATGGGAAAAAACGGATGGGGATTTGGATACACTTTTCCCTGTTTGTTTAAAGTGAATGATGAAGGTTGGGTACTGATTTCGGAGACAGGAGTTGACAGCCGTTATTGTGCCAGCCGCCTGGTCGGTAATGAAGACAAAAGCTACTCAATTGCATATCCTTTACAAGAAGAAAACAACGGAAACGGCACAAACACGGCCGGTATTCCTTTGCCAGGATTTACTCCCTGGCGAATCATTACCGTTGGTGAAACATTGGCTCCAATTGTTGAAACTACCATCCCTTTCGATGTTGTGGAGCCACTTTACGTGGCCTCGCAAGAATATAAATACGGAAGCGGCAGTTGGAGTTGGATCATAAAAATGGATGGTGCAACAACTTTTGATGTTCAAAAAGAATACATTGATTTTAGCGCTGCAATGGGATTTGAAACCGTTTTGGTAGATGCCTTGTGGGATACGCAGATTGGTCGCGACAAAATTGAAGAGTTGGCGAAATATGCTGCCTCAAAAGATGTTGCTTTGTATTTGTGGTACAATTCCAACGGTTACTGGAACGATGCTCCACAAGGGCCTCGCGGAATTATGGATAATACCATTACCCGGCGCAAAGAAATGGCCTGGATGAAAAGTATTGGAATCAGGGGAATTAAAGTCGACTTTTTTGGTGGCGACAAACAGCTTACCCTGAAACTATACGAAAACATTTTGTATGATGCCAACGATTATGGCCTGTTGGTTGTTTTTCACGGTTGTACCTTGCCACGTGGGTGGGAACGCATGTTCCCAAACTTTGCCTCTGCCGAAGCAGTGCGTGCCAGCGAAAATCTACATTTCGGACAGCACAGTTGCGACATCGAAGCTTTAAATGCTTGTTTGCATCCTTTCATCCGCAATGCCGTTGGCAGCATGGATTTTGGTGGAAGTGCCCTAAACGAGTTTTACAATGCCAACAATACGCCGGGAAGAGGAACAAAACGAATGACTTCGGATGTTTATGCTTTGGCAACAGCTGTTCTGTTTCAAAGTGCAGTGCAGCATTTTGCACTGGCGCCCAACAATCTTACAGATGCCCCTGAATGGGCCATCAATTTTTTGAAAGAAGTACCAACTACATGGGACGAAGTGCGTTTTATCGACGGTTACCCCGGAAAATATGTGGTGTTGGCGCGCAGACATGGCGATACCTGGTATGTGGCTGGTATTAATGCACAGAAAGAAACCATGGAATTAACGATAAAACTGCCAATGATAGCTGCCGGAAGCAACTATCGAATATATACCGACGATGCAGGGTTGAATGGAAAACTTGAAACTGAACGATTAGCTAAAAGTCAGGAAATAAAGATTTCGATTCCTGGCAACGGCGGATTACTGATCGTGAATAATTAATAGAACAGACAAAAAGAAAATTAGATAGAATGACCAAGTTCCTGACAGCACTTTTAACTTTTGTTTTAATAAGTACCGGAATAAGGGCCGAAAATGGACACAACTTGTGGCTGCGAGCCAAAAGCACGATCCCTGTTGAAGTAAAGTGTTCAAAAAAATCACCCACCATCGACATTGCAATTACCGAACTAAAGAATGGTTGGCAGGGGAAAGCCGGCCAGGTTATTGAGTTGAAGATTGTAAAAGATAAACTTTTGAAAGAGGATGGCTTTCGTATAAACGGTGAAAGCATACAAGCTAAAACTGATGCAGGTTTGTTGTACGGTGCTTTCGAAATTTTACGCAGGCAACAAACTGGTGAATCGATAAGTGACGAAGTTGTAAATCCGTCGTATAATTTACGTTTGCTAAACCACTGGGATAACCTGGACGGAAGCGTTGAACGGGGCTATGCCGGACGTTCTATCTTTTGGCGAGGAATCGATTCGATGGAAGTATCCTCAGAAGATATAAAACTTTGGAAAGAATATGCCAGGGCCAATGCTTCGGTAGGAATTAATGCAACAGTATTGAACAATGTAAATGCTTCGCCAACCATGTTAACCACGCCTGTTTTAGAGCGGGCAAAAGCTGTTGCCGATGTACTGCGCCCCTATGGAATAAAAACCTACTTGTCTGTAAATTTTGCTTCGCCTGAAGTAATTGGGGGGCTTGAAACTGCTGATCCTCTTGATCCTGCTGTAAAAGCTTGGTGGAAGGAGAAAGTAAAAGAAATATATGATTTGATTCCCGATTTTGGAGGCTTTCTGGTAAAAGCAAACAGCGAAGGACAACCCGGACCGCAAAACTTTGGGCGGAATCACGCCGATGGAGCGAATATGATGGCCGAAGCACTCGAACCCTACAACGGAATTGTTATGTGGCGTGCCTTTGTTTACGATCCGTCAGATGAAGACCGTGCCAAACAAGCATACAATGAATTTGTGCCACTGGATGGACAATTTCATGATAATGTGATTATTCAGGTAAAAAACGGTCCTGTCGATTTTCAGCCGCGCGAACCGTTTAGCCCATTATTTGGCGCAATGAAAAAGACAACTGTAATGCCTGAACTTCAGGTTACAATGGAATATTTAGGCCAATCTGTACATCTGGTTTTTCTGGCTACCATGTGGGAAGAATTTCTAAAAAGCGAAACCTGGCAGGAAGGTACCGGAAGTACGGTTGCCCGTTGCACCGATGGCAGTCTTTTCAATCAGAAATACAGCGCTATTGCCGGCGTAGCAAACATTGGGCTCGATGCCAACTGGTGTGGTCACGATTTTGCTCAAGCCAACTGGTATGCATTTGGTCGTCAAGCCTGGGATAATTCTATTAGCAGTGCTCAAATAGCTGATGAATGGTTGAAACTTACTTTCGGACCAGAAAATTTAGATAAAGAAACAAGCTCATATGACCTGGAGTGGAATTTGTCGTTTTTGCAGCCCGTAAAACAAATGATGCTCAACAGTCACGAAGCCACTGTTAATTACATGATGCCTTTAGGGCTTCACCACATATTCTCGGCACATGCACATTACGGACCAGGCCCATGGTGGGCTCCGCGTGGTATGCGTGCAGACTGGACTCCTCCATATTACCATCAGGCCGATTCTTTGGGGATTGGATTTGATCGTACGGCTACGGGCAGCAATGCAATTAGTCAGTATCACGAGCCGCTTGCCAGCCAGTTAGCCAACCTGAATACTTGTCCCGAGGTACTTTTACTTTGGTTTCATCATGTTTCGTGGGATCATAAAATGAAGAATGGCAGAACACTTTGGAATGAGCTATGCTACCGCTATGACGAAGGTGTGAATCAAGTGCGGGAATTTCAGCGCGTTTGGGACAAGGCCGAGCGTTTTGTCGATGCGGAACGATTTGAAGCTATTCAGCATAAGCTTACAGAACAGAGTATGAATGCACAGGAGTGGAAAGATGCCTGTACGCTGTATTTTCAGCAATTCAGTAAACAACCAATTCCTTATGAACTGGAGCGCCCAATGTTTAACATGGATGAGCTACTTGAGCGTGACAGACACCGTGTTCGAAGAAGTCAATAGTAGAACCAAACTTTTAAAACATTTATACTAATAACCTAATAAAACGATTATGACTAAAACAGAGAAAAGTAAACAATGCTTTTCCACCGGGAAAAAGTTAATGAATGGGATTTTGGCTTTGTTTCTGTTAAGCTGTTCGTATGCTGTTTTTGGGCAAAAGATGAAGGTGAACGAACTGGAGTATTTTGAGAAGACAGGTGTAAATATTCTTGTTTTTAGCAGCGAATACAATGGAATGTTCTTTGATGAAAAAACGGCAGCTGTAGAAATTATACATCATGGCGTACGCACCTCTACCGGTGGGGCAGTACGACTTCAAAACACTCCTGAACAATGGGATTTGGTCCCCGAAGTGACTGAGCGGAAAGTAGATCGTGAAAATAACTCAATTGAAGTTACTTTGCGTTACGATGAGCTTGATTTTGAATCGAAGTTGCTTGTAACCGCGAAAGGTGAGGGGGTAGAGATTAATGTAATTCTTGATGAGCCACTCCCTGAAAAATTACAAGGGAGAGCCGGTTTTAATCTTGAGTTTCTACCAGCGGCTTATTTCGAAAAAATGTATCTGATGGATGGTAAACCGGGAACGTTTCCCCGTTACCCGTCGAGTGATACTAAAATAGAACCCGGAAGCAAAAAGATACACCAGTTTGCAGGACATACCACTTTCGATGACCGGGGAAAAGACGAATTTATTGTTCCTTTTCCTTTAGCCAGCGGAAATATGCTTGTTATGGCTCCTGAAGATACCGAACGGCTGATAAAAATTAAAAGCGAAACCGAGCTGATGTTGTTCGATGGCCGAAATGTGGCGCAAAATGGTTGGTTTATTGTGCGCAGTTTACTTCCTGCAGAAAAAACTGGGAAAGTACTAAGTTGGTACCTTGAACCTAATGCAATAAACAACTGGGTACGTAAACCGGTCGTTGGTTTTTCGCAGGTTGGCTATGTCCCCGATCAAGAAAAAGTAGCAGTAATTGAACTGGATAAAAATGATACTCCTTTAAAAACAGCTTCATTACTAAAGGTTACTGAAGAGGGCGATTTTGTAGAAAAGCTGAAAGGCGAGGTTAAGATATGGGGAGACTACAAACGATACAATTACGCTAAATTCGATTTCAGTGTAATTAAAGAACCTGGAATTTACTGCATTCAATACGGCGATCAAAAAACAAACACATTTTCCATAGATACTGATGTTTACAACAATATCTGGCAGCCCACTTTCGATGTGTGGTTTCCCGTGCAAATGGATCACATGCAGGTGAATGAAGCCTATCGAACCTGGCATGGCGAACCCTACAAAGACGATTGTTTACAGGCTCCGTTAAATCATCAGCATTTTGATGGTTACGAACAAGGCCCAACTACTGATACAAAATACAAACCACTCGAACATATTCCAGGAATGGCCGTTGGAGGCTGGTTTGATGCCGGTGATTTTGACATTCAAACCGGTTCGCACAACAGTGTAATAACTGAATTTGTTGGATTATGGGAACAATTTGGTGTTGATAGAGATCAGACCTACATCGACCAGAAAACACGTTATGTCGACATTCATCGTCCCGATGGACAGCCCGATGTGTTGCAGCAAATTGAACATGGGGTGTTAAACCTGGTGGCACAGGTAGAAAATATTGGACACCCGGTGCGCGGTATTATTGTACCCAACCTGCACCAGTATCATCACCTTGGCGATGCGATGACAGAAACCGATAATCTACCATATAACTCAGAGTTAGACCCATTTGAAACCGACGGTGTTTCGAGTGGAACAATGGACGATCGCTGGGCTTTTACTAACCGCAGCTCGTTTTTGGATTATCAAACGGCAGCAACTTTTTCAGCAGCCAGCCGTGCGCTGAAAGGCTACAATGATGAATTGGCCGGTAAATGTTTAGAATACGCTGTGAAGTTAGTGGAAGAGGCAGACGAAGCCATAAAAAACAATAGCGATACTGGCGAACCCTGGATGAGAATGATGGCGCGTGGAGCCGATTTGAGTACGGTTCTTGAGCTTTACATTACCACAAAAGAACAAAAATATCGAGATCGTTTTGAAGAAAAGCTATGGCCAATTCTGGATCAGCCAACAGGTGGTCGCGATTTTGGACAAATGTTTTTTGCCAGCAGAAGCTTAAATCCAGCGTTAAAAGCCATTCCGTATATGGATAACGCATACAAAACAAAACTGAGAGGCTACATTGTTAACTACAAGGCATCGTTGGAAGCAATGGAGGAAAACAATCCTTATGGTGTGCCGATTTCGGGAAGCGGATGGGGTGGTAGCGGAATGGTTGTAAATGCAGCCATTACCAACTATCATGCACACAAAGCTTTTCCCGATGTAATTGATAAAGAGTATGTTTTTAAAGGACTGAACTATATTTTTGGTTGTCACCCGTATTCAAATATATCGTTTGTAAATGCGGTAGGAACAAAATCCAAAAAAGTGGCCTACGGAAATAACAGGGCAGATTTTACAACCATTGCCGGTGGAATTGTTCCCGGATTGTTGTTGTTAAAACCCGATTTTTTTGAAAATAAGGACGACTGGCCATTTTTATGGGGCGAAAATGAAGTTACCATTGGCGGCTCTGCCGAATATATTTTCCTGTCACATGCTATTCTTGATCTTGTAAATAATTGAACTATTAAAACCATATAGAATGAATATCAAAAAATCCTTTACTCTTGCCATAATCTTTGTCGTATCGGCGTTTACGGTTTTGGCGCAAAATCCGATAATCAGAGATCAGTTTTCGGCCGATCCAACGGCTCGTGTATTTAACGGTAAGGTATATGTCTTTCCATCGCACGATATTCCTGCTCCGCCCAATAAAAACCTGCGTGAAAATTGGTTTTGTATGCCCGATTATCATGTGTTTTCATCAGAAAATCTTGGCGAATGGATCGATCATGGTGTAGTTGTTAGTCAGAATAAAGTGCCATGGGTTGATTCTACATCATACAGCATGTGGGCTCCCGATTGTATCGAACGTAACGGAAAATATTATTTCTATTTCCCAGCCAATAAAAATGCAGCTGGTCCCAATGGTCGCAAGGGCTTTGGAATTGGAGTTGCCATTGCCGATAAACCAGAAGGCCCTTACGTTCCGCAGGAAAATCCTATTGAAGGTATTTTTGGTATCGATCCAAATGTTCTGATCGACAAAGACGGGCAGGCCTATTTGTATTTTTCGATGGGCAACATTTATGTGGCCAAACTAAAAGACAACATGACGGAGCTGGAGTCGAAGCCGGTAGCCATTGCCAATTTACCAGAAAAAGGGATGAAAGAAGGACCATTTGTTTTTGAACGAAACGGAAAATACTACCTTACATTCCCTCATGTGGAAAATGAAACCGAACGGTTGGAGTATGCCATGGGCGATAGCCCTGAAGGTCCGTTTACCATGACCGGAGTGATTATGGACGAATCGGAAACGGGATGCTGGACTAACCATCATTCACTGATCGAATACAACGGACAATGGTATTTATTTTATCATCACAACGATTATTCGCCGGATTTCGACAAAAACCGATCGGTATGTATCGACAGCTTGTTTTTTAATGCCGATGGTACCATTCAAAAAGTTACTCCAACAAAACGAGGTGTTGGTATAACCCCCGCATCTGGTAAAATTCAGCTCGACCGCTACAGCGCGATAAGTGAAAATGGCGCAAAAATAGCTTTTAACGATGCCAAAAATACTTTTGCAGGTTGGAAAACTATACTTGATAATAAGGGGGCGTGGATTTCATACAACACCGTAAGTTTTGAAAAGAAAAAAGCAGGAAAAGTTGTGATGAATGCCAGTGCTTTAAACGGAGGCAAAGTAGAACTGAGAATTGATGCATTCGATGGTCCTGTTTTGGCAGAAATTAATGTGCCTGAAAGTAAAGAAATGACTGTGTCGAAAACAAAAATAAACAAAGTTGAAGTCGGCATTCACAATATTTTTGTGGTGGCCGCAAATGATAATCCGGTAGAAATCGACTGGATAAGTTTTGAATAGAATAGAACAAGGAGAAATTCCTCTTAGCAAGAAGAGGGCTAATAATCAGGAAAGATGAAGAGATTTGTATTTTTAATATTCGTTGCCTTTTGCGCGTGTGTACAGCAACAACCCGAAGACAATACGCTGCTAAAGCTACGTTACGATAAGCCGGCTGAACAATGGGTTGAAGCACTTCCGGTTGGGAATGGCCGTTTGGGGGCAATGATATACGGAGACCCCGAAAACGAAATTATTCAGTTAAACGAGAACACGATTTGGGCCGGACAACCCAACCGGAACGATAATCCGGATGCCAAAGCATCGTTGGAAAAAGTGCGTCAGTTGATTTTCGATGGAAAATACAAGGAAGCACAAGATCTCGTTAATAGTGATTTTATAAGTAAAAAATCGCAAGGAATGCCTTACCAAACTGCGGGCAATCTGAAGTTGAGTTTTGAAAAACATGATAGTGTTAGCAACTACTCACGCGAATTAAACCTGGAAAAGGCTGTGGCTACAACAAGCTACCGGGTTGGCGAAGTAAACTATAAAACTGAGGTGTTTTCATCTTTCCCCGATCAGGTTATTGTTGCCCGTATTTCTGCCGATAAATCAGGTGCTTTAAATTTCGCGGCAACGCTCGACCGGCCTGCTAAGGTAACGATTACTACCCGTGGGAACAACGAGTTGGTTATGACAGGTGTTACCAGTAGTCATGAAGGTGTAAAAGGAGCTGTAGAGTTTGAAACTCGGGTAAAAATACTAAACGATGGTGGTAAAATAGCAGCTGATGAAGGAGTCCTGACTGTGAGTGACGCAAAAGCAGCAACTATTATTATTTCAATGGCCACCAACTTTAACAATTACAATGATATTAGTGGAAATGCCAACGAGCGCGCTAAACAATATTTGCAGGCAGCTACACAAAAAACATACAAGGATTTATTAAAAGATCATATTGCTGACTACCAGAGTTATTTTAATCGCGTTGATCTGGATTTGGGAGAAACCGAAGCAGTAAATAAAACGACAGATGTCCGGGTGGAGGAATTTGCAACGGGAAACGATCCGCAATTAGTGGAACTCTATTTTCAGTTTGGAAGGTACTTGCTTATTTCATCGTCGCGCCCTGGTGGTCAGCCTGCCAATTTACAGGGAATTTGGAACGACCAGTTAATGCCACCCTGGGACAGTAAATACACGGTAAATATTAATGCTGAGATGAATTACTGGCCATCGGAAATTACCAACCTGAGCGAATTAAATGAACCACTGATTCAGATGGTGAAAGAATTGTCGGAAACTGGCAAAAAAACTGCTCAGGATATGTACGGAGCCAATGGCTGGGTATTACATCATAATACTGATATTTGGCGTATCAACGGGCCAATTGACGGTGCTACCTGGGGCATGTGGCTAATGGGTGGTGCATGGTTGTCGGAACATCTTTACGATAAGTATGCTTTTAGCGGAGATACAGAGTACCTGAAAAGCGTTTATCCTGCTATGAAAGGTGCGGCATTGTTTTTCCTCGATTTTTTGATCGAAGAGCCCGAAAACGGGTGGCTGGTGGTTTCACCTTCAGTTTCTCCCGAAAATACTCCGGCAGGTCATGGTTCAAATATCTCGGGAGGTACAACCATGGACAATCAGTTGCTTTTTGATTTATTTTCGATAACCGTTAAAGCTGCCGAGGTTTTAGAAACTGATACAGCTCTGGTGGAAAAAATTAAAGCCACCATGCAAAAACTGCCGCCTATGCAAATTGGGAAATGGGGTCAATTGCAGGAATGGATGTACGATTGGGATAATCCAAACGATCATCACAGGCACGTATCGCATTTGTTCGGACTTTACCCTTCTAACCAAATATCGCCTTATTATTCGCCCGAATTATTTGAGGCTGCACGCACTTCGTTGGTAGCTCGTGGCGACGAATCAACCGGCTGGTCGATGGGATGGAAAGTAAATCTATGGGCACGTTTGCTCGATGGCGATCATGCCTACAAACTAATTACCAACCAGCTAAAACCTGTTGCGCGTGGCGGCAGAAGAATGAGCGGTGGTACTTACCCGAACTTGTTTGATGCGCACCCGCCTTTCCAGATCGACGGGAACTTTGGTTGCACAGCAGGAATTGCCGAAATGCTGATGCAAAGCCAGCATGGAGCCATTCATTTACTTCCGGCACTTCCATCAAAATGGAGTAAAGGATCGGTGAGCGGATTAAGGGCTCGCGGTGGTTTTGAAGTAGATATTAAGTGGGAGAATGGCGAAGTACAAAACGCAATTATTCGTTCCAAACTAGGTGGTAATTGCCGCATTCGTTCTTATGTTCCTTTAACTTGTGAAGGTTTGAAGGAAGCTAACGGAGAAAATCCAAATTCGTTTTATTCCATTCCTAAAATAATGGAGCCAAAAGTAAATACCGAAGATGTGAAACTACCGGAGTTGAAAAAAGTGTATGAGTATGATTTGGAAACAGTTGCCGGTGAAGAAGTTCTTCTGATGAAACTATAAAAGGTAACGAGTGAAACGAGCGGAAAAACATTCACTCCCATACGTTGGGTTGAATTCCAGCGAGTTGGCTACTGTCAGAGGAAACAAACAATCTTAAAAACATGAATTATAACTTAGAACCTACGATGAATAAAGAAATGAGAAGAACGCTCTGTTTCTTCATCACATTATTGCTGCTGTTTCCGGCAACCAAAATGTTCGGACAGCAGCAAGAAAAAAAACAAGGAGCCTATTATTCCGGTAAATACCGAAATCTTTTTGCCGAAGCCGGATACGCACAGAAAGATATCGATGCTAAATTGGAAAAAGCATATCACGATCTTTTTGAAGGACCCAATCGTATCTATTTCGAGGTTGAAGATTCGTTGGCTTACGTTTCGGATATTAAAAATAATGATGCACGAACCGAAGGCCTTTCGTATGGTTTGATGGTGGCTGTTCAGTTTAATAAAAAAGAAGTATTTGATAAACTCTGGCGATGGACAAAAAAGTACATGCAGCATCAATCAGGGGCACGTGAAGGGTATTTTGCCTGGAGTATTAATCCGGAAACTAACCGGCCGAATTCGCCAGGCTCAGCCTCGGATGGCGAGCTGTATTTTGTAACATCACTGCTGTTTGCATCCAACCTTTGGGGCAACGATACCGGAATTGACTATTACGCCGAAGCACGCCGTATTTTAGATGCCATGTGGGAAAAAGATGGCTCTAACAGAGTAAACAACATTATCAACGTCGAGCATAAACAAATAAGTTTTGTTCCCGAAGGTGGGGGCTACAACTGGACAGATCCATCGTATCATGTACCGGCGTTTATGGAAGTTTGGGCCGATTTTGCCAACGACGGACACGAGCAGTTTTACCGCGATTGCGCCGATACTGCCCGGGTTTTTCTACATCGGGCATGTCATCCTGAAACCGGCCTGAACTACGATTATGCCAATTTTGATGGCTCAAAACACGAATCACCCTGGATGCCACAGGCGTTTCGCTACGACTCGTGGCGGGTGCCTATGAATATCGCCATGGACTACATTTGGTTTGGCAAGGATAAAAACTGGCAGGAGGATTATGCCGGTCGTTTCCAGGGATTTTTACGATCGGAAGGAATTAACGATTTTGTCGATCAGTACAACCCCGACGGAACCAAGCCGGAATGGATACTTCAGGCAGGTGGCTTCCGAAAATTACGCCACTCGTTGGGATTAGTATCTACTTCGGCAACGCTGTCGATGGTGGACGACGTTGATCCTGAATTTGACTTTGTACACAAAATTTGGAATGCTAAACTGGAGCCCTACGAAGATGGCTACTTCGACCCTTATTACGATGGTTTGCTGTATCTATTCAGCTTAATGCACCTGAGCGGAAATTACCAGGCAATTTTACCTGTTAATTAGTAACGAAGGGAGACGAATAATTCGAATTAAAACAAAAAATAGATAAAATTATGAGAAGAATGAAATTTATTGTGGCTGCTTTGTTAGTGCTTGTTACTAATGTACTTTTTGGCCAAACTAAAATTACGTTGTATGCCGATCAGGCTGAAAGCAAGATTAATAAAGAGATATACGGGCATTTTGCCGAGCATCTGGGCCGTTGTATTTATGGCGGTATATTTGTTGGTGAAGACTCAGATATTCCCAATACCCGAGGTTTTAGAGATGATGTTACCGGTGCCCTTATCGATATGAAAATACCGGTGTTACGCTGGCCAGGAGGATGTTTTGCCGATACCTATAACTGGAGAGACGGCATTGGTCCACGCGAAGAACGTCCTTCAATGGTAAATGTACACTGGGGCAATGTAACCGAAGATAACAGCTTTGGTACACACGAATTTCTTGATTTTTGTGATTTAATAAATGCCGAACCATACATAAATGTTAACGTTGGATCGGGAACTGTTCGTGAAGCTTCGGAGTGGATAGAATACGTAACGTCATCAAACATTAGCCCGATGACAGATTTAAGAAAGAAAAACGGACGAGAAGAACCCTGGGATGTAAAGTATTGGGGAATTGGCAACGAAAGTTGGGGTTGTGGTGGTAATATGACTGCTGATTATTATGCCGATGTTTACAGACACTTTGCTACCTATAGCCGTGGTGCTGATTATAAAATAGCTTGTGGAGCCAGCGATGTAGATTATAACTGGACCGATGTTTTAATGAAGAAAATGCAGGATAAAGGTAACCTTATGCAAGGTTTGTCATTGCACTATTATACCATTACACATAATTGGACAGTGAAAGGTTCGGCTACTGATTTTGATGAAAATGAATGGTTTACCACACTTAGTAAAACCTTGTTTATGGATGAACTGATCCAAAAACATTCAACAATTATGGATAAATACGATCCGAAGAAACGTGTTGGTTTAATTGTTGACGAGTGGGGAAACTGGTTTGATGTGGAGCCTGGAACCAATCCCGGATTTTTGTATCAGCAAAACACCTTGCGCGATGCGTTGGTTGCCGGTATAAACCTCAATATTTTTAATAATCACGCCGATCGTGTTAAAATGACAAACATAGCACAAACCATTAATGTTCTGCAATCGGTTATTTTAACAAAAGACGACGAAATGGTTTTAACACCAACGTATTATGTATTTAAAATGTATAGTGTACACCAAGATGCAACATTAATACCTGCTAATCTTAAAACCGATAAGTACGAAATGGACGGCGAGTCGGTTCCGGCCGTAAATGCCTCAGCATCGATCAAAGATGGAGTAATTTCAATTACACTGTGTAACCTAAACCCTAACGAGGGCGAAAATGTTGAATTATCGTTGCCCGGAAGCGAAATGTCAATAGCTAACGGACAGATTATAACTTCGCAGAGTATGAACGATTTTAACGATTTTGGAAAAAACGAAACCGTTACTCTAAAAGAGTTTAATGTGCCAAAACCCAAAGACGGTAAACTTCGTTTTGAATTACCTGCAAAATCGGTTGTGCTTGTTCAACTAAAATAAGAATAGATAGATTTTGGATAGTTAAAAAGAGGAAGCGGATTTGCTTCCTCTTTTGTTTAAATGCTGTTAAACATATTTTTTCTTTAACAGAATTAGGGGCGCTAACCGCAAACATAATTTCAGAAAACAGTTACATTTGTTTGTTGATTTTTTATGAAATCATTTAATGTGGAGTGTGCTATGTAGTTTATGAGGAAATAGAACAATACGCCATAAAAAAGAATTGCTTCATGCAATTAGAATGATTAGGCGGACAGGTTTTTGTATATTCTTCTTAAATTTCTATATTCCCTCTCAATATCAAAGCTAAAATATGAATTCAGGGAAATACTATTTTTTTCAGCTTGTTATCATTTTTCTTACTTGTGTAAGTGGTGTTACTACTGCTAAAACTTCAACTCAGTTTTATAATCTGAACGAAGACTATGGTATTTCAATTCGTGAGACCAATCAGGTTTGTGAAGATGATGAAGGTTTTATCTGGATTTCTTCAAAAGTTGGGATAGTGCGTTATTCCAGAGATGATGTTCGGACCTATCAAATACCTTATGATACAGAAGACATTATCACTGTTCGGATGGAATATATCAATGGGAAGTTATATGTATATACCAATAACGGACAGTTATTCATATATAATAATATTCAGGATCGGTTTGAACTTATAACCAATCTCGCAAAGCAAATGGAAGACCCACATGTAGTGGTGAACAGGATGCTGGTTGATTCTGCCGAAACAATATGGGAAGCAAGTACTTCTGGATTATTACGGTATAGTAAAGATGAGGAACTCAATACCTATTTTGATAGCCAGAATATTCATTTTATAGAATGGTTAGATAGTCATCGTTTCTTTTATGGAACTGAAGAGTATATAGGTGTTTTTGATATTAATACGCTGAATTATGAAGTGTATTATAGTTTCCCTGAAGAACTAAATATGTTCTTTTCTTACATTGAATTCGACCGAAAGAAAAATACCTTGTGGCTAGGCACCTTAAACGATGGTTTATATTGCCTTAAAAAAAAGAATACCGGAGCCGAATTAACTGTTGTGGAAAGTATTCCTAATCAACCGGTGCAAGCTATTTGTCCTATTTCATCATCATCGTTGCTGATTGGGATTGACGGACAGGGTGTTTGGGAAATTGATAAGAATACACAGGAAATACTAGCCGTTTATAAGGATGATGCAGATGATCCGAATTCCTTAAAAGGTAATGGAGTTTATGATATTTTTTGCGACCGCAATAACCGGGTATGGATTTGCACTTATAGTGGGGGAGTTTCTTTTTTCGATCAGGAAAGTAGCTCTGTTGTAACTAAGGTGGAACATGTGGCTAACAACATAAACTCTCTGGTAAATAATGATGTTAACAGTATTCTTGAAGACCGGAAAGGAAATCTTTGGTTTGCTACCAACAATGGTGTCAGCTTTTGGAATACAAGAACCAATAAGTGGAAATCATTCTACCATAATAAGGAACAGCATGCCCAGGTATTTCTGGCGCTTTGCCAGGATTCAAATGGACGTATATGGGCCGGATCCTATTCTTCTGGTATCTATATTCTGGAAGAGAATACCGGAACCGAACTAAGGCATTTAAGTCAGGAAAATACTTCGGGCGATTTTGCAGGCGATTTTGTGTTTAATATAATTGAAGACCAGCAAGGGGATATATGGATTGGTGGTGTACGGGGAGATTTAATCCGTTACAATTACAACACCGAGACCTATACTTCGTATCCGGATTATACGATTTATATTATTGCTGAATACGGTCCTGATAAGTTATTAATGGGAACAACCTACGGATTATTACTTTTTGATAAGACTGATGGTAGCCATGAAGTATTGGTTGAAGGTTTTGTTGTTTCGGATCTGTATATTTCCGAAGATATAGTTTGGATTGGAACCAATGGTAACGGCGTAATTCGTTACAACTTAAATAATAAATCAACACATTATTATACAACGGATAACGGGCTTCCAAGTAATTTTGTAAATAGCATTGATTACGCAAATGGTTACTATTGGATAGGCACCGAGCTAGGTTTATGCCGACTGAATGAAGCCGACCAGACCATACTAACGTTTAACTCCTTGTTATACCTTAACAATGTTTCTTTTAACCAGGATGCACACCGTATTTTAAAAAATGGTTTTTTGGTTCTGGGCTCCAATAAAGGTGCTTTAATGTTTGATCCCGATGATTTGAAGCTCACCTCGGAAGAAGGGCGTATTTATGTTCAGGATATATCCGTTTCAGGACGATCGATACGCGATATTGAAGATTTGAAACCGGATGTACCTCTTAATGAGCTAAAAGAAATTAGCCTCAAATATTTTCAGAATACAATAAGTTTGGAACTAATACCGCTTGGAGTTACTTCTCCCGGAGCGAAGTTCTCATGGAAAATTAGTGGATTGGATCAGGAATGGAGCAAACCTGTTGATAACCGGGTTTTGTCTTATTCAAATATTCCGTATGGAACCTATACCATTCAACTACGTATGGTCGATAATTCTATAACAGGAGTAATCGCCGAGCGCGAGATTAAAGTACATATCATTCCGCCGTTCTGGAAAACAAGCTGGTTTATCCTGCTCGTAATATTCTTTGGGCTAGGCTTGGGTATTTTGGGGGTATATTTTTACATCGATTTGTTGAAGAAGAAGCACTCGGAAGAAAAGATTCGGTTTTTTGCAAATACAGCACACGATATTCGTACATCATTAACCCTGGTTAACGGGCCAATTGAAGAACTGAACAAAGAGTCTGGATTAAGCGATAAAGGTTCTAGTTATCTTCATTTGGCTACAGAACAGGTGCATCGTTTGTCGACGGTGGTAACACAGTTGCTCGATTTTCAGAAAGTAGATATTGGTAGGGAAAGAGTTGCATTTAGTTTTGCTGATATTGTTAAAATCGTAAAAGATAGGGTGATGATGTTTGAGGCGTACGCCAAAAGCCGAAGTGTTGATCTGGTTTTTAGTGCGAATTGCGACAAGTTCGAAACTTCTGTTGATGAACGCATGATTCAAAAAGTAGTAGACAACCTTATCTCCAATGCTATAAAGTATTCAAATCCAAATTCTAAGGTAAATATTGAACTCAGATGTGCAGGAACAAAATGGACTTTTGAGGTTCAGGACACTGGAATTGGAATTACGAAAAAGGCGCAAAAAATGCTGTTTAGGGAATATTATCGTGGCGAAAATGCGATCAATTCAAAAATAGTTGGTTCGGGTATTGGGCTATTATTGGTGAAAAACTATGTTTCATTACATGGCGGTAAAGTTACTTGTTACAGTCAATCTAATGTTGGTTCCACTTTCCTTGTAACCATCCCTTTTATTCCAAAAGAAAATTCGGAGAGAAAAACGGAACCGGTTTCTCAGCCGGTTGAAAAAAATGTTCTGAAGTCATCAATAATTAACCCTGTAGCAGAAAAACAGGTGGTAGACAAAACGGGGAATAAAATGGCCGTTTTAATTGTTGAAGATCACGATTACCTGAGAGAATTTCTTAAGTCGGCTATGCAGGATTCATTTAATATTTACCTGGCAGAAGATGGTGAGGAGGCCTGGGAAATAGTACAAAAGGAAAATCCTGATCTTATTGTTTCTGATATTATGATGCCCAAAATGGACGGTTTTGAATTGTGCGAAAAAGTGAAATCAAATTTCCTAACTGCACATATCCCGGTTATTCTTTTAACCGCATTGGCCGGAAAAGCACAACAAATGCGCGGACTGGGGCTTGGGGCCGATGATTACCTAACTAAACCATTTGACGTTACCTTGCTACAGCAACGAATAAAATCACTTCTGAAAAACCGGGAAATAATCAGAGAGAAGGCTCTGAAAATGACCAATGAAAGTAAAACCCCTGTTATTTTAGAAAACGAATTGAACGACAAGTTCTTAAAACGTATGATCGAAGTTGTGAACGACAATATTAGTAATGCACAATTTTCTAAAAATGAATTTGCTGCAATAATGAATGTGAGTCCTTCGCTGCTCTATAAAAAAATAAAGTCCTTAACCGACCAATCGCCAATTGAATTTATAAGAACAATAAGGCTAAACCATGCTTATGATTTATTGTCATCTAAAAATCACTCAATAACAGAGGTTAGTGAATTGTGTGGATTCAGCAGTGTGGGGTATTTCAGTACAGTCTTTAGAAAACACTTTGGTAAATCACCAAGGCGGGTTTTGGAATAGCATTTCCCGCCCGTTTTTTTCGTCATTTTGCTCTCCTACGGTGGTAAATATTCTAGTCAAATTTCAGATATTGGATTGATTATTCACCAATAATCCTTCGATTGCTATTTTGTTGGGTGTCCTAATGTGTTGCATATAAGACAGTTGTGTTTTGGTTGTGCAAGAATGTCCCATTTTAAAAATCAAATGTCTGAAATTAAAAACCCTCGGATACAATGCTGCCTAAGTTTGAGCATTTAAAAGAGGTGGAAAACACCCAAAAGGTACGAATAAAACTATTTTTCCTAATTCGACAACTTTGATGAGACTAAACTATTTCGTTCAGATATCAATGATAACTTTTGCATTGGCCGGAGTCGTTATTTTTAATTCCTGTCAATCTATATCTGGTTCCGGTAGTCCAAAATTTGCAAACGATAGTATGGTTGCAAATTTTGATTATTTCTACTATAAAGGCAACGACGATTTTTACAACAATAATCCACTACCCGGCGACGATTATTACTATAATCCTATTCTGCCTGGGTGGTATTCCGACCCAAGTGTTTGTACTAATGGGAAAGATTATTTTCTGGTAACATCTACTTTTAGTTATTTTCCGGGCGTTCCTATTTTTCACAGTACTGATATGCTAAACTGGAAGCAAGTTGGTAATGTGCTTAACCGACCCGAACAATTACCCCTTGAAGGACAACGCGTAACACGTGGAATTTTTGCTCCTGCAATTAGTTATAATCCGCATAACGAAACTTATTATATGATTACCACAAATATGCAGGGTGGTAATTTCTTAGTGAAGACTGAAGACCCTTTTGGTGACTGGTCAGACCCCATTTGGCTACCTAATGTACACGGTATTGATCCGTCGTTGTTTTTTGATGACAACGGCAAAGCCTATATCGTAAACAATGACGAGCCGGATGGAGGTTCAACCTACGAGGGACATCGTGCCATTCGCGGTATTGAGTATGATGTGGAAAAAGACAAAACCATTGGCGAAAGTATAATGCTGGTGAATGGTGGTGTTAACCTGTCGGAAAAACCAATATGGATTGAAGGACCACACATGTATAAGTTTAATGGCAGTTATTATCTGATGTGTGCCGAAGGAGGGACTTCTGTTAATCATAGCGAAGTAATTTTTAAAAGCGATTCGCCATTTGGAAAATATACTCCATGGGATAAAAATCCGATACTTACACAAAAACATTTAAATCCAAACCGCAAATTACCAATTACCTGCGCCGGACACGCAGATATTATCCAGAAAGACAACGGACAATGGTGGTCGGTATTTTTGGCCTGCCGCCCCATCGAAAATAAATTTGAAAACCTTGGGCGCGAGACTTTTATGATGCCTGTTCGCTGGAGTCAGGACGGATTTCCGTATATAACAAAGCACAATGAAGTGGTACCACGTATTATTCGTATGGAAGGCGTGAAAAGAGACTCGTCGGTCACTTTCGGAAACTTTGAAAAGAACGATGATTTTGATGCTACTGAACTGGGAATGGAGTGGCTAACTATTCGTGGAAATGCTGCAGATTTATACAGCCTTAACGAAAATCCGGGATTTCTTACATTGAAATGTGCCGATGTCGCTTCCACCGAATTAAAGGTACCGGCTTTTGTGGCCCGTCGATTACAACATCACAAATTTGAAAGTAGCACTAAAATGTATTTTACGCCTGATTCCGAAAAAGAGTCGGCAGGCATGCTATTAATGAAAAACGAACACCATCAGTATTTACTGGTAGTAGCGAAAGTTGATCAGCAAAAAGTAGTTCAGGTAAAAATGGTTACTGATACAACAGTTGAAGTAATAAAATCAGCTGTTATCGAAGCTGAGAATGAACCTGTTCTGTTAAAAATAAAATCCAATGGTCCTGAATTTAGTTTCTATTATGCGTTGGGTGACAGCGACTGGGAACTACTTGCTGATAAAGTTGATGCTTCGTATTTATCCACTGCAAGAGCCGGAGGATTTACCGGAACAACCATTGGCATGTATGCTTCAGAAAAGAAGTTTGAATTTAATCAATAATATAATTACAAACTTAATTCAATGTCAAATTTATAAATGAAAAACTTAGATCTTATGAGGAAAGACACTTACGGACATTCTGTCCTTCATTATTTCTATTCGACAACTCATTCTTCGCCATAATAAATAAGCGATGTAAAGCAGAGTAAAAAAATCAATTTCTAATGAATATTAGAACTCTTTTGTCAATTTAATAGAGAATATAATGAAAAACAGAATTAATTTATCATCTCAAAAAGCCTTGTCAGCTTTGATGAAGAACTACTTGATAAAAACACTTGTAGTTGTACTTGGGATTTTTATCAATTTATCATTGTTTGCTCAGGACACCAAAACCATAACAGGGACGGTTGTTGATGAGCAAGACAATCCGGTAATTGGTGCTACAGTAATCGTTAAAGGTACGCAAATTGGTGTACCTACGGATATTGACGGAAATTTTGAGTTGCAAGTTCCAACTGATAAAGAGATCCTACTGATCTCGTTTATTGGAATGGAGCCTCAGGAAATTAACATTGCTAACCAGACTAAACTGGATGTTGTACTAGCGCCATCGAGCGTACAGCTGGAGGAAACTATTGTTGTTGGTTACGGCCAGCAAAAAAAGGAGAGTGTTGTTGGAGCGATCACCCAAACGAAAGGTGAGACTCTGGAAAGAACTGGAGGGGTAACGAGCATTGGTGCAGCGTTAACCGGAAATTTACCTGGTGTTATAACCGTAACCTCTTCTGGCTCGCCAGGAGGAGACGATCCTACTATTTACATTCGTGGGCAGAGCACCTGGAATGAGAGTTCGCCACTGATTTTAGTAGATGGGATTGAGCGCTCAATGAATAGTGTAGATATTAGCTCAATTGAGAGTATATCTGTATTAAAAGATGCTTCTGCAACTGCAGTATTTGGTGTGAAAGGTGCAAATGGAGTGATCTTAATTACAACAAAAAGAGGCCAGTTGGGGCGTGCTGAAATACGTATTAGCGCTAGCGCAACAATGAAAAGGCCATCGAAGATCCCAGGGAAGTTGGATTCTTATGATGCATTATTGCTTCGTAATCAGGTTATAGAAAGAGAGTTGGGGTTGTATGGGAATTCGTGGGAAGACTATACTCCTCAGACTATTTTAGATAAGTATCGTTATCCTGCGAATGAGGAGGAACGTCAAAGATACGTAAATGTAGATTGGGCAGATGCATTGGTAAGAGACTACGTAATGTCTTACAAAGCCAATATCAGCGCTAGCGGAGGAACGAAATCTGTAAAGTATTTTACTTCACTTGATTTTGTTTCAGAAGGTGATATCTTGAAACATTATGAAAACTCCAAAGGATATAGTCCTGGTTATGGGTACAATCGATTAAATGCTCGTAGTAATTTAGACTTTGATCTAACAAATACCACTGTTTTTTCTGTTAACCTCGCTGGTTCTTACGCTATTAAGCAAGATGTTTACGGACAAGATGACTGGGAATATCGTATTTGGGAGGCCATCTATACTTCTGCTCCAGACAGCTATTTACCGCTGTATCCAGATGGTTCGTGGGGGTATTATGAACCCGATGAGCTTGAAGCTTACAATTCTGCTGCTACTTTAGCAAATAACGGAATACGTAGAAAAGCCACCACCACAATAACTACAGATTTCTCATTGAAACAAGATTTGGGAATGGTACTGGATGGCTTAACCGCTAAAGGTACTTTGTCTTTTGATAACCGGTTTTATACAGTAGGAGGAGTTTACGATAATGGAAATGTTCAAACTACATGGGTTGATCCAGCCACTGGAGAAGTTATTCATGGACGGTATCTCGGAACGAATCAATTTGACTGGATACCAACGAAATGGTCAACACGTGCAGATGAATCTTATACTAACATATATGGCGGATCGGATGACTATAGAAAGCTTTATTATCAGTTGCAATTAAACTATGCTAAAAAGTTTGGAAAACATGATGTAACAGGAATGGGGCTGTTTAGTAGAGATAAATTTGCTACTGGTAGTGAATTTGAACATTATCGAGAGGATTGGGTGTTTAGAGCAACATATAACTATGCTTCAAAATATTTTGCGGAGTTTAACGGAGCCTATAATGGCTCTGAAAAATTTGGACCTGGCTATCGGTTTGATTTCTTTCCATCAGGTGCTCTTGGCTGGATGATTAGTGAAGAAAATTTTATGAAAAGATTTTCTTTTCTTGATATGCTAAAATTACGTGCTTCGTATGGCGAGGTTGGGAGCGATAACGATTGGCGTCGTTTCCTTTATCTCAGTCAGTGGTCATACGGAGGAAGTTCTAAATTAGGATCTGGACCTAATGATGAGAGCCCCTATACCTGGTGGAAAGAGTCTTCAATTGGTAACCCTGATATTCATTGGGAAAAAGTAGCTAAAACAAATTTTGGTGCCGATTTTGCCGTGTTTAACGGTCTAGTGTCGGGTAGTGTTGATGTGTTTGAGGATCATCGTACGGATGTGCTTTTGGCGGGAGATTCTCGGGCTGTACCTTCTTATTTTGGAGGAACGCCCGCTACCGGGAACTTGGGAGAAGTTGATGTTAAAGGGTATGAACTAGACATCCGTGTAAATAAGGTGTTAGATAATGGACTAAGATTGTGGGGGAATTTTAGCCTGTCTCATGCAAAAGATAAAGTTATTAAAGCAGACGATCAGGAGTTACTCGATGATTATCAAAAAAAAGCTGGTAAACAGATTGGACAAACTTATTCCCAAATAACTGATGGTTTTTTTAATACCTGGGATGAAGTATATGCCAGTACAAAGTTTGTATCCTGGGATAGTGATAAACTTCCAGGAAATCAATATATCGTTGATTATAATGGAGACGGTGTTATTGATAATTTTGATAATGTTCCTTATGGGTATCCGGAACGTCCACAAAATACTTATAGTTGTAGCGTGGGTACGGAATGGAAAGGTTTTAGCGTTTATCTTCAGTTTTATGGTGTAAACAACACAAATCGTAGAGTTGATTTTAACAACTTTAACAATCGTACGAATAAAGCATATGATCTGGGAACATATTGGACACCAGAGAATGCAAATAGTGCAGATCTTCCAATGCCTCGTTGGAATTCTCACATGGATTACTCCGGAGATAATACTTTATATGATGGCTCGTATGTTCGATTAAAGAATGCTGAAATAGCATACACTTTTAATAAAACAGCAGTTGCCCGATTTGGACTAAGCGAACTTAGGATATTCTTGAATGGTAACAATTTGTGGATGTGGACTAATATGCCCGATGATAGAGAGGTTAACAACAATCACAATAGTGCATATCCTACGATGAAGCGTATAAACTTAGGTTTTAATATTACATTATAAAACGGATATGATGAAACAATATATAAAATTATTATTGCAAGGCACGGCTCTCTTGCTGATGGTAAGCTTGGTTTCTTGCGAAGAGTATTTGGACAAGTCTCCTGATTCTGAAGTATCACCCACTGATGCGTTTATTAATTTCACAAACTTTCAGGGGTTTGTTGAAGAATTGTATAGTGCAGTTCCTGATATCACAACGGCAACCTGGGCTTGTGACTGGAACCTGGGAGATGAGGTGCTTCAAAAAGAAGGGGCAGTGTGGCTTAATGCTTCTTTTGATAAAGGAGATTATTGGTCGTGGACTAACTCTAGGTGGATTTCATACTTAGATGGTGATAAAGTTATTACTGGTTCTGGCGATAGGGAAAAAGCACTTTGGCCCAATGCCTGGTATGCTATCCGGAAGGCAAATCTTGGTTTAGAAAATTTAGAAAATTTGGAGAATGCCACACAAGAAGAAAAAGAGATAATTGAAGGGCAACTGTTATTTTTTCGAGCATGGTATCATTTTGAATTGATGAGTTATTGGGGAGGGCTTCCTTATGTTGATCGGGTGTTGAGTTCGGTTGAACAGCTTGACTTACCACGGCTGTCGTGGCATGAATGTGCCGAGAAAGTCGGAAGTGATTTTGAAAAAGCAGCAGAGTTGCTACCGGTTGATTGGGACAATACAGCTACCGGGCAGTTAACCGACGGAAAAAATCAGAATAGAATTACTAAAATAACAGCCTTGGCTTATGCCGGTAAAACTTATTTGTATGCAGGAAGTCCCTTAATGAACTTTGAGAGTACAGGCTCCAAAACATTTAATAGTGACTATTGTAAAAAGTCTGCCGATATTTTTGGTAAGTTACTAAAGTATGTTGATAGTGGAGAGACTTGGATTAAATTGGTTGATTTTGACGATTATAGCTCTTTGTTCTATAGTGATGGGAGGCAGACAATTCCTGGTTATCCTGAAGCTATTTTTGGTTGTGGTGTAGAATCAACATGGTTTAGTGGATGTGCCTGGGGACCAAGTAGCTTATGGTCTGAACCGAATATATCAGGAGGAGCAGTTTCTCCGAATGCCAGATATGTTGAAAATTATGGAATGGCAAATGGCTTGCCTATTGATGATCCAAATTCTGGATTTAATCCAAATGATCCTTGGACTGGCAGAGATCCACGCTTTTATCATGATATTGTTATTGATGGCGATCAGGTAATAAAAGGATCTGCTCCGGCAGATAAAGAACAGTATCGTTATGCACGCCTATACAATGGTGGGGCAAGTCGGAAAAATTCAGATTCAGGAAGAACTGGCTATTTATTGCGAAAAATAGTTCCAATGACTGCGAATGATGTTGATGGCTTTTCGAATAATTATATGCACTTGTCTTATATGCGTTTAGCAGATGTGTATTTAATGTATGCAGAAGCTGTTTTACAAGGGTATGGTTCTGCAACAAGTACGGCATCAGGCTATAATTTAACAGCAGAAGCGGCTTTTAATAAGATTCGTACTCGCTCTGGGGCTAGTGCTTTGTCTTCCAGTTACACATCGAAGGATAAATTTATGGATGAGATTGTACGAGAAAGAGCAATGGAGTTAGGGTTTGAGGGCGACTTTCGATTTCATGATTTACGTCGTTGGATGTTAGCTGAGAAGAAAAAGTATAAAGAAAAAACAGCTATTGATTTTGATAGAGGAGAAGATGGTAAACCAATCAATATTTCTGAAAGAGTTATTATCACCCGGGTTTTTGACCAAAAGCACTATTGGCTGCCACTGAAAATTTCAGATGTTACTCTTTATCCTTCATTCGGGCAAAATCCTGGTTGGTAACGGGATGGAATGACATTTAATAAATAAATGGAAAAAATGATGAAACATATAATAATAGAATTAATATTGTTCAACGTGTGCTTCTGCTTATTATTCTCTGCCAATGCGCAGGTTGATGATAGTATTCAGGTAGGGGGATTAGTTGATAAGGATGTGGTAAATGAGGCTTTTAGGTCTGTTGATGTCAACGATCTGTCGAATGGCATTTCAATTTTTAATCCAAAAAAATACTTAGATAAAAGTTATAATACTTATCCATTGGAGGATATATCTGCCTTTATTGGAGGACCAAACTTATGGGGCTTGGGGAAACGGCTGGTTTTAATTGATGGAGTTGAACGTGACGTAAATGATGTGACATCAAGTGAGATTGATCAAATTGCATTTTTGAAAGGAGCTAATGCCATTGTTTTATATGGTGCACGTGCAGCCGATGGTGTTATTTTGATTACGACGAAGAAAGGGCATAAGGGGGCAAAAAGCATCAATGTACGGGCTCGCTCCGGGATAAGTTCTCCTAAAGCGTATCCTAAGTATTTAGGAACAGCCGATTATATGAAATATTATAATCAGGCCTTAATTAATGATGGAAGTGAGGCCATTTATACAGATGAAGATATTGCTAATTATAATTCCAATACTAACCCGTACCGTTATAAAGATGTTGACTTTTATTCATCAGATTATTTGAGAAATTTTTATAATACTAATTCTGTAAATGTTGATTTTGCTGGGGGGAATGAACGGGCTCAGTTTTACGTGTTTACAGGTTTCGAAAATAGTAATTCCTTAATAGATATTGGAGAAAATAGTAATGCTAATAATTCTCGTTTAAATATAAGGGGAAAAGTAAATCTGGAATTGAATGATTACATTAGTACATATGTAGATATTTCTACAATATTCAGATCCGATAAAGCGGCCAATGGTGATTATTGGAATGACGCTGCTACAATAAAGCCGAATAAAATTGCCCCTCTTATTCCTTTGGATGCAATACAAGTTGGGGCTACAAATTCTGGTTTAGCATTTGCTAGTAACAATGTCGTAGATGGTAAATATCTTTTAGGTGGTTCCTCTGAGTTTGTTACTACTCCTTTTGGTGATGCCTATGCCTCAGGACATCGTACCAACATACAACGTCAGTTTCAATATACAGCAGGCGTTGACATTGACTTGCGTAATGTGTTGGACGGACTGTCTTTTCACGGACAAATAGGTATTGATTATTCAACTAGCTATAAACAGTCTGTTGATAATGGTTATGAGGTTTTTGAAGCAACTTGGGAGACCTTTTCATCCGGAGATTCTATTACTTCATTGAAAAGACATGGAGAATTCTCTAAAAATGGTTATCAGAATCTAAGTGAGGAATGGAACGATCAGTCTAAAGAAGCTTTTGTGCATGTTGATTATAATAATACATTCGACGAGAAACATAATGTTAGTGCAATGCTTTTGGCAAATGCTTCAAGTCGTAGAGAGGTAGACGTATTTCAATATTATACTAATAGCAATTTAGGTCTTTTGTTAGATTATAACTATAAGCATCGATATTATGTAAATTTTAGTGCAGCGGTTGTAAATTCAACGAAGTTACCTAAAAACACTCGTGTAGCCTTTTCTCCAACATTAGGAATTGGTTGGCTAATGAGTGAGGAAGATTTTCTAAAAGATGGTTTTTTTGATCGTTTAAAACTAACTGCTACCGGTGGTATTATTAATACTGATCTGGATTTTGATGAGTTTTATATGTATCAGGGGATCTATGGAAAGCAGGCTTATTTCTCTTGGGCTGATGGAACTTATACAAACCAGAGCACTAACCTTCAGCATGGTGAAAACAATAACTTGGATTATGTGAAACGAAAAGAGTTGAGTTTTGGCATGGAAGCATCTATGTTCGAAAACAAATTTGGGCTAAAGGCAAATGCTTTCTTCGTTAAGAGGGAGGGATTACCATCTCAACCTTATAATACCGAATATCCTAGTTACTTTAGAACCGGATATCCGGTTAGTTCTATTGCTCCATATGTTAATTATGGAGAAAACAGCTATAAAGGATTTGACTTTCAAGTTAGTTATGCCGATCAGATTGGAGAAGTTCGTTTTATCGTTGGAGCAGCAGGAACCTATCTGAAAACTAAGGTATTAAAAGAAGATGAATTTTATATTGATGATTATAGGAAACGTACCGGACAGCCAGTTGATGCAATTTTCGGATTGGTAAGCGATGGTTTCTTCAGTAGTGATGAAGATGCTGCCAATTCACTTGTACAGGATTTTGCCGGAGAAAGGAAGGGAGGAGATATAAAATATGTCAATCAAAACGGAGATGATGTTATTGATTCTCGTGATGAAGTAATGCTTGGGACATGGGGAAGCCCTCTCTCATTAGGTGTTCATGTAACTTTCGAATGGAAAAACTTTTCGTTATTTGCTTTAGGTACGGGACGTTTTGGAGGCACTGGAATTAAAAATGGAGATTACTACTGGGTATATGGTGACAAAAAATACTCAGAGGTCGTGTTAAATAGCTGGACCGAAGAAACTAAAAATACGGCTACATATCCACGTTTAACAACTCAAACCGGAGATAATAACTATAGAACATCTGATTTTTGGACTTATAGTACAGATCGTTTTGATTTAGCAAAGGTTCAGTTAACCTATAAGCTCCCAGAATCTGTATTGAAAGACTCTTTTGTTAAAGGGTTTAATGTATTCGTGAGTGGAGCTAACTTATTGACTATTGCTAAAAATAAAGATGTTATGGAGTTAAATGTTGGCACTGTTCCTCAAACACGCTTCTATAATCTTGGTATTAAAGCGGTATTTTAATTGATGTCATTAAAATGAAATAAGAATATGAAGACGAATTTATTAATATTAATAGCCTTAATGCTTGGGTTGTCCGGTTGCGAAGATTTATTTTCGCCTATGGATGAGAACAACCAAGAGCTTAAAGACATATATAATGATGCAGCATTTGCCGAGGGATTATTGATGAATGGATATGTATATCTACCATCTAGTAGTTACTCTTTTAACGATGTTGCAACTGATGACGCAGTATCGAATGATCCAGATAATGATTATCTTTCTGTAGCTACAGGAGGGTGGTCTGCAATAAATAATCCTACTTCCAGGTGGGATAATGCATATTCGGCCATTCAGTACTTAAATGTTTTTTTATCAGAGGTTGATAGTGTTAATTGGGCAGTTACAGGGGATTATGTCAAGGCAATGTTTAGAGACAGGCTAAAAGGAGAAGCTTATGGTTTAAGGGCATTGTACTTATATTATCTTTTAGAGGCCCATGCAGGCAAAGATGCCACAGGAAAACTTCTTGGCGTACCGATCTTGACTGCTCCCTTGAATGGAGAATCTAGTTTTGATATGCCTCGTAATACATTTGAAGAATGTATCGATCAAATTAATATCGATATTGCCGAAGCAGAAAATTATCTACCTTTAGATTATGAGGATCTTAATGATGGAGATGATGTTCCGGCTAAATATACTGGTAAAACTACTGTTCCTGATTACAACAGGGTGTTTGGAGCATTTAACAAGCAACGTTTAAGTAAGCGAATTTTATTAGCAATTAAAGCGAAAGTGGCCTTGCTGGCTGCGAGTCCTGCTTTTGATGAAACTATTTCCTGGGAAGATGCGGCAAAGTCTGCAGGAGTTGTTCTTGATATGATTGGCGGTGTTTCCGGTCTTGATCCTAATGGTGGAACATGGTACTCAAGAGACAATAAAGACATAACCAATGGATTAGCTGCAGGAAGTAATCCTCCGGAAATATTATGGAGAACCAATATATCAGAGGAGACTGATTTGGAAGAAGATAATTACTGTCCTTCTTTATATGGTCATGGAAGGGTGAACCCAACTCAGAATCTGGTCGATGCTTTTCCAATGGTTGATGGTTATCCCATTTCAGAATCTGATTCTTATGATCCAAATAATCCATATGCGGAAAGAGATCCTCGATTAGGTCGTTATATTGTATATGACGGAAGTAAGTTTGGGCCATCTTCGAGTGTCATTAGAACTTACGTCGCAGATGATGAAGATGGTATTGGGGTTTTGGCTACATCTACCCGAACCGGTTATTATATGCGTAAACTTTTGCGAGAAGATGTTAACCTCAACCCAGCTAATGTAATAAATCAGAAACACTATGTTACTCGCATTCGCTACACTGAATTATTTTTGGCTTATGCTGAGGCTGCGAATGAGGCTTGGGGGCCTACGGGAACTGGTAGTCATGGATATTCTGCAAAAGATGTTATTGCTGCGATACGTCAGAGAGCTGGTATAGAAGAGCCTGATAGTTATTTAAGTTCAATATCAACAAAAGAAGAAATGAGAACATTGATTCGGAATGAAAGACGTTTGGAACTTTGTTTTGAAGGATTTCGTTTTTGGGATTTGCGCAGATGGAACAGCAATCTGAATGAAACAGCAAAAGGAATGAGAATTACTGAAAATGGAGAATTTAAGGTGATTAATGTTGAAAATCGAACATACCGCTTAGGTATGAACTATGGTCCTCTTCCATATCAAGAAGTGATAAAATGGGGCTTAACCCAGAATGCTGGGTGGTAATTTCTAATATTTTAAATGAGAGAGAAATGAAAAAAAATATTTTTATATTCTTTATGGTCGCTTTGTTGTTTACTTCTTGTCATAATCAGGATTGGGAATTTAAAGATTATGACTACACCACAGTATATTTTGCCTATCAGCGTCCTGTTAGAACAATTGTTTTAGGAAAAGATATTTATGATAATTCATTAGATAATGAACATAAATGTAAAATAATGGCAACTATGGGGGGCGTTTATGATAACAACGAAGACCGGATAGTTGACTTATCAATTGATAATAGTTTATGCGATAATCTAAAATTTGAATCAGGGGAAGAGGTTTTACCTATGCCTTCTGATTACTATTCTTTAGAGGACGAGATGCAGATCGTTATTCCCGGAGGAGCAAAGGTTGGAGGTATTGTGGTGGAACTATCCGATGCCTTTTTTACCGATTCTGCTTCTGTAGGAAACACTTATGTTATTCCGCTGAGAATTACAAATGTTACGAATGTAGATTCTGTATTGTCGGGGAAAGCGAGCGTTAGCAATCCTGATCCAGTTGTTGACGGAGACTGGGAGATTGTTCCTAAAAACTATATTCTTTATTGTGTGAAGTACATAAACTCTTGGGATGCAAAATACCTCAGAAGAGGAAAAGACGTTGGTGTTGCAAAAGCAGGAGAGGATCCTTCCTTGTCAATAACAAATGTTTATCATGCCGATTATATTGAAGCGGATCAGGTTGTTTCAATGAAAACTGTTTCTTTGAATCAAGTAGCGATGGAGCTTACAACCAGAAATGGTAACTCCGATTTAAATATTCCTTTTCAAATACGATTAAACTTTAATGATGAAGGTGTTGCTACAGTAACAGCTCCTGTAAACTCTGATTATGCAGTAAGAGGAAGTGCTAAGTACGTTGAAGATGCGGATATGTGGGGAGGTAAAGAAAGAGACGTTATTTATTTAGACTATAATATTGATTTTGGAGCGATAGTTCACTCTTTTACAGACACTCTCGTGATGCGAGATCGTGGAGTTGTAAAAGAAGAATTTGCTATAGAGTGAATTTAGAGTTTAAGTAGTTAAGAGATTGAAAATGCTGTCTGGTAGATATATTGGACAGCTTTTTTTGAATTGAGTATCTGAGATGTAAGGAAAACAAAGAGGCTGTCTCAAAAGAGATGGCCTTTTTGTTTTTCAGTGAACAGGAAATAAAATATTGAAAGTTATTATATGTTTAATTTGTGATTATCAGTGATTTATATCCTTCGGGCATGACAAGGAGATCGAGAAAAATACCATTCAAGAACCCGGATTGATTGCTTTAGCACACAATTTAGCTAAAATTAGTGCATAAAAGCACTTAAAACCTTTTTGCATTTTTGAACAAAGCGTGTCGAACGGAAAATATCCCGAAAACTTAGGTGCAAACTCCAAAAGAAAACGGAAAATAAAAAACCGTCCCATAAACTTGTTATGAGATGGCCTCTATGTTTTGTAGAAATTAGGATACGGTGGTTTTAGTATAGAAATGAACCAATTAAATAAACAAACTAAACAATAATTTGCTATATGTTATTGATGCAATGTTATATCGTAAATTAGGCTTTTCATTTGTTGTGAAATTGAGTTTATTGCTGTTTTTTTATACCTGTAATAAGTTCTTGTACTCTTCATATTCCGTTCTTAGTTTATTTGCAGGAATAGTAATCTAAATTCTTGCTCATTAGTTAGATGGGCTGTCGGAGGAAGAAGAGCTTCCCGATCTGTTTTCCTGCTTTGACGGAGGCAGCCTCTCAACGAAATTCGAAGATTGAAGCCGTCGTCGCAAAAAAAATGGAGCATAAATTCTGCATTGCGAAATCATGCCCAACTATTGGCTCCCAAATTAATCATATCTAATTTTAGAACTATACCTTATGGAAAATATGACTGTAAATGGAATTAAATTGATCATAAAATCGATTATTCTTACCAAATGCTGACTGCCAGTTGTTACTACAGGCATTTTCACTGAAGTCCTATTAAGCGTTGCTAATTTTTGCGTATTTTGATGTATCTGTTTATTGGCGAGTGTTTTATGTGTTTTGGGAGTGCTCGCGATTTATTTCCGTAATCGTCTAGCCCAAGGAACGTATGTTGATGAAAATTCTGAAATGATTAATAATAAGTAGTTGTTGAGACTAACGTGTCTTATAATCTTTTTTATTCTCAGAAATGATGAAATATGTGTAAAAATAGAAATCAAATATTCAAAAACTAAACCCCAAAAAGGTACATAGTCTTATTTTTGAAGAAAAAGTACACTATTTATATGCCTGAAAAAGGGAACTAATAAAATTATGACCATTCGCGATATTGATTAGTCAAAACAATTTAAAGACGAATCAGTACGAATACTGAAATAAACCAATAAAATGGATAAAAAATTATTTGAGCTTTTTAGAAGTGCAACTGTTTGTTTAGTCTTTGTTCAATTTGTAATTTTTACCCCCCTGTATACAACAGCTCAAGACAAAATGGATTATGTCACGATTACAGACGAAGAGGGATCTTTTGGGGTAGTCGAAAATGGAAAATCGGCTCCGATAGTGCTTGGTCAGAATGACTTTCCGGGAGTGAAAACTGTGGCAGAGTGGTTTGTAAACGATATAAACCTGGTAACCGGACATACTCCTGTAATTTTATCTGCAAATTCATCCTTACCCGAAGAACTTATTTTGGTAGGTACATTGGGTAAAAACGAATTGATTGATGAATTAATTCGTTCCGGGAAAATTGACGTAGCTGATATTGAAGGTCAGTGGGAGCGTAGTTTCATCGAAGTGGTTGAAAACCCGTTTCCTGGTGTAAAAAAAGTCTTGGTTTTAGCAGGAAGCGATAAACGCGGAACAATTTATGCCATGCTCAACCTGTCGCGCGAAATGGGCGTTTCACCATGGTATTGGTGGGCCGATGTTCCGGTTGAAAAGAAAGATCAGTTGTACGTTAAAGCGGGGCGTTGGGTAACCGAATCTCCAAAAGTAAAGTATCGTGGAATTTTCTTAAATGATGAAGAACCAGCACTTGGGAATTGGGCGCGTGAAAAATTTGGCGGAATAAACCACAAGTTTTATGCTCATGTTTTCGAACTTATTCTTCGCTTACGTGGAAATTTTATGTGGCCTGCCATGTGGGGAAAAGCATTTTACGATGATGATCTGGCAAATGGTCCTTTAGCTGATAAACTAGGTATTGTTATGAGTACTTCGCACCATGAGCCTTTGGGAAGAGCTCAGGCCGAGTGGCACAAATACGGTTCAGGTCCTTGGGACTATAACAAAAATAAAGAGGTACTATCCGATTTCTGGCAGAAAGGAATGGAGCGAAATAAAGATTGGGAAACAATCGTAACTGTTGGTATGCGAGGCGATGGCGATGAAGCTATGAGTGAAGGGACAAACATAGCTTTGTTGGAAAATATCGTAAAAGATCAGCGTAAAATCATCTGCGATGTTACCGGTAAAAAACCAGAGGAAACACCACAGGTTTGGGCCTTGTACAAAGAGGTGCAGGATTATTACGACAATGGTATGCGTGTGCCCGACGATGTTACACTTCTTTTGTGCGACGACAATTGGGGCGATGTGCGCAAACTGCCCGATGTAAACGCTCCAAAACACGAAGGTGGTTTCGGAATGTACTATCATTTCGATTATGTTGGTGGTCCCCGCAACTATAAGTGGATAAATGTTACTCAAATCCAGCGGGTTTGGGAGCAAATGAACCTTACTTATAGCCACGGAGTAGATCGTATTTGGGTGGTAAATGTTGGAGATTTGAAACCGATGGAATATCCCATTAGCTTTTTCCTTGATATGGCCTGGGATCCCACACAATTCAATCCGAATAATTTAAAAGATTATATTAAAACGTGGTGTGCCGAGCAGTTTGGTGAAAACTATGCTGCGGAAGCAGCCCGGATTTTCAATCAATACACAAAATTCAACCACCGCGTTACACCCGAGTTACTGAATGCAAGAACTTACAGTCTTGAAAATTATAATGAATTTGAACGTGTTCGTAACGAATATCGCGATTTGGCATTTGATGCGCTTCGACTTTACAACCTGATTCCGAATGCGTACAAAGATGCTTTTGATCAGTTGGTCTTGTTTCCAACTAATGCCACAGCCAATTTATACGAAATGTATTACGCGGAAGCCAAAAACAAGCAGTTGATAGCTAACAACGATATAGAAGCCAATTATTGGGCCGATGTTGTAGAAACCTGTTTTAAGCGTGATTCTGCGCTAACAGTTCATTACAATCAGCAAATTGCCGGAGGAAAATGGAACCATATGATGGATCAGGTGCGTATCGGATACAGATACTGGCAGGAACCCCGGCAATCAACTATGCCAGCTGTTGAACGCCTGGAAATACCTGAAGTGTTGAACGAAGAACTAGCATTTAAAGAAGCGGATGGTTATGTTTCTATCGAAGCAGAAAACTATCAGAAAGCGAAAGGAACCGAAACTATTAATTGGCAAGTTATACCTGACTTGGGAAAAACAGCTTCAGCAGTAACTACCTTCCCGCAAAATGCTTATCCTACAGATGAAGAGGAAGTTTATCTGGAATATGCTGTTGATTTTGCGTCAACCGGAGATTTTGAGGTAAATGTACTTGTATCGCCAACGTTAAATTTTAACGCTAATAAAGGATTGCGTTACGCTGTTTCGTTCGATGGAGAACCGGAACAGGTGGTGAATATTAATGGAAAATACCGTGGCGAATTAGGCCCATGGCAAGCTAATCGTATTATAAAAACAACTACAAATCATAAAATAAACAAAGCAGGCTTACACCGTTTGCGTATTAGGGTGTTGGAACCAGGAATTGTTTTGCAGAAAATAATGATAGATACTGGTGGATTGAAACGAAGCTATCTGGGAGCACCTGAAAGTAAACAAGTAAAATTTTAACCAATGAAGAGATTTAGAATACAGTACAGTTTATTGGCGTTGTTGCTTCTTTTTGTGTTTGGAGAAGAACTAAACGCTGCTGTAAAATTACCACGTTTGGTAAGTAGTGGAATGGTGCTTCAGCGTAACGAACCGGTTACGATTTGGGGCTGGGCTGATGCCGGAGAAAAGATTAAAATTGAATTTTTAGGAGAAGTATATAAAATCAAGGCAGACAGGAACGGAGACTGGCAGCTTGAGCTAAATGCAATGGCTGCCGGTGGTCCGTATTCCATGACCATAAACGATATCGTGCTAAACGATATTTTAATTGGCGATGTTTGGTTGGCTTCGGGGCAATCGAATATGGAACTGAAACTGAACCGGGTTATGGATTTATATGCTGACGAGATTCAGAAAATAAATACCGATCAGATTCGACTCTTCCGTTCGTCAACACGTGAAAATGCAGAGGGAGAAAGAGCGGACTACCCTGATGGAAAGTGGCTTTCATCAACGCCGGAAAATATTATGGAGTTTTCGGCAGTTGCCTGGTTATTTGCCGATAAGATTCATGAATCTCAAGATGTTCCGGTTGGTATAATCAGTACTGCTATTGGTGGTTCCCCGGCTGAAGCCTGGTTGAGTAAAAATAAAGTAACACCGTTTCTCGATGAATGGTTAGAGCAAGGTAAAAGGATTGACTCCATGCGCGCTGCCTACATTGAAAAGAATGGTGAAATAAAACCATATAACTGGGGGGCAGAAGTTAACAAAAACGATCCGGGGACAGGAAAATGGTCGAAAGACGATGTTGATGTTTCCGGTTGGCCACAGATTTCTCTTCCTGGTTACTGGACGGATAAAGGAGTTAACTTTTGGAACGGTTCCATCTGGTTTTACAAGGAATTTGAATTGGATGAATCATTGGCAGGAGAAGAAGCCATTTTGCGCTTGGGACGTATTATCGACAGCGACTCGGCTTTTGTAAACGGAACTTTTGTGGGCAACATTACTTATCAATATCCACCACGAATTTATACTATTCCTGAAGGCGTTTTAAAAGCTGGCACAAACAAGATAATGGTACGCGTATTCAACCAGGGCGGACGCGGTGGTTTTGTAGAAGAGAAGCCTTACGAAGTGCGTGTTGGGAAAGAAGTAATTGATATTACCGGCGACTGGCACTACCATATTGGAGCCGAGCTAAATCCTCCAAGAGGAAATATGGGCGGTCTTCAATTTCGTCCTGGCGGACTATACAATTCATTAATTAACCCGATGAAAAAGTACACGATTAAAGGGGTGATTTGGTATCAGGGAGAAACCAACGCCGGTCGTGGCTTTCAATATCGTCAGTTGTTTAAAGATCTGATTGTGGATTGGAGAGATCAGATGGAAAAAGCAGACTTGCCTTTTCTGTTTGTTCAGTTAGCAAATCTTGGAGTTCCGAATAAACAGCCGGTTGAAAATGGATGGGCCGAAACACGCGATGCACAACGCCGTGCGCTGGAACTGCCAAATACCGGAATGGCAGTAGCTTTTGATATTGGCGAATGGAATGATATTCATCCGCTTAACAAAAAAGAAGTAGCTCGTCGTTTATATCTGGAGGCTGAAAGAGTAGCTTACGGAAATGATAAGATTGTAAGTGCCGGTCCGCTTTACAAATCAATGAAAGTGGAAGCTGGAAGTATATTACTTACTTTCGAATCAGTTGGATCAGGATTGTATGCAAATAGTAGGCTCGAAGGATTTCAGATTGCAGGAGAAGATGGTGAGTTTGTATGGGCCAATGCCGTAGTGATGAGCAAAAATACGGTTAAAGTTTGGAGCAGAAAGGTAAAAGAACCGGTGGCAGTTCGTTATGCCTGGGATGGAAATCCGGCCGGATCAAATTTGAAAAATAAAGAAAACCTGCCAGCATCGCCGTTTACAACCGAAGACTAAATAGAAAATACTATAAATTTAAAAAAATCAAATGAAAACTAATTCACAGAAGATTTCTGTTCTGGAAAAAATAGGATACAGCCTTGGCGATCTGGCTGCTAACCTCGTGTTTCAAACTCTGGTTACTTTCCTTGCATTTTTCTACACTGACATTTATGGACTGAAAAATGATCATGCTTCAGTTATTATGCTCTCGGTAGGTCTGGTAGCAGCCTTTGCATTTAACCCGATTATTGGAGCACTGGCCGACCGAACACGTTCACGATGGGGAAAATTTCGTCCCTGGATTTTGTTTACGGCTATTCCGTTGGGCGTAATTGCTTTACTGGCATTTACAACTCCCGATTTTTCTTACAAAGGAAAGCTGATTTATGCAGCCGGAACTTATACGCTTTTATTGTTGGCATATGCTGCAAGTAATCTGCCTTATTCAGCATTAAGCGGTGTGATAACCGGCGATATGTCGGAGCGAAACAGTCTGTCTTCGTACCGCTTTGCGGCCGTAATGTTTGCACAGTTTTTTGTGCAGGTGTTTATGCTGCCCATCATTTTACATGTAGGCGATGGAGATAAAGCTGCGGGAATTGAATCGGTAATGACCTGGATGGCCATCATTGGTACCGTGTTATTGCTGATCACTTTTCTTACTACAAAAGAACGTGTAATTCCTAGTCCAGAACAGGAATCGAGTTTAAAAGACGATTTGGGCGACTTGTTTAAAAACCGTCCCTGGATCATCATGTTAACGCTTACTATTCTGGTTTTTGTAACGCTGGCTATGAAAGGAGGATCGTACGTTTATTATTTCAATAATTACGTTGATGAGGCAGCACTGCAAAGTTTTATTCAGCCGATTTTAGATTCGCTGTCGGCCGTGGGATTGAACTTTTTTGAATCGGATGTAGCATCGGCAGGCTTTGGTTTGTTTAACGCCGGAGGAATTATTTGCTCCATGATCGGTATCGCCGTTTCCAGTAAGCTGGCCAACAAATTCGGAAAACGCGATGTATTCGGAGCCGCATTATTTATTGCTACTTTGTTTATTGTGTCCTTCATTTTTTACAATCCTGAAGATGTTCGCATAATGTTTTTAGCACAGGCACTGCACATGTTTTTCTATGGTGTAACAACACCTATTCTTTGGGCAATGATTGCCGATGTTGCCGACTACTCGGAGTGGGTTAATAATCGTCGCGCTACGGCTATTATCTTTTCCGCAATGATGGTGGGCTTAAAAGCTGGTTTGGCCATTGGAGGTGCAATTGTTACCTGGATTCTTGGTTTGTATGGTTACGTATCGAAAGATGCTGTGGCGGCTGGTCAGGAAGTGGTTCAGCCCGAAAGTGTGGCACAGGGAGCAAAAATGTTGGTGAGTATTTACCCTTCGATTCCGTTTTTGATCGGCGTAGCTCTGCTCTTCTTTTACGAAATAAATAAGAACAAAGAAATTCAGATTCAGGAAGAATTGAATATAAGAAGAATGTAATCCGCTACAATGAAGTTTTTAAGTGGAGAAATAATTTAAACCATAATACTAAAAGAATGAAAAAATTTAATGGATTTGTTTTGATGGCACTGCTAGTCGGTTTGGTGTCGTGTAACAGCGGCACAACGAAGCAGTCGAAGAAAACAGCAACTTTAAAAGATGCTTTTGCCGGTAAATTTTATATTGGTACAGCCTTAAATGAATGGCAAATTACCGGAAGGGATAGTGCCGGAGTTGAGGTGATTAAAAATCAGTTTGAAGCTATTGTTGCCGAAAACTGTATGAAAAGCGGTCCTATTCATCCAACTGAAAATGAATACAATTTTGACCTTCCCGATCAATTTGTAGAATTTGGAGTTGAGAACGATAAATTTATAACCGGTCATTGTTTAATCTGGCATTCTCAGGCTCCTCGCTGGTTTTTTACTGACGATGAAGGAAATGATGTTTCGCGTGAAGTGATGATTCAGCGCATGAAAGATCACATTTACACGGTAGTTGGCCGTTATAAAGGTAAAATTAAAGGCTGGGATGTGGTAAACGAAGCTATTATGGAAGATGGCAGCATGCGCAACAGTAAGTTTCTCCAAATTGTTGGCGACGACTTTATTAAGCTGGCTTTCCAGTTTGCACACGAAGCCGATCCTGATGCAGAATTGTACTACAATGATTATAACGAATGGTTTCCTGGTAAACGCGATGCAATCGTTCAGATGGTGCGTGATTTAAAAGCTGATGGAATACGGATTGACGGTATTGGTATGCAGGGACACATTGGTATGGATAGCCCTTCATTGGAGGATTATGAAGCCGCAATTGAAGCCTATGCTAACGAAGGAATGAAAGTAATGGTTACCGAACTTGACATGTCGATTTTACCTAACAGAAATAGGGATGTTGGTGCCGATATTGCTACCAGTTTCGAGTATCAGCAAAGCCTGAACCCTTATACAGAAGGTGTTCCAGTAGAAAAAATGAACGAGTGGGACGAACGTATGCTCGACTTTTTCCGTCTGTTTCTGAAACATTCTGATGCTGTTTCGCGCGTGACCGTTTGGGGGGTTTCTGATGCTACATCGTGGAAAAATAATTTCCCAATTCGGGGACGTGTTGATTATCCTTTGTTGTTCGATAGAAACAATGAGCCAAAAAGTATTGTGGCAAAGTTAATTGAAGAAGCAAACAACGCTGAAAAATAAAATAATTGATTTAAGTAGTTAGTTAGTTAGTTAGTTAGTTAGTTAGTTAGTTAGTTAGTTAGTTTCTCCGGGGGCCTCATAATCGTGTGGCTCCCGGAAATTTTAATTTATCTTTGGTAGAAGAGAATAATTTGCAAGTAAAATATAATATAAAATGAAAAAAGCACGATATCTTGTTGACAACCTTTATACTGCCGATCCGGCAGCACACGTTTTTAACGGAAAAATATACATTTACCCATCTCATGATGTGGAGTCGGGAATTCCTGAAAATGATAATGGCGATCATTTTGATATGCGCGATTACCATGTTTTTTCAATGGATGATATTGACGGGGAGGTAACCGACCATGGAAATGTATTGGATGTAAAAGATATACCCTGGGCAGGCCGCCAGTTGTGGGATAGCGACTGTGCCTTTAAAAATGGTAAGTATTACCTGTACTTTCCTTTGAAAGACCAAACCGATATTTTCCGCATTGGTGTGGCTATCAGCGATAAACCTGAGGGGCCATTTGTTCCACAAGAGGCGCCAATGAAAGGTAGTTACTCCATCGATCCATGCGTTTTTGAAGATGAAGATGGTAGCCATTACATGTATTTTGGTGGTTTATGGGGTGGCCAGTTGCAGCGTTACCGCGATAACAAAGCCATTGAATGTGGCCAGGAACCTGCGGACGATGAGCAGGCACTTCCCGCACGTGTTGCTAAACTAAGCGACGATATGCTGGAGTTTGGCGAAGAACCAAAAGCTTTGGTTATTTTGGATGAAAACGGCGAGCCAATAAAAGCAGGCGATAACGACCGACGTTTTTTCGAAGCTTCATGGATGCACAAATACAACGGTAAATATTACTTTTCGTATTCAACCGGAAACACCCACAAACTATGCTACGCTATTGGAGATAGTCCCTATGGCCCGTTTACTTACCAGGGCGTAATTTTAACACCGGTTGTGGGGTGGACAACACACCATTCAATTGTTGAATTTAAGGGCAAATGGTACCTGTTTCATCACGATTGTGTACCTTCAAATGGCAAAACCTGGCTGCGCAGCCTGAAAGTTGTGGAGATGGAGTATGATGCCGAAGGAAAAATTATTACAATTGAAGGGACAGCAGAATAAATTTTATAAGAAAAGAAATGTTTAGTTTAAAAGATAAGGTTGCCATAGTAACCGGTGGTGGTGGAGTTTTAGGAGGAAGTATCGCCCGCAGTTTAATTGAGGCTGGCGTTAAAGTGGCCGTTCTCGATATTCGCGAAGAGAATGTAAATAACCGGGTTGAAGAACTGAAGGAACTTGGAGGCGAGGCCATCGGTTTTGTTTCAAGTGTTTTGGAAATGAGTGAATTGAAACAAACCCGCGATACCATTCTTGAGAAATGGGGGCAGATTGACATCCTGATAAATGCTGCCGGAGGAAATCTCCCGGGGGCTACCTTAACCGAGGAGCAAACTGTTTTTGATATGAAAATCGAGGACTTCGAACGAGTGAACGATTTGAATATGAATGGAACAGTATACCCTAGTTTGGTGTTTGGCGAAGCCATGGCAAACAGAGGAGAGGGAAGTATCATTACCATTTCATCGATGGCTACTTACTCCGCAATTACAAGGGTTTTGGGGTACTCAACAGCCAAAACGGCGATTAATATTTTTACGCAGTGGATGGCCATGGAAATGGCAACCAAATTCAGCGAAAAGGTGAGAGTAAATTCTATCGCTCCGGGCTTCTTTATCGGCGACCAGAACCGAAATGTGCTGATCAACCCCGACGGGTCGTACACCGAGCGTAGCAAAAAAGTGCTGGCCCGCACACCAATGGGACGCTTTGGCGATATAAAAGAACTGAACGGAGCGGTGCAGTTTTTATGCTCTGATGCAGCATCATTTATAACAGGTGTAATTCTTCCTGTTGATGGTGGGTTTAGCTCGTTTAGCGGTGTGTAAATTGAACCCGACCAACATTAATTTGTTTTAGAAATAGATAAAAATAAAGTGGTATGCCTTTTAGGTATTGCCACTTTCTTTATTTTTAATGTGCTGAATGTTAATCGTAGATATCGCAGGGGTATTCAAACATTAAGATTTTTATCAGCATAATCTGCAGTAGGTATCTTTCATGTTACTATGTTCGTGCAAAAAATATAAATAGATAGAAAATGGCTTTAGAAAAAACGTGGCGTTGGTTTGGAGAGAAAGATTTGGTGACGCTTGATGATTTGCAACAAATGGGAGTGGAAGGTGTAGTGACAGCTTTACATCACATTCCAAATGGCGAAGTGTGGCCGGTAGAAGAAATTTTAAAGGTAAAAACAGCAATTGAAAAACGAGGCATGCGATGGAGTGTTGTAGAGAGTCTCCCCGTATCTGAAGGAATAAAAATTTGTTCGAATGATCGCGACCGTTTAATTGCCAATTACCAACAATCGGTGCGAAATCTCGGCGAATGTGGCATCGATACCATCTGCTACAATTTTATGCCGGTTTTAGACTGGGCACGTACCGATTTGCATTTTAAGCTAAAAAACGGTGGCGAATCGATGTATTTTGATTTCCCGACCTTTGTGGCGTTCGATGTTTTTATTCTGAAACGCCCGGGAGCAGAAGCCGATTATCCAGTCGACATTGTTGAAAATGCCAAAGCCGTTTTTCAGAAAATGACAGAACAGGAAGCCGAAGAGTTGGCTTACAATATAATTGTGGTTACACAGGGTTTTATCGACGGAGTTATTGATGGTTCTGTTTCCGACCCTAAAGGCCTTTTTCTGGAGTTTATTGATCGTTACAAGAGTATTGGAAAAGAACAGTTACGGAAGAATTTAAAAGCTTTTCTCGACGATGTAATTCCGGTGGCTGAAGAAGCAGGAGTAAAACTGGCCATCCATCCTGATGATCCACCGTTTCCGGTATTGGGACTACCGCGTATTATTGGTCAGCTAGAGGACTACGAGTGGCTTTTTAAAGCAAACACTTCTCCAAACAACGGCGTAACTTTTTGTGCCGGATCGCTCTCTGCACGAAAAGAAAACGACTTGTTGGAGGTGATCGAAAAAACCCATGACCGTATTCATTTTGTTCATTTACGAAATACCCTGCTGCTTGAGGATGGCAGTTTTTACGAATCGGGGCATTTAACCGGTTCGCAGAATATGATGAAAATAATGTATGCATTGATAAAAGAGCAGAAGCGCAGAATACAAGCAGGTAGAAGCGATGTTAAGATGCCTGTTAGGCCGGATCACGGTATCAGAATAATGGACGACTACAAATACAATTACAATCCCGGATATCCGTTAATTGGCCGGTTAAAAGGGCTGGCCGAGTTGGATGGGCTAATGCATGGAATTGAATTTATGCTGGCTGAAGAAGTATGATGAGGCTATCTTGCAACGAACAGAATCAGGTGAGCTAACCAAATCCAAAGAAGGAATAAAAAGAAGAATAATTAATTTATTGAATATCAGTGCTTAAAGAGTTGGGGCGAATTTATTTAAAATGAATCCTAAAATAGGGAAGGATGCTCAAAAAGAGCCTTGTTGATTTTATTCACTGCGCTTTTCTTTTTTCAACTTCGATGAAACAGGTTTCTGTTTTATTACAAACAAAAAAGCCCTCCGCATATGCGAAAGGCTTTCTTCTTAGTCGGATGACAGGACTCGAACCTAATCCCTTTATGTTTTTACATCAATGATTTACTTTGTCCTGGATTTTGAAGGTCACCTTATCGGTCCCTTTTAAAGAACTTTACTTATTAGATTAAAATAGAAAGTTCTGAAAAGAAAATCGAGCTATTTCCGATTTCATTTTTATCCATACTCTTAGGACGGGGCAGAATGGTGTTGTGCGTAGTAATTATTCTTTTTTCAAAATTATTAGTTTATAATCAAGTGTCTCCTTGGTATTTAAATCCTTTATCGCTTTAAAATTTTGCTCTTCATATATCATAAAGTCAAATCTCTTTCTTAAAGAGTTTATATAATCATAACTGTGATGGAATACTTCTGTTCCATTGGAAGGCTTAGAAAGGAAAGGATCATTATTTTCGTTGTTATCAATAACTGTAAAGGTGAAATAACCACCTTTTTTTAGCACATTGAAGACTCTCTCAAAATATCCTCTAGGTAAGAAAAAAAGTGGAAAACTCCGCTACATACTACATAATCAAATGTCAAATCGGGATAAGGTAATCGGTCTTTTAAGATATCAATTAAAAGAACTTCTTTAAATATCCCCTTTGATTTACAAACCTTTATCAGTTCATTAGAATTGTCTAGTTCGTATATTTCAACTTGCTTGTCACGAAATCGTTCAGAACTAATGCCTGTCCCAGCACCAATGTCCAACATCTTGGTGTGCTTTTGAACAACCATTGACAAATACTTATAAATCATTTCAGGAGCTTCCCAATTGTATTGTTTTACCATATTATCATATTCAGAAGCTATATCCTTATATTTGTATTTACTCATTTCGTTGTTTTACTATATCCAACCCTTTTTTATTTTAAGTCGACTTTAACGGATTTAAATCCCGTATTTTTTAGAAACGAAATATATGATTTATCATTTTACCCCGCATAGCTATGCATACCGCCAAGTAAAAAGTTGACACCAAAATAGGTAAACAACACCGAAAAGAAAGCAATAACCATAAAAATATGAAAGGTCATTGGTTGCTGGAGGCGTTTCAGTGAGCGTGTGTGCAGCGGAAAGGAATAGATAAGCAGCGTGATTAATGCCCATACTTCTTTGGGATCCCAACCCCAATAGCGCCCCCACGATACGTTTGCCCAAACTGCTCCGATAAAAGTGCCTGTTGCCAATAGAAATACCGCAGGGTAGAGTATCAGCTGACTGATAATTTGCAGTTGCTCGATGGGAAAGAAGTTTTTGTTTTGCGAAAATCGGAGGATGATTGCGGCTATTCCGTTAAACATCATAAAGGCAAACAGCAGGTACGACACCATTATGGTCATTACGTGAATACTTAAAAGGGGTGACGACAATACCGGCATTAAGTGAGTAATTTGCGGATTGCTGCGTCCCATCATTGAGACCATCAGGGCAAGACCGCCCAATAATAGTCCGAAAGGCAAAACCATTCGGAGTTTTTTTTGTAAAAACAACGATACTAACAACGATGCCCACGCCAAAAATTGCATTGTTTCGTAACCATTCGATGCCGGAAAATGTTGGCTAACAATGCCTCGTAACGCAATAAAAACCGTGAGGTAAATGAATCCGCAGAGGATAATGGTATTAAATACCCAAATGGCTGGTCTCGATGCCGGTTTTACTTTAATTAATCGGCGGATAAAATAAACAAATCCCACAATGCCGATGGTAACAAAGAGCATTGCCAAATATTTGGTGTAGTCTATTTATTGTAAAGTTTTTCGGCGTTGTAAGCCGTGTTCGATGGGAGCAAATTGCCAGCTTGTTTGGTTTGGTATTCTTTCAGTTTGTGTGTTAATTCTACAACATTGGAGTACTCTTTTTTCATTAGCATTTCGCGCATATAATCCATCGAACGGCGGATGAAAATATAGGTGTCACCATCCAATTCTTTTGGCAATTGACTATTGGTGGCATACCAGTTTAAAGTCTGTTCCGAGTTTGCATATGGAAATATTTTTGTCAATTCGCCTGCATACAACATACTGATAATGTTGAATTTTTCATCGGCTTCTTTTATGCCTTTTTCATCGGCAACGGTTTCGCCTTTAAATATTTTCAGCAATTCGGGTTCAAGTTGGTAGGCATTTTCATTGGTGAAAAAATCATCGAACGAGGCATATTTCCCGTCAATGCCTAAAAGGTTTTGCACTGCTTTGCTTTTTATCTTGATTACCTCCTGCTTTTTCCAACTCGAATAGTAAAATAACCATCCAGTAAAAAACTGTTCCGGAGTGAGATTTTTGTACGATGATTTTCCGTAGAGTTTGAGCGTAAAATCGTTAGCAAGGGTTTGAAGCGGACAAATACGACCGTTGTAATAAACGTATAAATCGCAAAACTCGGCAGCTACATCTTTGGGCAAAACTTTTGGAGTAGCGTTATTGCTTGCTGCCCGAACACCCATTGTGCCAAACAGAAGCAAGATAACAAGTGCTGTATTTTTCAGCAAAGGATGATGAAGCAATTCTCTAAATCGGCTCTTTTTTCCAAAGAAATACAACACAAACGAGAGCAATAATAAAACATACCCTGCATAAGTAACGGCAATGCCAATTGGGTCGTGCGATACCGAAAGTCGCGTTCCCAAACCATCGTTGTCGTAGCCCGATTGATAAAACCGATAACCTTTGAAGGATACAATATTGTTCATTGACACTGTTTCAGAAAGCGTCTTTTTGTTGCTGTCAGTCAGGATTATCCGACTTTCGAAATCCTGTGGGGTTTGTGTGCCCGGATAATAATTGACATTAAATCCGTTCAATTCGATTGAAAACGGAAGCTCGTTAAGGTTGCCGTTTTTCTGAATGTAACTGTTACTTGTTTTTCCCTGACGAAGATGAATGCTGCCGCTTTTGCCGCTAATCCACGTAATAAATGCACCTAAAAGAATTACTAAAAAAGCAATATGAAGAAGAAAAACGATGTGCTTGCGTTGCAATTTCATTTTGAGCAGATAAAACAAGGCGAATATTGCCAAAACCGCCCAAAAAATAACAAACCACACTGAGCCGTAAATGTGATGAGCTACAAAAGATGTTCCTTTTAACTGTTCGATAATTGTTGCCGATGCTAATACTACGACCATTATTGCGAGCAGTCCGAAACTGATTTTTTTCAAATTCTTCATAATACATAACAAGAGAACAAAGCCCATTTGACTCGATTCTCTTGTTTATTTCATTGATGTTATTTTTTATATCGCATTAATAAATGCCACAACGGCATTGCGTTCTTCCGAGCTTAATTCACGAAATTTTTCGACAGACCAACGTGCATCACTTTGGGAATTTCCGTGCCACATAATGGCTTCAATTACATTACGTGCTCTAGAATCGTGCAATCGGTCGGCTGCTCCGGTACAAATCTGACTCAGCCCTCGTCCCCAAAGCGGCGTAGTACGACACCAACCTGTGCGAATATCGTTTTCCATATGCAATCTGTGTTGTACCAAATCGGTATATGGCCAAATGGTTTGATTGGGATAATTTGGCAAACGAGCATCGCCACGCGAGAAGAATAAATTGGGGTCGTAAACATCGTCATTGCCTGTTGTCCACGATGGACGGTGGCACGATGCACAACCTATTTCGGTAAATAATTCCTTACCCATTTGAACATTTTCATCGTCCAAATCACGAGCTGCGGGAACAGCTAACCCTCTGTGCCAAACCATCAAGTCAGAATAGTCATCATCGGTCATTTCAACAGGTAGAGTGTCGCACAACAGATAGTTGTAAATGTCTTTTTCGACATTACCTGTAACATTAAAGTCGGGGAAATAAGTGTAGAATTTTTCTTGAACATCGGGGTCTTGCGATGCTGTTGTTGCATATGTTTTTGTCATATAATGATAACGACGATTGTTCCGTGTTACATTAGTGATATTCCAAATTGCATTAGAACCCGGTCCATCTTGCAATGGTCCACGAGTTAAACCGTAAGTAAAACGGTAGGGATGTTCTTCTCCATCGCCTTGTTTGGTGTTTTTATACTGTTTAACCCATTCGCCACCGGCAAAAAAGGCAGGGTTTAATGTAGCGTGAGCCGACTCTTTAATGTATTGTGCTTTAAGCGAATCGTCTGGTATGGCATCCAATAATCCTGAACCGTAAATTCCAATTGTTGATTCTAAACGAACGATGATATCGGAATAAGGCACAGTTGATGTAACACCGTTTTTGGTAACTTCTAACGGCACGTAAAAAGCTTCTTCGGGAATCGTTACTTCGGGATATATCAATTGGTAGGTTTCTCCATCGGGAAATGTGTTTCCCCATTCATCGGTGTGAGACAACCAATTGATAGTGATTTGTGTTTCGTCAACAGGTGGAGTAAACGGCTCAACGGCTTGGGTTTGTGGCATTCCGGTAAGTGAGCTTAAATACGTGTCGGAATTATCGGTAATTACCAACAAATAGCCATTTCCTGTTTCGTTGGAATCGTATTCGGTTTGACGTTTTCCGTGTCCGTAGCCGGGATGACAAGCAATACAACTGGTGCGTAACCACAGCGGACCTAATCCGCCCATCGGGCTCTCGCTTGGGTCGGTGGTTACAAAAATATCTTCGAAAAAACCTTCTCCTACCTTAAATTCAGCTTCCAACCCCGCATTTTCAATGGCAGGAGTTGGTTGTTCGTAAGCACTAGACGAAATATTGAACGTTGTTCCTAGCTTTCCTCCGGCATACCATTCGGCAGACAATTCGGTTTCTTTGCCATCGTCATCACCACCTATAATATCATCATCATCGCTACACGATGCCAATAGAGAGATAATGATGCTCATAAAAATTAAATATCTGAATTTCATAGTGTCATTTTTTTATATATGCAACCTCAGGCAATTAATAACTACCTGAGGTTTTGTTCTTTTTTGTATGACGAATTTTATGTTGTCATTACAAAATATTTTATTCCTGAATCAACGTAATGGCTTCTTCTAGTTTGTCCATAACAGTGTTACAAGCTGCTTTTGCCGATGCTGAAGCTGATTCGGTTAAGTTATTACGGAATGGAGCCGGCATTGCTTCAATTTTGCTGATGGCTGTTGCTATTGCGGTTTGTATTTCGCTGTCGAGTGTTTTGTCAAGTGATTTTACATAAGTACTCACCGAAGCATCAATTGCAGTACTCGATGTATTGCCCAAATAAGCATATTGAACACTGCGCATATTATCGGCAAAATCGTCGATTGAATTCCAACTGTACCACGATTCTACGTCCAAAACATCACCACTGTTTACGGGGTCAGTAATTTTGGTATTGCCAACTTCGTCGGAGATATCTGAAGCTCCCTGCAAGATTTGCACATAAGCGGCAATCTGAGTTTTGTATAATACATTGCCCGATTCGCCGGCAGTTTCCATTGCTTTGCCATAATCCATTGACGGTTCAAGCTCGGCATCTTCCAAAATGGTTTGTTTGGCAGATGTAATGTTGTCAATTCCAGCCCAACTGGCTTCTAATCGGATACATTGGTTACGCAAATCTTCGGCAACAGCAGCACAGTAAATCAGTTCTTCGGAACTTAGTGCTGCATATTTTTCACCATCAAAATCGGTACCACCATCAACATTACGAGCATCTCCATCGCGGAAAATCATATATTCAACAGCGTGAAAACCTAACAATCCGTAACCAAGTGTAGAAAATCCATCGAAGTTACATCCATCGGTTTCCATATTGCCGATTAATGTTTCATTGGCAAGGGCAAGGTCTAACTGACTTTGGTCTAATGGCCACGAATCGATATGTGGGTCGATGTTGTAGTCCGATGCAGCTCCATAAAGAAAAGCCTCGCTTTGTTCCCAATATTTACGGGCAGTAGTCCACGCTGTAGCAGCAGCATCAATATTATCCTGAGTAAGGTTGTTTTTTAGCGTAGCACAAGCGTTGTGTAAATCGACAGATGCATCTGCCAGATTGCTATAAGTAGTTACAATTACGTTGTTTACACATTGTGTGATAACTTCTGTTTTTTTAGAATCTAAACCGTCTCCTGTGATGTCATCATCATCGTCATCGCACGATGTAAATCCTAGTGTCATCGCTCCTGCGATAAAGAAATAAAATAGTAAATTTAATTTTTTCATTGTTGTTATTTTTGGTTATTTATTAAAAAATCCTGCATAAGCAATACTCACACTGAACGTGTCTTCGTTGTTGTATTGGCTTTCAAGAATTCGGTGAGAATATTCGGCTTTTATCACAATGTCGCGAAGCGGTTTGTAGTTTAGCCCAAAGCTCACTTTTTGTCGTCCCCAACATTCATTGTCCACTACGCTTCCCTGTGTTTTTAACATCGAATCGTAATAGTCGTAACGTCCAAATATGAAAAGTTGATTATCCATTGGTATTTTATCGAAAAATGAACCAATGTTGTACCCGGCTTCAATACCTGTTGCGATAGCATCAGAAGCTACCGGTTGGCTGGGCGATGGTGAATCTTGGCGCATACTTTTATTTGCAGAGGTAATGGCTTCGGAATCGGAAAGGTGTCCGTAATCGACGTTGCCGCGGATAATTATATTGTCGGTTTGATAATGAAAGTCGAGAGCACCGATGCAAACCGTGCCGTTTATATCTTCGAACTTACTGGGCGAAAGGGTGTTTTTTGCACTGTTTCCGATGTATCCACTCACTGCCCAGCGCAAGTTTTTGACTGAATAATTATCGATACGCAAAACGCCAGCATAACTGGTTGCCATCTTAAATTCGTAAGGACTTCCTGTTCCGCCCTTAATCCACGTTGACGAACCAAAACGGTCGGCATCAAGTCCAGCTACAAACTGTACTTCGTAACGCCATTGTTTGTTTTTTCCCCACAGGCTAACACCTGTTTCGTGCCAGGTGCACGGCAGAATGGTGTTTTCACCTTCGGGGCGGTAAACGGTGAAAAATTCGGTAGGCATATGATGTTGATTGGTTAGTCCTACCGGAACGACAAAATGTCCCATTCGGAGGTTAAAAGCCGGGGAAAAACTTTTCTGAATCCAAAATTGTTCTAAAGCCACTTCGCCACCTCTTTCCACTTCGCTTTCGTATTCCCCGGTTTCTTCTTCCTCTATTTCAATTGCCGATTCGGTGCCTCCGTGTTCGAATTCTATCTCGCTTTGCATTGTCCATCCTTTGCCAAAATCGTATCCTACAAAAAACACCACGTGGGGCAAATCGAATTGTCCGTAACCGTCGTCATTGGCATAGGTTTCGGCATCGGTATATCGCTTGTAATTACTACTGTAAAACATACGGCTCATCACCGCTTCGCCATATCCGCCAAGGGTCAGACGGTTTTCTTTTTCTATGCTTGTTTCCGAATTGTTGCTTTGTGCGTAGCCATTTGCAAAAGCAAAAGCCATAAAATAGATTAATAAATAGAATCTTTTTTTCATTTGGTTATGTGTTGAATAATTTAAGTCCTTATCGAACCATAGTTCAGCGGACAAAATTACCAATGAGAAAAAGAGGGTGCAATCCCATAATGTTGGTATTTTTTAGGGAGTGAACTCGCTATTTGTGACAGGGAATGGTGTTGGATACTTGTTTTAGGTGAAGTGCGGGGCGGGAACAGCTTTCTTGTAATTTTTGGGTTTGTGTGTTGGCTTGTGCGAATTGTAAATGTGCTGTTAAATCTTTCTGAATATTCGTTTTTATACAAAAAGATCTTTTTTCAATTTCTACACTTGCTTTATTTTAATATCTATGATAGATATTTTTCTGTTCGAATTTCTTCCAAAAGATTGATAAATTGCTTCTCAACCTCTATAAGTTTACATTAGTGTTCATTTATAATGAATTATTTTTAATAAAATCCAAAATTTCATGTTTGTAGCCAAAAGCCATTCCCACAACGGTATCGGCAGCACCATAATAGACAGCAAGTTTTTCATCATCGCTTAGGGCAGCACAAGGAAATATTACATTTGGGACATCTCCGGCTAATTCGTAAGAAGCTGCCGGAGACAACAGGTAAGTCTGTGTACGGTAAAGTACTTTTTCTGGATTCTCTGCATCTAAAATGGCAGCACCCATTGAGTATCGGAAGCCGTTACAGGTATTAATTACTCCGTGATAAAACAACAACCAGCCTTCTTCTGTAAGAATTGGCACAGAACCGGCACCAATTTTTGTACACTGCCATGCACTTTCAGCAAAAGGAGTTACTTTCATCACACAACGATGTTCGCCCCAGTATTTCATGTCTGGACTATAACTGATGTAAATGTCACCAAAAGGCGTATGTCCGTTGTCGCTCGGACGACTTAACATCGCATATTTACCATTTATTTTTTGCGGAAATAGAACCCCATTACGATTAAACGGCAGAAATGCATTTTCGCATTGATAAAATATTTTAAAATCGAAAGTATAAGCAATGCCAATTGTCGGTCCGTGATAACCGTTGCACCAAGTAATCCAATAGCGGTCTTCGATAAATGTAACACGCGGATCGTATTTGTATTCAGATTCAATCATCTTTGTATTACCGGCTTCGGTCACAATCGGTTTGTGCTCAATATTCCAGTTAATTCCATCTTTACTGAAACCTGCAAAAATATTCATCTGAACCGCTTTGTTATCGCAACGGAAAACCCCTGCATAACCATTTTTATAAGGTACAACAGCACTGTTAAATATACTGTTTGACGAAGGAATATGATAACGTCCAATAACCGGATTTTTAGAATAACGCCACATTACATCAGTTGAGCCTTCGGGCCGATTTTCCCATGGTATTTGTTGATTTAAACTCATTTTTATATTGATTATTAATTGATAATTATTTTACATAAAAAGAACACTATTGAAAACGGTAGGAAACAATTGTTTTCTACGTGTTCTATTATTTACCTTTTTCCATGTTTTCTACTCTTCTTTTTTCTCTTTATCAGGATAGGTAAACGGAACTAATTTTGCTCCGACAAAAGCAGGAATGGTAGCTATCAATACCCAGATAAAGAACAGACGATACCCCAGCCAGTCGCTCATAAAACCGCTGATAAGTCCGGGTAACATAAAGCCTAGGTTCATTATTCCTGATGCAAAAGCATAGTGCGCCATTTTGTACTTGCCCGGTGCAACTTGCTGCATCATAAACAGGGTAAGACCGACAAATCCGAAACCATACCCGAAATACTCAAAAACAACTGCTGCACCAATAATGTAAATACTTTCCGGCTGAGCTATTGCTAAATAAGCATAAACAGCAAACGGAATATTGAAGATGCAAACCATTGTAAACAGCGATTTTCTTAAACCTCGATTGGCAATAAAATATCCGGCAAGAATCGAACCTAGCACAAAAGCTGCAGCTCCAAAAATACCGTAAACTACTCCAATTTGTGAGGTGGTTAAACCAAGACCGCCATCGGCAACGGCAGCTTTAAAAAACAGAGGTGCAATTTTAATGGCAAAACCTTCGGCAAAACGATAGATCACAATAAACGCAATGTACCAAACAATATATTTTTTCTGGAAAAATGTTCGGATAACATCCCACAAGGTATTGAAACCTTCTTTCATTGATGTTACTTCAGTAGCAGCGCCACCCGATGGCAACATACGAATATGATACAATGCAAGAACAACCATTACCACGCCATAAATTCCCATTACGGTCATCCATGCATGCAATACCCCAAAATGTTCTTCTAACTGACCTGCCAGATAAACCAATCCTCCAGCTGTTAATACTTTTGCCAAATTATAAGCCGCGCCCTGCCAACCAATATATTCAGCCTGCTTGTCGCGAGACAAAACATTCATATAAACACCATCGCAGGCAATATCGTGTGTTGCTCCACTTATGGCTATGATTGCCAATAAACCTATCGAATACGCAAAAAAATGATCCAGTGGTAATGAAAAAGCAACTAAGGCAAAAGTAACTCCTGTTACCAACTGCGTACCTACTACAAAATATTTTTTTGTTTTAAACATTTCCAAAATCGGACTCCAAAAAGGTTTTAATGTCCAAGGCAGCATAATTAATGAAGTCCAGAATGCAATTAAGGCATCAGAAATTCCAAAACTCTGAAACATTAAAACGGAAGCCTGTGCAATGGCAATATATGGCAAACCCATTGCAAAATAAGCCGTTGGCACCCATTTTGCTGGGTGAATGATTTTTTCTTCTTTTACAGACATTTTTTTAATTTGAAATAAGAATAACCAATCTGGTAACAGCAAAGAACATTATAAAAATTGCAGAGAATAACATCAAAGAAGCAATCAGTAAAGCAGAGTCAGGATCGGTGTTGTTTCTTTCTAAGCGGGTTATTGTTGTATCTATAAGTTTCATTTTAGTTATAAAATGCTTAGTATCTAATTTCAAACATTTGTTTAAGAATAAGCCCCAGGAAAATATTTCCCCGGGGCTTGGTTTCTAAACTAACTAAATCTATTTAACCTTTGCTTATTTATCATGATTAGTAAGGACATTTCTGATCGTCAACATATTGAATTGCGCCATAAGGCACAGCATTGTATCCATGTCCTGTCATATCGAGTACGGTTCCGTCGTTTTGAGTTTCTCCATTGAAACGCCAGTAAGCAACAAGTCCTTCACTGGTTGGATCAACATAACAGATTCCATCTTGCAATTCATTAACTGTACGAGCTACGTTCCACACACGACATTCGCTTACGTAGCCGTCGAAGAAGCGCTGATGTCCTACAGAGCGTCCAATAGCAAAAGTATCGTCCCATGAGTGTCCGTCGTAAGCCATGCTTAAATTAATGGTTCCTCCGTTGTTGGTTTCAACAAAATGAATTTGTTCGCCATCAAGATATACACGTAAGTATTGACCATCGTAAACTGCAGCAAAGTGTAACCAGTGACCTGTATCGAATTCCTGATCAACCCATGATTCGTAGTGGTCTTTTGCATCAGGGTGTGTAGCAGATCCAATAGAACCTTTGGATAATTGCAGCTTATTTGCAGGATTACCGGCTCCATCGCCAAAACGAAAGAGAAAATTCTCTTCGCAACCGCAAAGTGAACTAATGCCACTAAACGATTTTGGCAGTACTTTCATTTCTAAAGTCATAGCACCAAGAGCTTTAACTGGACTATCGTCGCCACCAAAACCCGGAATATCAAAACACCCACTCTTTGCTAAGTAAGCTGCTTTAATATCAATAACCTTGGTAAGCATAACATATGCTGTTCCGGAACATTCTAATACGTCTATGTCTCCACCTTCAACGTTAGAAATAGTTACAGGAACACAATATGATACACCTTCTTGTAATTGATCGGCATCAGCCGTAATTTCTATTTGTGTAGAAATTGCTTTTCCTCTTTCAATTACAACTTCCGATTCATTTAACGAATAACTTCCTGTTGGGGGTAATTGGCAATTACGTCCGGTTGAAGTATTGTATTCATCAAGTAATCCCGGAGCTTCTTCTACATGCACAACAATATCAGATTCTGCTCTGGCTGTAGAGGATACGGTAAATCCCATGCTCGATTGTCCGTCAACCAAGAACTTTATATTATTTGAGGACAAAGTCCCTGTTACGTATATGGCATCGCCATAGTCAGCTCCGTCCTTACAACTTGATATGCAAAGCAACAAAGCAAACATTGATAATAATATATATTTTTTCATAATGTTAAAATTTATTTTTGGTAAATATTAAATATACCTCCCTCCATGTATGGAACAGATGAAACAAGTCGAATATGTCGACATGTAATTGGGGCATAGAACATACAATATTTTGAAGAAGAAGTAATTTTTCCGATAGAACGCCAGTCAGTACCATTATCACTAGTATATATAGTCATTCCTGAAATTAATGAAGCATACTCATATTTACCCCAGTCTCCGTAATCGTAACCATAATAAAAAGTTATTGCATCAAAAGTATATTGTTTGCCCATATCAATATCCAAACGAGGGTTACCGTCGTTACCTTCAAAAATAGTACAACTAGAACTCATATCACCATCAAAAATAGCGCTCAAAGGATTTCCCCATGAAGAAACGGACCCATTTGTTGATGCAGTCCAATTTGATTGATCAGCAACCAATGTTCCGGTAATATCACTTTCTTCGGCATCATGGTTTATATTATCTTCAGTTACTGTTACTACTACATAGGTGGTGTAAACATTTGTACTAACCTGAGAGTCCCCACCTTCGGTTGTTGCAATACGCAACGGAATAAGGTAACCATTTTGGCTTTTTAGCGATGCTAACATCGTATTATCATCAGTCAACTCGAAGCTTAGTGTATCAATAGAAACCATTTCTCCTTGCGGAATTGTCATTGTTGTGTTTTTCAATACAACTGCCGATGTTGGTATTGCTTCGTATTTCGTTTCATTTTTTTCATTATAAGCTCCAATCATCGAATTATCAACTTCAACCGTTGCTTTAATACTTTCGGTTGCTTTTTGAGTACACTTCAAAGTCGTTTTAAAGTCAATATTGCTAATCGTGCTTATAGGCGTTTGTATAATCTTATATGTCGATGCTTTATCCAATATATATACTCGATTGTATTCATCGCCAGGAAAGTCATACGTTTCATCTTTATCACAGGCATAAAAAACAATCGTACAGAAAGTCAATATGCTTGCATATAATATGTTTTTATATAAAGTTTTCATTTCTATCATTCCTTTTTATATTGATAATTAGTGTACTGCTGGATTTTGAATCTGGATACACTCACGAAAACGCCCGTATGGAGTTCGGTTATTTTCATGTACGTTATAATCGCGATGAATAAAGAAAGCACCAAAACCTCCTTTTCTTCCGGTTGAAGGCTGGTAGCGTGCTTGATCGTACATTGCAGACATAGTGCCTTGCCAATTGTCGCCCATGTTACAACAAAAGACTGTTTTTTCGATGGGCCATCCGGTTGTAGTTCCACCTCCATAAGCTTGTTTAAAATAATAGTTGCATATTTCAGTTAAGCTTTGCGATGGGTCTCCCGGAGAATCGACACATAGCATCTTGTCGGTGTCGGTTACATCTTTCCCATAACGTTCCTGAATAAGAGCTAAACGTTCTTCTTTTGTAATGTTGGGATTAGGTCCCATGTATTTTGCCAAATAATTCATAAAATAGATAAAGTGACCTCCGGCCAAAAAATCCCCTTCCGGTTCGTAATCAGCATCAAAACCATCCAAATCGTTTTCGAATACTTGATCCAAGAAGTATTCTGCATACATCTCAATAGAGCGATTAATTGCAGAATCTTGTTCTGCCCCTGCTTCCATTGCTTTTGCTTCGTTATATGCTATTTTGAAATCTTTTTCGTCGGTTTCGGCATCAATACGGGTAATGGCTACGCAAAACATTTTTGTTCCTTTTACTTTTTGAACAAAGCGGATTTCGTCCCATATTTCAGTATTCTCTTTCGCCGGAATACCTCCCCACATCGAACAAATATCGAGACTGTCGGGGAGTCCCATAAAACGCACTCCTAACGAATTTTGACCGCCATATTGAGCAAACCAACCAAACGAAATAGAGTGATCACTGGCTTTAAAGTCGCGCAAGTTCTGATAATATAAGTCACTGTAGGTGTATGGGTTTTGTATGTCCGTTGTTTCTATATCGGTATCGCACGAATATATCAACAAACCCATTACAAGTACCAATATATATTTGATTTTTTTCATAATCAGATTCATTTTAAAAGTTTATAATTAGCCATTTATCTCTTTACATCCCACCAAAGTCTTGTTCCGGCGATATCGCTACCACTTAAAAGAGATACAGCTGCATTTACATTCTCTGTATTGTTCGAATATTCCGTTGTCGGAAATTTTAGTCGACTGATTAGTTTTCCATTGGCAACTTCGGTTACTCCGCTGTAAGTGTATATTTTAATAAAACCAGGATACCCGGTTCTGCGCATTTCGCTCCATGCTTCTTGCCCGTTAGGAAAAAGAGCAATCCATTTTTGTACCATTATACGCTCTAATTTTTCTTCAGAGCCCGCAGCGTTATTCCAAGCAGGAGACAATTGAGAAAGGTCGCTGGCAGAAGTAGAACCACCGCCATAGGAAGACACTGGATCTTGATAGGAATCTAAAGGTAGGCTTGTGCTATTAGCAATATATGCATCAGCACCCGGGGCGCCCCACTGTGAGAATGAACTGCGAATACCTTGCTCGTAATATTCTTGAGCTGTACTAGAGCCAAGGCCAAAACGCAACGATGCTTCTGCCAAAAGGAAATAGGCTTCGGAGGCTGTCATCCATTGCATATCGTCGCCCGAGCTAATATTTATGCCAGAAGTAGCAGCAACATAACTATCTTTACTTAAGTTAGACATCCCGTTACGTACTCCGTGGTATGCTCCATCGGAAGTTGTTGTGCGGAAATAAGAAGAAATGCGTGGATCGTTATAACCATTTAGATAGCAATCCATGGTTGCGCCCATTCGCATATCCTGAAAACTTTCACTTACTTCCCAAATAGGGTTGATAAAAGTAAATGAAGATGTTTGATGTAAAATTGCTGCATCGCTGGTGGAAGTCATTAACCCGTAACTGTGGTTAATGGCAGATGCTGCTTCTGATTGTGCTTTTGTTTCATCAACATACGAGATACGCATTGCCAAACGCAAACGAAGGGTATTTGCGAATTTAATCCATTTAGTAGTATTTCCACTGTATATATAATCGTAATCAGTCATATAAGCAGCCGAGTTATTATCCGCATAAGAAGTTAATGCATCAATTGCGTTCCCTAATTCTTCGAAGAATTTATAATAAACATCTTTTTGGCTATCGTAAGGGACTTCGGTAGATGTCCCGAATTTGCTGTAAGGAATAGGTCCGTACATATCGGTAATACGGCTCATGCCCAATACTTTTACAATAGTAGCCATTGCTCTTGCCGGAGAACTTTCGTCAGTTACATCTGCTATCGATTTCCATGGTTGCATAATATCTGTATAAGCATCAGCAAAAGGTAAGTTGTACCAATCGTCGTAAAGTCTGTAATGGCTATTATGTTCGCTTGTGTAACTGTATGTATTGATGTTGGCAATATAGCTGGCAAATATATCGCCAGTGAGCATTTCTGTAATCTGGTATTCACCACCCAAATTCTCACCAACAATAAACACCCCTTTTTCCATTTGGGTAAAATATGCCCCGGTATTAAGGTTGTCCTGAGTCATCTGTTCGGGAGTTACTTCATTGGGATTGATATTCCAGCCTTCAAATTTATCGGTACAAGAAGAAAACAACAAGTTTCCCAGAAGAAGTACACCGCTTATAATCTTTGTATATTTAAAAATCTGTTTCATCTTAATTGTTCTTAGAAGTTAAGTTTTACAGAGAAACCAAGGTTACGCAAGCTTGGTAACATAAAATAGTCCATTCCATTGAAGTGAGTACCGGTACTTGGCGTTAATTCAGGATCATAAGGTGCTTTGCAATAGAACATAAATAGGTTACGTCCGGTGAAAGCAACGTTCATTCCCTGAATGAAAGAAACCCATTTTGTAATAGGCAAATCATAACCCAACGAAAATTCTGCCAAACGAACATTTGTTGCGCTGTACACATACATAGAACTTGCTCCTGTACCTACTTTTTGATAATATTTTTGTGCAGCAGGAACTAAGTGTCCATTTATCATTATACCTCCGTTGTCGCGAGCATCTGCAGATGTTTTTGATGTTCCGTAAGCGTCCATTATACCTTGTGTCATTGAAACACCAATTCCTCCAATTCTTGCATTTACCAAGAATCCAAGAGATACGCCTTTGTAACTGAATGAGTTGCGCCATCCCATAGTGTATTTAGGTTGAGAATTTCCTGCATATACCCAACCGTCGCCTAATTCCCCGGCTTTGTCGTCAATAGCCACGGTATTGTTTACGTAGTCGACGTCGATAAATCCGTGTTCATCGGTTTTTAGTACTGTAACATAAAGGTCGCCAATTGAGCCACCTTCTTTTATACGTGATTTAACATTACCTATACTGGCAACATCCAAAATGTCTTGTTCAACAGTAAGACCAGATGATAACTCTGTTGGTTTCAATAACTTCACAACTTTGTTGCGGTTTATACTGTATGTAAACGACGATTTCCATTCTACCTGTCCAAGTGGTTGGTTTATCGATAAGCTTACTTCAATACCTTTATTATCTACCTGACCACCGTTGATATAAATAGAGCGATAACCTGATGATTCAGACAGTACTGGATTAAATAATTGGTTATATGTAGATGTTTTGTACAATGAAACGTTCATTTCTACTTTATCTTTCCAAAGATTTGATTGCAACCCTAATTCCCATGCTTTGGTACGCTCAGGTAAGATGTCGTTATTTGGATAAGTAGTGGTTGTTGTTGGCATTCCCGATTCGTAAGGGAATGTTTGGTAAGCAATATAACGGGTAGGAGCATTACCAACTTCACTATACGAACCACGCACTTTTAAGAAAGAGAGTACGTTGTTTTTTATTGGCAACAAATCGGTTAAAATAGCAGAAAGTCCTACTGAACCATAGGTTAGGCTTGTTTTTTCAGTCCATGCCAAAGCCGACGACCAGTCTGTACGTCCTGTTAAATCCAAATACAATTTGCTTTTCCAACCAATTTGCGCTGTTGCAAAAATTGATTGTGTTTGGTCGTGATAATTATCTTGATTAAACTCTGCATTATCTTGATTTAAGTTTAAAAGTGTAAAACTGTTGGCTACTGAGTTTAGATCGCCACCAACGCCAGAAAGGCTGTAATCAACATCTTTTATACTCGTACCAAAATTGGCAGTTAATGAATAATCGCCAAAATATTTATCGATATTCAATATCATGTCGCCATAAATCTGACGGGTTGATTCATCATCTTTATAATAAGCACCGTATTTCCCGGCAAAAATAGCATCGGTAGAAGCTGCATATTTCTTTTCGTATGTTGCCGAAGTGTAATCCATTTTGGCACGTGCACTCAATGTAATTCCATCTACAATGTGATAACTTAAACCTCCACTGATTAAGAAACGGTTCTTGTTGTTATCAAATTTGTCGCGATTGATAATCCAATATGGGTTTTGCATACCGATACCCATGTTTCCCCAAGGCCAGTATTGTGTTTTGAAACCACGACTTTCGTCGTACATTTCAAATAATTGATAAGTATCTAAACTATAGCTTGGCGACATCAGGTAAGTTGCAACAATTGGGTTGAAATATTGCCCTTGTGAAATCATGTTTTGCTCTTGGGTATTCATATAGTTTGCACTCAAGTCCATATGCAATTTGCCATTAAGCATATCGGTTGTATTGCGAATACTAAAGTTGTATCTGTCGAGTGTGTTGTTTTCAATAATTCCTTCGGCATTAGTTGTGGCTAAAGATAGGAAGGTTTGATTTTTTTCTGTTCCATTGCTAATGGTCAACGAATTTGTTTCGTTCCATCCTGTTTGGAAGAAATCCATCGGGTCGTAATTGCTGGGTTGTGCCATTTTTGCCCCCCAACTTTGTAATGAACCGGTAGAAGCTCCATAAGTATTCTGAAATTCGGGTGTAACAAAAGGAGAGAAGAAAGAAGTACTATTTGAATAGCTTACATTCATTCTATCTTCGGAACCTTTTTTTGTGGTAATCATGATTACACCATTGGCAGCCTCACTTCCATAAAGCGCAGAAGCTGCAGCACCGCTCAATACCGACATCGATTCGATATCTTCGGGGTTAAGCATCGATGCACCATCACCACTTTGTCCCATACCTGTGTAATAATCAGATGGCTGAGTTGTTTGAAGTGAAGGCATCGGAATACCATCAATAACATACAATGCATTGTTATTGCCCGAAATTGATTTTGCGCCACGCATTACCACCTTAACGCCACCACCAATACCTGAAGAACTAGCATTAATATTAACACCGGCAACTTTTCCGGCTAAGCTGTTCATGAAGTTGGCATCTTTTACGCCTACAATTTCTTTTGTTTTTATTTCCTGAACGTTATAAGTAAGTGTTTTTGCTCTTTTCTTGATTCCGAGTGCGGTAACCACTACTTCATCTACACCTATTGTTGCATCTTTCATTACAACTTCAAAAGTAGTTTGCGATTCAATCGGAAATTCTTGTGCTTCCATTCCAATAAACGTGAATGAAATAATTCCGCCCTTTTCACTTGCCGGAATGTCTAAAGTAAATTTACCATTTGTATCGGTAGTTGTACCTATGGTAGTCCCTTTTACTATTACGGCAACTCCCGGAAGTGGAAATCCCGATGTGTCGGTAACACGCCCGGAAACAGCTGTTTCTTGTTTCCCGTTATTGGGTAATTTGGTGTCGTTACCTTTTTTCTTGATCAGGATATACTTGTCAAATAGTTCATATTCTAACCCTTTGTTTATTAACAAATGATCTAAAATGTCAGAAATTGTCGCTTGTTCTTCATCAATCGACAAATTTGTCAGCTCTTCAATTTCGTTGTTTTTATACAAAAAGTTAAAGTCGGTTTTTTCTTCAATCTCATTTAAGATTGATTTTAGAGAAGTTCTCTCCATTTTTAGGTCTAGTCTGGTATTCTGCGAAAATGAGTTTGTCGCATTAGCGGATATAAGACCAGTTAAAATAAAAATCCATGCGAGTTTCATTGTTAATAGAATTTTGCGCCAATGCCCGTTAAGACAATAGCATTTGTTCTTTTTTTTCATAAATTTGAAACGTTTTAATTAGTTCACTACAACTGTTAAAGCATCACTACGGTGGGAGTGGAGGAAACACTTTCACCGTTTCTTTTCTACATACTTGTTATATTTCCATACTTGTTATTTTTTATAAATTAATATTTCGTCTCTTCCATCTTTATTGGGTTTTATTTCATATTTTACTCCATACATCCGTCCTAATACTCTGAAGAATAGGTCGATAGGTTTGCTCTTAGATATTGTTCCCGAAACTTGTATGTCGCCAACACCTTCGCCAATTAGTTGAATATCTACGTTGTATAATCTTCTTAAAATTGGTGCTAAATCGGATAATTTGGTTTCATCAAGCGATATTTTTCCGTCTATCCAACTGGTATAAAAACTGGTATCTACATTTTTAATGGATGTTTTGCCATTGAGTTTGTTGATTTTAATTTGTTCAGAAGGTTTCAATATTGCTAATTGTTGACCTTTTGTATTTTCAACTGCCACCTTTCCTTCAATTAAAGTAACTGTAATGTCAGGGTCGTTGTCGTAAGCTGTAACATTAAAGGTTGTTCCGTAAACTTTAACAATACCTGCTTTTGTAACCACTTCAAAGGGCTTGTAATCGTTGTGTGTTACTTTAAATTGCGCTTCTCCTGTAAGGTGAACAATTCTTTCTTTTGGGGTAAAAGTATTTGGGTATTCTAAAACTGTTCCTGCATTAAGCCAAACTTTTGTATTATCCGAAAGGGTTATTTTGCCCATTTGTCCCCATTCAATTTCAACTTTATTTGTTCCGGCATCTTCTTGTTTAATAAAATGGGGAATTAATAGCCCTACACATAAAGCAAAAATAAAAATGGCAGCATATTTCGAAAAGCTTAAGGCTTGTCTTCTTAAATAGGATGAGAAACTTATTTGTCGATAAATTTGTTCCCAACGTTTTTCTTTATCGATTTGTTGTAATAAGTAACTGTTAGCTATTTTTCTTTGTATTTTTTCGGCTCTTTCAAATTCGTCTTTTGTCTGCGGATTTAATTTAGCCTGTTCTAATTCAATTTTTTCAGTATCGCTTAGACTATTGTGAAATGATTTTATGCTTAAATCCCAAATATGGTCATTTTTTTGTCTTTCCATCTTGCCGCATTATGATGTTTGCATCTATAAGACGCGCACATGGACAAATACAGTGACAATAAATTTAGACTTTCTTAATATTTTTTAAGATTAACCACATTAAGAGTTTATTTGCTCCTAATTTTTCGCGTAAAAATCGGTAAGCACGCGACATTTGGGTGTTCACAGTATTCTCCGAGATATCAAGTATTTTTGCAATTTCTTTGTATGTTTTTCCTCCAAATGCTGCCATTTTTAGAATTTTTTTACGTTGTTCGGGCAGTTCTTCTATCAATGAAGATAAATGTTGAATACTTGCTTCTTTTTCTAGATTATACTCTTCAATTGGTACACTTTCGAGTTTAGATTCGATAGATTCGATGTCGACTTTTCTACTTTCGGGAGAGCGTAAATAGCTGTAAATGGCATTTCTGACCGATGACAAAAGGTAATGTTTTATCGATGAGGTGACTTTTATTTCTGCTTTTTTTTCCCAAATACGGACAAAGCAATCACTTACAACATCTTGCGAAATTTCCATGTTGTTTAAAACCGAATTGGCATAAATACATAATGGTGAATAGTATTCATCAAAAAGTTGCTTAAATGCTTTCCTGTTCCCAGCTTGTATTTCTTCCCAAATATCCTTATTCATTAACGCTCAACTTTCCGGTGGTAAAATAAAGTAGAATTTTAAAATGCACCGAATCTATCGATAAGCTGTTAAACATATGTCTTATTTTATGACTAACTTTTCTTTTAAGCGAATATTATCAGACGAAGTTCCAATCATTACATTAAAGCTACCTGGTTCAACGATTCGTTCCATATTCTGATTTATAATCGATAAATCATTTGAATCAAGGGTAAAGTGTATTGTTTTGCTCTCTCCTTTTGCAAAATGTATACGGTCGAAATGTTTTAACTGTTTGAGCGGCTGAACAGTTGACGCATATTCGTCGCGCAAATAAAGTTGTGGCACTTCATCTCCGGCGTAGTTTCCGGTATTTGTAATTGTAAACGAAACATCAAATGTCTTGTCATTTGTTTTATTTATTTTTAAATCGCTGTACGAAAAGTTTGTGTAACTCAATCCATAGCCAAATTCGAATAAAGGGCTAGCTGAAGTTTCAACATAATCGTGAGGAATTGGTGACTGCTGGTTATAATACACTGGTAATTGCCCGACACTTTTAGGAACAGAAACCGGTAGTCGACCTGCAGGGTTATAGTCGCCAAACAATACATCGGCAATAGCATTTCCTCCTTCTTGCCCGGGGTACCAAGCTGTTAGTAAAGCATCAGCATTTTCATTAGCCCAATTCATATTCATTGGACGACCTTGGATATAAATAACAACTATTGGTGTTCCGCTTGCTTTTATTTTTTTCAAGAGTTCCATTTGTTTGCCAAGTAGTTCTAATGTTGAACGATCAAATCCTTCGCCGCTTTCCATATCGCTTATTTGGCCTTTGGCAACAATGGCAGCTCCTGTTTCTATGTATTTGGTTTTGAAATCGCGAGCACTCGATCCTCCAACAACCACAATAGCCACATCGGCATTTTGTGCTGCTTTTACAGCTTTGTCGATATTTGCGTGTAAAGTATCGCGAATGGCACATCCTTTTACATATTGTATTTTTTCTGCTCCAATTTTACTTAGTACACCGTCTAATACTGTTTTTATGTTTGTTGAATCTTGTGGAGCAGTATAATCTCCGAGCATATTGTACATATTATCGGCATTGGGACCAATAACTGCAACTTTGTTTATTGACTTGCTTAACGGAAGAATATCATTCTGATTTTTCAGTAAGACAATTGATTCTTGGGCTATTTTTAGAGCTACTTTAATATTTTCTTTTGTACGGATATTTTTTTGCGCTTTTTCAGGGTTTACATACGGATGTTCAAACAATCCCATTTCAAATTTTAAGCGAATAATATGGGCAACAGCTGTGTTAATTGTTGCTTCATCAATCTTACCCTCTTTTACAGCATCTATCAAATTGCGAAAAGCATCTCCTCCTAAATCCATATCAACTCCGGCATTAACAGCCATTATTGCAGCATCTTGCATCGTTGGCGCAACAAAGTGCTCCCTATGTATGCCTTCGATGCTGAAAAGGTCGGAAACCACAAAACCATTAAAGTTCCATTTATCTCGGAGAACATTTGTCAATAAAGTTTTATTAGCAGTGCTTGGTGTGCCATTCATTGAGTTATAGGAAGTCATAACCGACATTGCTCCAGCATCTATGGCTTGTTTAAATGGAGGCAAAACGTTCGAATATAAATCCATTGGTGTAACAATCGATGGACTACCATTGTGTCCACCTGAAGGCACTCCATATGCAACAAAGTGTTTAAGTGTTGAAATAACACTGTATGGTTGAGATAAATCGCCGGCTCCTTCGCCTTTTATCTCGGCAGCAGCTAAAGTCCCTGAAAGCACAGGATCTTCGCCAAATGTTTCTTCCACACGTGACCAACGAGGCTCTCTCGACAAATCGATAACAGGTCCGTAAGCAATATGTCCGCCTTGCAATCGCACTTCTTTACCAATAACTTTTCCGACTTCCTCTATGGTTTTAGCCGACCAACTGGATGCCATGCCAATTCCTGTTGGGAAAACGGTAGTACCGATTGCCATGTGCCCGTGAGGAGCTTCTTCTGCAAGGAAAATGGGGATACTCAATCTCGTATTTTCAATTACATATTTCTGAAGTGCATTTCCTGCTTTTGCTGCAAGTTCAGGATTCAACCCATTTTCGAGCGTTTTTTTTGTCCAGGGGTCGGCACGATAAACTGCCCATAAACAACCGATATGTTGTTCTTTTACCAATTTTTCGAATTTAGCAGACGGGCTTACCTTAGTACCGTTTCGCTCGTACATTTCCCATCCCATAGGACATAATAACTGCCCCACTTTTTCTTCAATTGTCATCCTGGCAATTAGATCTTCGGTGCGTTCATCTGCACTTAGTGATACTTCTTTGTATTTTTGCGCATATAATAATGGACTGGATATAAATAATATAATTATTAAAGGAATCAGTTTTTTCATCGGATTGTATATTAAAGTTTATGATATGATTTTATTTTTCAACGAAAATTGAAAAATATAGTAGGAAATATCCTGAATATCTCCTGAAAGCTCCTCCACTCTTTATGAATGCGAATATACTTTGTTTTTGATAATTTTTTTTAAAAGAGGATTTTTTTTTGTTAAAAACATCATGTGGTAAAAGTCCTGTATATATGAATTTGTTGATTTATTTTCGATTTTTAGTAGAGTATTTGTTAATACCTATTATATCAATAAATCGAAGCAAGAATAATTTCTAGTGTTTCATTGTTTAATATTGGTCATGGAAAACTAATATCTTTCATTCTTCATGACATTTAACTAATGCGTTATTTAACGATATTTTTGTATATAACGAAACTTCATTTTATCTGATTTCTAGATTTTCAAACATAAAATCCCTTACTCATAGGAACAGAGGAGAGGAGGATTTCATGAATTTGAAAATTTGCCAGAACAGAAACATATAAATCTCTATTAACGGAAGTTCGAGCTAAGCGAAGTTTCAAATCTTCCTTTCATCAACAATTTCGTGCAGATTGAGTTTTTTTACCTAAAAAGGAATAGGCAATTAACCTCGCAAGCAGGTTTTGTTATAACACAAGTAAAACTCCCTTTGTCACCCATAAAAGGATAAGCAGGTTCAACATGTTCTTCTAGAAAATGCCACGAAATCCCAACTTCGCGTGTCAAATGATTTAAAATATCGTCTTTTGGCAGCTGATTAAACACTGTTTATGGTTTTACTCTTTGTCTAAGGCTCAGATCAGTTCAATATCACTTATTATACACGTTTTGATTGAAGGTTGAATTCATTTTATTTAGTTGATATTGAATCTGTTTGCTGTTTTCTTTCTGTGTTCTGTTACCTAACTTTATTTCCATAAAAAGACCCTTTCGAGGTAGGATAGCAAGTTTATGTTTTGGGCAGACCAAAACTCCTATTTAGCATCCCGTTGGTCTAAAAAATGGTAATAAAATATGGTGCAATTTAACAAAGGCGGACGTCCACGAAAGTTGGATGGTGAGAAGATGAAATATAAGGTAACGGTAAAAATGTCGACCGTTGAATATTTCTCCTTAATTGGCAAATAGAAAGAGGCCGGGATTTCGCAAAGTGAGTTTGTCAGGCAGTCAATAATGAATACCACAGTTGTTCAACGTTTAACACCCGAGCTGAATGCTGAGATAAGAAAACTTTCAGGAATGGCCAATAGTATGGTCTGTATTTTGCTAAACATTTAATTTGGTTCAGGTTCCCAAAAAGGTCACCTTTTACTGCTGTTTTTTTGCTCCAAAGTGAACCAAACCGCACCATTTCGAATGAGAAAAAACTTCTGTAACTATCATTCATATAGATTATTAAGAGCTCCGCGGTGACCTCTAAGTTATGAAAAATTAGAGGTCACCGGATCGGACCCATTTACAATGGTTTTTTATGGTGTATTTTGACCTTACAAAAAAAAGAAAGCCTGCAAATCATTTGATTTACAGGCTTTTGATGTTTTTTGGATTTTGAATCTGTCGGGATGACAGGATTTGAACCTGCGACCCCTGGTCCCCCAGAATAGACGCAAATCGCCTCTGAGTACTGATAATCAATGTTTTACTTTCTTTGTTTTCTGTTGGTTTACATCTCAGTTTACACAGGTGTCTAAATCTGCGTTGATTAATAATTGTATGAATTTAATAAAAATATTTCAAATATTATTATTGTTAGATGTTTAAATATCAGTTATTTATGTGGTGTTTTCAAGCGTTTTAAAAGCATAGAAAATGTAAAAGATAGTAACTCCCCAGAATTTTTGTGAATTGCTTAAATCGGAGCTAATTAGCTCATCTAATTTTCATCTCATCCGATTTTTGTTTGATCGTATAAAATGAATTTTAGTGAACTTTTCTGTCTTGAATCGGATTTCCCATAAAACATAGCCCCCGGGCGAAAGGGAAACTGACCATACAACCGAAAAATAAAAATTAAATTTTTTTTGATAACGATTTCGTTAACAAAACTGGTCAGGTTGCATTTCCCGGTATAACAAACTTTGCGGTTTCTTCCTGCTCCGGTTCAGTGTCAGTATTTGTAACAATATCGGAAAGGAAGATGTTGTAATATTCTTCAAACTCCGGTAAAACATATTTAAACACAAATGTTGCTGGTTTATCATTATTTTGTGGAGTTACCTTAAAGTAATTTTCAATAGTGGTTTGAGTTACTGGTATCTCAATCTCATAAAACTTGTAAATATCTTGCACCCTTTGTTTAACAACATTTTTCGCAATGCGAGTGCCAACCGGAAACTCACTAATAATATCAAGAACAACAGGCTTACTTTTACTTCTTTGTTCTTGTTTCCAGACTTCCAGTTTTTCCTTTACTTTCTTGAAATTGTATTTAACCTGTTTAAACATTAAGCTACCCATAGCCAAATAAGCATCAACAACAATATCGGTATCGACTTTGTATTTTTTCGACTGTTTCAAATATCCTTCGTCATGCCTAACAGAGTTCTGATAACTTTTAATCGCACCAACATCATTTAATTTCACCATGGTTGAAACCATTTCTTGAATGATTGCTTTTGCAGACCGTTGTTGACCAATTTTGTAACTTGCTACTTCTGAAAGGTCATAAAATATGCCCCTTACTAATGGATTGAAAAATTTGTGTCGTAGTAAGCTTGCTCTAAATTATTTCTTGTAGTGTAGTAGCGGTTAACCCGTTCTTCTGCAATCCAGTTATCAACTGCAAAATCATTAATATTATTCCTGTAATCGAGCAGGTTATAGTATGGCGACTTCTTTATGGCTTTTTCTATTCCAAGTCTCCTGTTTATATTCTTCTCATGTTTTAGCTGTTCTAACTTATCCTCATAATCTTCCCGGTAATAACTGAGTTCTTCGCGCACTGATTTTTCTTTTCTGCCCTGCAAACTCTCTTTGATGTTGGTAATGTGTGTAATTGAGTTGTAGCGTTTACCATTAATTACCTTTCTAAACCTGCCTTGTATCTGGATAGCCTCAGTAAACGGGTCAATTACGGTGTGTTCCTTTTCATTAATATCGGTACATATAATAATATCGGGGCGCATTTTCAAGTTAATATCCAGTGCAGAGAAGAAACGAGAAGTAAAGAAGTTGTATTTAGCCAGTTCGGGATCAAAGTCTGAACTAACGTTTTCAATTCCAAGATTTCTTAGTATTCTGGCACTTTTGGCAGAACAGTACACTTTGTAATCCGATTTAATTGTGTTGTTTATAATCCGGTTTATTCCTTGTGTGGAACTATAAAAGATGCAAACACATTTACTATCTGCAAATTGCTTTATTTGCTCATCAAAACATTTACTAAAGTGGTTGGTAACAATTACCTCAATATCCTGCTTATAATCGTAATCCGGGACAACTTCCAGCATTCGGAATTGTTTTCTGATTTCCGGGTGGCTAATATGCAGTGGGGTAGCAGAAACAAGGGCTTTATTTTTAAATTTCAGAAAATCGTAAATAGGTAAAGTAATCTTATCCCGGTAGCCAACATCTTCCGTTATCTTTTCGCACTCATCAAATAAACAGAAATAATCTTCGTATAGTGGAATATTAAGTTCCGGTTCTTTGGCAACTCGTTTTATTTTAGAGAATCCCTCTGGTGTGGTTACAAATTTTTTGTACCGGATTGAATTATTTAAAAAATATCTACGGATTTCCGGGTCTTTTACATCATCATGCACAGGTTGAATAAATGGGTGCTGCTTACTCTTACCAATAATTACCGGGACATTAGGCTCGATTATTATCGAGTGCCGTTTGGCTATTTTAATCTCTCCATAAGTTGCGCCAATTCCGCAAAGCGTTTTATCTAAAACAACATTCGGGGGAATATCCTTACAGCTTTTAATTTTAATATTCCTGTTTCGAAATTCGTTATTTTTCCGATTTAGTGCTTTGGTGAGGTATTCACCTTGTTTAATTGGTAGCGTTATTTTCTTCATCACAAACCCTCGCTTTTAGCTACGTTTTAAGTCCCGTAGTATGAAAAATCGGTATTTTCTGTCATTAAATAGTCGGTGATAAAAATTTGTACTAAGCTTGATTTTTTAAGCAAAACAATTTTTAAACAACGTCCTGTTTTTTTCTGAACGCTAAAATTATGAAAAATTAAGCAAATTGAAGTTTGCTAATATTGTTCGATTAATCCCGATCTGAAATAAGTTAAATTGGCATAGAGTCCACTTGATGCCAATTAAATTCAAATAAAAGTTAAACTACTATGTGAAATTGCCTACGAATATTAAGCAGAAACTTTAATTGCTTTAAATTCAGAGATTGCTCTAAAAATGAATTGTGTTACAAAGATAGTAACAGTACCAGACAAAAAATAATCGCGATGTTTATTTTGTGGTTTTTAATCCGTTTTGCGTAGTGCCGAAAATAATTCGATGCGTTTATAAATGGACACATTACATTTTATTCCGTTTTGTCATAAACGAAAACTAAAATAAGGTGTTTGGTTGTGCCCCGGTATTCGCGGATTATGCTTTGGACAAAATTTTTACATAATATGTAAAGTTTTGGGGTACTATGGTTTATTGGGAGATTGATTCAATATTTTTATCGGTTAATATGGTTCAAATCAAAGAGTAGTTACCAGTATCATATTATTTGCACCAATCTGTAATTATTCTAAATAAAAACTTTGTTTATTGTTATAAATAGCATTAAATCAGATTATTCAGGTCTGTTGAAATCTATTTTGTAATATTTGGTGTGAATTTTCATTTTCAGATGTCAAAAAATTTACACTATTTTTGTGATTAGTATCTGCCCTGTAAACGGTGGATGCATGAACATCGCGACATGTTCATAAACAGTACCTGAGTTTTGATGCGCAGTGGTTATAGGGTCGTCAGTTCAGTTGACGATGATAACAAGAAGATAGATGCCTTAGCTGCGGAAAACACCTAACTCGTCATAGTCGCAAAAACATAATTAATTTAAGAAGACTTCGTAGAGGTCATGTGAAATTTATGGCTGTGGCTATAATTTGATAATCAATGGGATTATTTGTGATATTCTAACCATTGAGTAAAGCCAGAGCAATTTTTTAATTTAATAAAACAAATAAAATGAAAGATAATGTAATTACAATCAGTATTGATGAGTTTTATAATTTATTGGCTGAGAGACAAGAGTTAGTAAATGTGAAAGCTGAATTGAAGAAAATTCAGGATGACAAAGAGAGAAGGGCTTTGAGTTATGAAAATAGTTTAAAAGTGAAATCCGAAGAAAAAATATTTAGGAAAATTCTTTCGAGTACGGTCAAATCACATGGTCATCAGCATTATAAAGACCCTCAGACACTTGGCCGTATGTTAAAGGAAAGACTTACCCCAGATCAGAGATTAGATTTCTTCACAATATTTAAGGAAAGATTAAATGCTGTGTTAGGCTTGTCTGCTTTTAAAGTTTGTTGCGAAAAACATGAATTGAACGAAATGGCTGTAGCTCAGTATGTAGTAACTCGTGGAGAAAGAGCAATGAATAGTGTTTTCAAAAATGGCTTAGAAAGCATAAGTAAGTTGGAAAAGCTTAAATTAATAAATGAACCTGTTTTTCAAGATGAAGACCTTGTATTAGAGCAATATAAACCGAAGAAACATCCTGAAAACTCTGAGAAGTGATTAATTTTTGGAGAGTGTCCGGTTGGGCACTCTCTTTTTTACCACCATGCTTCTTCAAAAGTAACTTTTTGAACTTCCCCAAGCTGTTCAACGATCTGGTGTTTTTTATAATCCTTTTTGTCACCCTGATAATCAAATTTTTTTACTTCAATGTTACTTGGTAGGTTGTATTCAATATTAGTTGAATATTCTCCTGCAAGGTTCCGGGTAACATCACAATCAAATGTAATATTATAGGCTCTTTTATTCAGCTTAGGGAGCTTCAAAGGTCTTGCAAATTGCTTGTATTCTCGGTATGATAAATCTTTAGCATTTATAAAAGTAGTACGTCCAAAATTTCCAATAAATGTTTTGTCGAGTAATTCCGCTCTGATATTTTGATTTAAAATTCGGTTGCTGATAATTCGGGCAGTGTAATCAAAATAAAGCCATGAGAAAACAATTAGTGCCAACACCGCTGATATTTTTAACCTTTGTAAAATGTTTTGTTGTTTTTTTCTCTGAACAATTCTTTTTATCAGAAACAAAATAACGACTACACAAGAAAAAACAAAGATAATGTAGAGTTGAGAATCGATTCTGTGTGGAGAAATTTTTAACTCAAAGTCATCAATCCATATTTTTGCAATAAAGTACAAAACAACTGCGTGGGCTGAGATTAGAATTAAATGCACTATAAAATTAAGAAGTGCTTTTGCAATATATTTGAGTGATTTTTTCATTTGATTAGGCACTTGCGATTCCCGCAATTAATAAGACAATCCAACCAATAACGAGAATAACACCTAATGGTCCTGCTTTTCCACCCAATAAATCAATTGGCCATAATGGATCAAAACCACTGGCTACAACCCCGATAATGTAAATAATAATTGCAGCGATTAACATATTCCTAAATTCTATTTAGAATATTTTTTGTAGATTTTAACTTTCGATTTTCCAAAAAGAGAGGATGCTTCCTCAAATGAAAGTCCAAATTTTTTACGTATTACCTCAATAATATTTGATCTATGTACAACAAGATTTGCATCAAATATAGATGTAATTTTATCATCTGAATTAACCCAAGCTAAGCCTTTTGTTTTGGCTTCTTCAATCATGTTTTTTCTTAATGCTTCAACATAATCGTCGATTTGATCTTCTATGTGTGTTTTCATAGTTATTTGTATTTTTTATGAAACTGAACAAAGCATCTTGACATATCATGTTTAAATCCCTCAAAACTCAATAATTCAGTATTTGTTAATCGCCATAATTCCCCCGATTTCGAAAATTTTTTATTTAAAAAGGCCTTTACCTCGCTATGTGTGAAAGAGTAAATCGTAATTGCGCAGAGCCTTATTCCATCACTTCTGAACACATCTTCGATTTGGATTTTTTTTAGAACCCCTCCGCTAATTGTTGCTTTTACATAAATGTCTTCGTTAGAGTTAATTATATCGACCTTGAACCCTTGACGTTTTCTTAAATTTGAAACTTCAACTTTATCAAATCCGATAGCTGGTTCAAAATATTCCTTTTTTAGTTCAACCTTATTAAATAATCCCATTTTGCTCACATATTAGTTTGTTAATTTTTGCTCGCCCTCCGTAAGTAGCACTAATTTGTCTTGCACGTTCGACAACTTCTTCAGTTACACGTTGAGATATTTTTTCATTAAAATATAGAGCCTGATTCATACAATCCCAAATTATGTAAACAGCTTGCCCCACTGATAATTTTTCCCCGATTACCGATGTTAAATAAACATTGAAATATTCATCAAAAGGATTGTCAAACCAATGAAACATTTCTTTTAATTCCTCGTAATTTGCTTCAATTTTTTGCTTTGCAACTGAATTAGATATTTGTAACGTTCCAAAACTAAATCCAGCAATCAAATTAGAAGTTTCAATAAATAAATTTCTAAATTTTTTAATGGATGAATTTGAAAAGATTCCCATAACAAACTCTTTCTATTGGATGAATGCAAAAATTAAACTAATGATTGCAATCTCATTATTATGCTCCTCTCCATCAATATTCACCATTTCAATAGCAAGTGTTTTAAAATATTCCTTTTTTATTGAACTCATATCTTTTAGAGTTTTACTGACATCCATTAAATCCATTTCTCTTGCTTCAAATCCATCATATTTTGTCATGTTAAATTTCATAAGAATTGCAGACATAAAAGCAGCTTCCATTCTATCTACTTTACCATCTGCTAAAATAATTTGATCGAGAACATTTAAAATTGCCATTTTCTCATTTCGTGTCAATTCCATAATTAGATTGTGTTTAGCTCTGCTGTTCCCTGACAGAGGATAAAAAAAGAAGCGTGGGAACTGAAAGCCTATCCGGTATCAAGGTATCGCCAAACACCCATATCTCAAATAGACAACAGCATCCCACGCCATATAAGATGGCGTGAGCGCTATCGCTATTATCCCTGAGATGTTTGAAATTGGCGATTTCTGATACCAAGAATAATGCCTTACGCTTACGTAATAATCAATAAATTGCTGACGTTTCAGCTTACAACAAATTTATCAATAAAATTTACGTTGGCAGTATTTTTCAGAGCAAATGTTTCATTGCTTCGTTAAATTGCTTATTTTCAAAACTATCTAAATAAATCTGAGTAGTTGAAAGTTCAGAATGTCCCAGAGCTTCACTAATTAAAGCAATGTTTACACCTGAATTTTTCAGGACAGTTGCAAAGCTATGACGAGCAACGTAGGTTGTAAGATTAGTTTTTATTTTTAGTTCTTTACCAATTGCCCGGAGTTCATAGTTTATTTGTTTACGAACTTTTAGTACCCGGTCATTTTTCTGTATCGGTGTTACATGAATATTTGAATCTAAAATAGGGAACAGGTAAGAGGAGGTTAGACAATTTTGCTGATATTGTATTATGTATTTATTTGCGGCTTTTATAAATGGTATGTTTATTAAACCTTTAGTTTTCTGTCGTACATAAATAAGCCTGTTATTTCTGATATTTTCCGGGCGTAGGTTAGCAACGTCTACAAAAGAAATACCACCGCACAAGTACGAAAAACAGAAAATTGAATGTGCGAGTTTGCGTTTTTCGGATTTGTTCCGGGTGTTGTAGTTGATTATTCTTTTAATATCTGTTTTAGTCAATGCCCGTTTAACGGTTTTTGTATTGAATCTACTGAGTTTAAATTCATTGAATGGATTTTTGTCTTTACTGATTATTTTTTCAGTAATAGCCCTGTTATATGTTGCTCTTAATGTTTTAAATCTGTTAGAAATAGTCCTGTCAGAATTTCCGTTTTTTCTGAGCCATATTTCATATCTAGTAAGAAACGAGTAATCAATCTTATCAAATGTATAAACCGGGAGTTTTCCATTATTAAAATTTCTTAGCGAATTATATGAGGTCTTGTAAACATCACTATTGCCAATATTTCCGCTTGTTTTTAGTGAGTTGATAGTAACAATATAAAATTCTTGGACGGTTATTTTTTCCTGTTTATTTGGTTTGTCTTTGACGATTGTTTCAGCCGTAAAATCCTCGCCATTAACCTTAGCAGAAAGTAGTTTTTTTTGGTACTCGATTTGTGTTTTTAAGATTAATTGTTCTATTTCCGTTTTATTCGGACAGTCTGGCTTCGGTTCGTTCTTGTCAAAATTCCAATGGTCAGGATTGAGCGACACACCCAGACTTTTCATACTTCGTTTGCGATTCTTGGTAACTCTTAACATTAAAGGACTTTCACCATTTGAAAGCACTTTGCTTTTGAAACAAATAACTGTAATTGTTGCATTCATTTTGCTTTTCCGGTTTACACGCTGGTTTACACATGGTGTAAACCGGGTATGAATTTCAACCAATATCAGAAATGTTTACAAAAAAGAAAAAGCTCAATAATCAATTGATTATCAAGCTTTAAATGAGTCGGGATGACAGGATTTGAACCTGCGACCCCTGGTCCCCCAGACCAGTACGCTAACCGGACTGCGCCACATCCCGAATCAGGATTGCAAAAGTAACTCTAGAAATTATTTTTACAAAACTTTTTTCTTTCTTTAATCTACTATTTTGAAGAGCAATATAGAATTCTGTTATATTGCTTCAGTATTATCGATTGAATTTATGACAATCGATAAGGTATGTTTTGTATTTTTGTGCAACTAAAAATTTAAATGATGTTTAAACCACTTGATATTAACGATAGCAACGATAATAAGAACGTTGAACCAACTGATGTGGAAAAGGTAAAATGTTTGATTGTAGGCTCGGGGCCTGCTGGTTACACTGCAGCAATTTACGCTGCTCGCGCTAACCTGAGTCCGGTAATGTACGAGGGGCTTCAGCCCGGAGGTCAGTTAACTACAACAACCGAAGTCGAAAACTATCCGGGTTACCCGGAAGGAGTTACCGGCCCGGTAATGATGGAAGACCTGAAAAAACAAGCGCAGCGTTTTGGTACCGATGTACGTTGGGGAATGGCTACGAAAGTTGATTTCTCGGGCGATGTTCATAAAGTTTGGATCGATGACTCAAAAGTGATCGAAGCTGAAACTGTGATTATTGCAACCGGAGCAACGGCAAAATACCTTGGATTGGAAGACGAAAAGAAATATGCCGGAGGTGGAGTTTCTGCCTGTGCAACTTGCGACGGATTTTTCTACAAAGGAAAGGATGTTGCTGTTGTTGGAGGTGGCGATACTGCTGCTGAAGAAGCCATGTATCTGGCCGGTTTGTGTAATAAAGTATACATGATTGTACGTCGTGATGTGCTACGTGCTTCGAGAGTAATGGCAGAGCGTGTGAAAAAAACACCAAACGTTGAAATACTATGGGAACACCAAACCAAAGGTTTAATTGGTGATAATGGTGTTGTTGAAGGTGCGACATTGGTTAAAAAACAAGGCGAAGAAGGAGAAGAGGAAGTTACTATTAAAATTGATGGATTCTTTTTGGCCATCGGTCACAAACCAAACTCTGATATTTTTGCAGAGTATGTTGATACCGATAATGTAGGTTATATTTTAACCCAGCCGGGAACAGCAAAAACAAAAGTACCGGGCGTGTTCGCTTGTGGCGATGTTCAAGACTCGCAATACCGTCAGGCGGTAACTGCTGCCGGATCGGGTTGTATGGCTGCAATTGATGCAGAGCGTTACCTTTCTGAAAAGCATTCGTAAAAGAAAATACACTACGCGATAAACAAAAACGCAGGATGAGAAATCGTCCTGCGTTTTTGTTTATGTAATTTGTAAACTACTAATTTAAACTGTATAGAACCGAGAAGAAATGCATAATACTACCCGCCAAAACAAACAGGTGCCAAATTCCGTGGCCGTATTTTAAACCTCTCCACGAATAGAAAATAACACCTATTGAATAACAAGCAGCGCCAATGAATAAAAAAGCAATGCTCGATGTGGGTAGGTTTCTAACCATTGGGCCAATAGCAAGTAAAAACATCCAACCCATTGCAAGGTATATGCCAACCATTAATTTGCGGAAACGGGTTAAATAAATCGATCGGATTACCATTCCCGCGATTGCCAGCCCCCAGATTACTCCAAAAAGAGTCCAGCCGAAAGCACCGCGAATTGTGGTAAGCACAAATGGCGTATAAGTACCTGCGATTAATAAAAATATGGCGGCATGATCGAAACGAACAAAAAGGTTCTTCAATTTTTCGCGGGTAAAACTGTGGTAAAGTGTCGAAGATAAATAGAGCAACACTAAACTGCTTCCGAAAATACTGAAACTTACCACATGCCATACGTTGCCTTTTATGGCTGCAAAAACGACTAAAAGTACAAGTGCGGCAATGCTTAGGAAAGTCCCAATTCCATGGGTGATACTATTAAAAATTTCCTCGCCAAGTGATAATCTTCGATATCCGGCTTCAACTCTTTTTCTCATGACAGTTGTTTTTCGAATAAAAATTAATTCTGTTCGAAATTAATCAAAAAAATTGTTCGTTGATTACAATATTTCTATTTCAAATAAATAATAATAATAACGTTTTGTTAGCTAGCTTGTTATTGAGGTAGTTTTTATTGTATTTAGAATTGCGAAGGAACTATTAAAGAGAAAAGACTTTTTTCCATCGTTTTAGATTTAATTGGTTTATAGTGATTGTAAATTTATAGAATTAAAGAGAATAATTAAATTGGCCAGAAATAAAGTTGGTCTATCTTTATAAAAAGAATAAAAATGAAACGAGCATCTAAAATATTATATTCAGGAAGAATCCTAAAATATTTGCGGGTTCCATACTATGCCACTAAAATCCAATAATTATAATAGATGAAACTACCTGTTGTAAATAATACGAATCTGGAAAATTTGATGGATAAGGCTGAAATTGTTCAGCAAACCGCCGAACAGATCATGAAAGATTTTGGAATGTTTGGTGTGGAGATCACTTTTTCAGGCGACACAGATAATGCGTACCAGGAGTTGCATCAACAACTGATTGACCAGATTACCGGTTTGGTGGAGACCAACTACGACTTGTTGTTATCGGTGCTGTATCAGGTTGATATTACTAACCGAGAAATCGTACAGGCAGAGCATGATCTTCCGCATTATACACATATTGAGATTATTGCTCATCAGGTTATCGCCCGCGATTTGAAAAAGGTTTTGCTCCGAAGGTATTTCAAAATGAAAGATGGGGAAAACGGAGTCGATGAAAAGAGCATTGATGTAGAATAGAGACAACCCGGGGACTGCTTCTTTTTACAGAGGACGGGCAATCATTATTCCGGTAGCCGATTTCCTGTTGTTAAGGTAATCAAACAGTGTTTCTTCCGATACAATTACTTTCTCTGCTTTTGATGAGGCGTGCATAAAGTGAAGTTCATCATCCTTGAATATAGCTATTCCAACATGTGTAATATCCAGACCTTCAATATTGGTGGTGATGCCGAAAATATCGCCATTTCTAATTTGGTCTTTTAGTGCCTCAAGTTTCTCGGTAGGAATGTAGTACAGTTCGGCATTTGATAATTCCTGTTCCTGTTTATTCAGAGCTTCAACAAATACCGCATTGTTTTTTAATTGTTTGTAGCTGTTGGGGTGTTGGCTCATAAAATTAATCGTTTTATCAAAGCCGATATTTCCAATAGATTGCGATACTGATTTTACGGTGCCTTTTTTATCGTTATCCACAATCCAGTCGCTGAAATAATGTAGTCGCGAAGGGTAACCGTTAATTTTCCCTTCTTTGTACCGAATGAGCTGCAACTCGCTTTTAAAGTGGTTAAACGAAGGTTTTTGCATTTTGGCAGTTCGTGCCAGTGCCAGGCAATTTTCGGCAAATGTGGTACAATCCAGTTCCCGCAGATTAACGATTAACTTTTCAGGTTCTGTTTCTAAAGTGTGAGCAACGTAGGGCGTGTTCATCAATAGTTCTCCGGCTTTAACCACAAGTTCTGTTGTTGGTTTTTCGCGTTGTTGTTTCAATTCTGTAAGAATGTTTTTGCAAATCTCCTCATCGGTATTATGGTTACCAGGCTGGGCAAAAAGAATGGTAAAGCTAAAAAACAAGACACCGGCTAACAGAAAAAATCTTTTCTTCATTCTTAAAACATTTAATGATCCTGAAAACTAAAGGTATTATTTTTTTGCGAATATGATGATTTGTAAGGAGTGGTGTATACGTCTATAATGTTTCAATGAGTCGGAGTCCAAACCAAATAGTAAAAAATAGCATCGCCAAAGCGAAAAACGAATAAAAAATAATTCGCATTTTGAAACAGGCTTTGTTTTTTCTCTGACTCATCTTGTTAGCATTAGTTTTCTCCGCTCATTTAATATACGAAAAAAAGAGTAAAAGGTTTTTAATAGTAAAAAAAAGGACAGTAAAATTGGAAAAGGGAAAAAAACTGATACTTTTAGAAGCAATACTTTTTAATCAAATTCATGAAAAAGATAATGCTTTTGTTTGGGGTTCTTTACTCCTTTTCCGGTTTGTGTTTTGGGCAAATGCATTTGGCCGATATTGAGTTCGACAAAGTAGGTTGCGAGCAAGTAGAGCATTATGTGCAGGACCAGATTAGAAACAATACCGAAACCTTTTCGGATGTAAAAGCATCGTTGGAACCTACTGCCAGTACGAACGGATTTTGTTTTCACGAACGCGAATATGTTATAAGAGACAGCCTGAGTAAAGTGTGGTCGTTTTATGTGCATACCAATCCATCGGTTGCCTGGAATGCTTCGCGGTTTTCATTTGCAATGTTATTTTCGAAAAGCGATAATCAGATGATTTATCCGAACGGGCAGGTGGATGGAATTGATCCGGGGCAGGTGATTTATTTAAACCTGAATGTTTTTAAAATTAAAAAGCTGGCCACGGCTTTTGAAATTACTACGGTTGACGACAACAGGAAAGTAATTGAATTTAGCTACGTAGAGGATAATATTACACACGGCAAGCAGCAATTAACCTTTACGAAATTGCGAAAAGGATACACCAAAATTATACATCGTACTTATTTTAAAAGTGAGTCTAATTTACGCGATCATTTTTTGTATCCTTATTTTCATACGCGTTTAACCAATACCTACCATCGAAACATGAAACACTTACTTAAGGCATCGGAGAATTAGTATTTTGTCTTATACTAAAATAGCTTGACTAAAAAAGTTAAGCAAAAATGAAAAAAATCAGCACTAACCTTTCGGATAATATGGAAGGTTTTAATCAGAAAAAAGTAGATTACAGTAATTACGAGACCAGTTTTCGGCGTTGGTTAATAGCCGAACTTGATTCCGGACGGATGAGTGTGACTGAAGCTCGTGAAAAATTTAATTTACCACATCGATTTGATAAGACGTACAAGCACTGGCAAGTCAAATATTCCGACGAAATCCACTTATCTTTGCAGTCTATGAGTTCAAAAGAAAGAGCAGATAACAAGGCCTTGGAAAAACGCATCAAAGAGCTGGAGAAGCAGCTGGAACTGGCGCAGATGAAAAACGTTGCGCTGAACACCATGATCGACATTGCCGAGAACGACTACAAACTCGAGATCAGAAAAAAGTCTGGCCCCAAGCAGTAGGTGTACTAACGCACATGTACCCGCTAACAAGCAAAGCGGTACTGTGCGGACTGTTTGGGTTTAGCCGTCAGGCCTGGTACGACAGCAAAAAGCGCCAGTCGGGGCTTCAAATGCAGGAAGTATTTATATTAACATTGGTAAAAGAGCTGCGTGGGGATCACCCTCGCATGGGGGCCGAGAAGCTCCATCATTTGATAGCGCCGCAGTTACAGGACCATAATATTAAATATGGACGTGACAAATTCTACTACCTTTTGCGCGAACACGGTTTATTGGTAAAACGTAAAAGAAGAGGACCTAAAACCACGAATTCGAACCATTTTTACCGTAAATATTCCAACCTGATCCGGGAGATAGAACTACTCAGCTCAGGGCGCTTATGGGTGAGCGACATTACCTATATCCGCACCGAAAAAGGCTTTGTTTACCTTTCACTGGTAACCGATGCCTATTCGAAGAAGATAGTAGGCTGGTGCCTCTGGCCCGATTTAACCAGCGAAGGGGCATTAAACGCCTTGCGTATGGCAGTTGCAGGCGAGGGAGTGAAACAAGGTCTCATCCATCATTCTGACCGGGGGATACAATACTGTTGTAACGACTATGTGAACTTTCTGAAGGGCTCGAAAATAAATATCTCGATGACCGAAAACGGCGATCCGTACGAAAATGCAATAGCCGAAAGGGTTAATGGGATTTTAAAGGACGAATACGATTTAAACCATACATTTTCTGATTATCGGGAAGCGCTTGAAGCCACAAAAGTTGCGGTGTACAAATACAACAACAAACGGCCTCACCGCAGCGTAGACTTCATGTTTCCAACAGATGCACACTTGCATACAGGAGTACTAAAAAAACACTGGAAAAAGCGGCATTATAAGGCGAATGCGGAAACAGGGGAAAGCCTGCAGAGTGTTCCTGCAAACCAGGATTAAAAAATAATACTGTAAGAAACTACAGGAGGATAAAATTTACCTGTCGCCAGTTTTAGGGCATACACAAAATCATGTCGGACTTTGCAGAAACAAAAAATGAAAACGCAGGAAAGAACAGTAAAGAAAAACTTAGTAGTTTTGTAAAACAGTAAATGAGAAAAAATCATTTACTCCTATCAGTAAAGAAAGTAATAATCTGTCAAGCTATTTTAGGAAAGGTCAATAGTGATCTTTTTAAGATAAAAATATACTTTCTGTCAGGGAGAAATGCCGTTCTTAAAAAAGAAAGAAATCGATTAAGTAAGCAGATTAGTATAAATGGAGTAATTTTCTTCATCGAACACACAAAATATCACTGTTTCAATTTCGGAATTAGTCACCAGAAGATCTTTCACCGTTTGTGTGGCAATTTTTGCAGCCTCTTGTTTTGGGTAGCCATAAATACCTGTGCTAATATTAGGAAAAGCAATGGACTTTACATCGTTTAGCAGCGCTACTTCCAAACTTCGGCGGTAACATGATGCCAGTTTCTCAGCTTCGTTGTATTTCCCTCCGTTATAAACCGGACCAACGGTGTGAATCACATATTTTGCCGAAAGATTATATCCCTTTGTAATTTTTGCATCGCCGGTTTCGCAGCCCTTAAGCTGGCGGCATTCGTTTAAAAGCTCGGGGCCGGCTGCCCGGTGAATGGCGCCATCCACACCGCCGCCACCAAGCAACGATTTGTTGGCAGCATTTACAATTGCATCAACGTTTAGTTGGGTTATATCGCCCCTGTGTAATTGAATTTTACTCATAACTGTGGCTTTTTAACCAAGATACAAAGTTTTCGAATACATCGGGGCAATTCATTCTAGTCGTCAACCATATCTTCAATGTTTTCGTCAGAATCGGGGACGGGCAATTCAGCCGACTTAGCACGAACACCATCGAAGTTAAGCTTTTTACGGGCGGCCTTAACAACCATGCCAATTACAAATTTAATGGCAAAATGTTCGGCTACCTCCGGTAGATAAGGAATAAAATTGGTTTTTTTATCAGTTTTCAAAACTGATCTTACCAAAAAACTCAGGACGATGATAGTCCGGATTTTCAGTGTCGATGGCATTCCAGGTTACAAAGTGCGGATCTGATGTTTCATCGCCACATTTATAGAAATTTGCTGTTGCTTTCAGTCCGTTTAAACTCTGCACTTTGTCAAATGCAAAACATTGCGTTGGAATACAAATCATCATTTCCCACGAGAAATCTCCCGATTTTTCAGCAAAAGGTTGGTTGCCAAGACTCGATTCAATATCAATTTGATTGATCATTTCGGGTAAAATGGGGGTGCGGTTTCCACGCCCCGGGCCATAACCTACGTGAGGTGTGCCGATACAGTTGAATTCAAAATTGTAATAATTCTTTCCATCAATCGAAATAAAAAACTCAACAGTACTGTCTTTGTAAACATCGCCGTTTATTTCGGTTTCCAGTGCCAGAATATTCTTCTCCTGAACGTAAAATTTCAGCCAGATTTCATTTCCGGTGTGTGCAATTCTGAATTTGATATCTGGCCTGTACGGAAATGCATTTTTCCAATTCAAAATGTCAATGGCTTCAGTTTCAGTATTTCTTTCCAGAAGTAGAGCTGCTTCTTTTATTGATAGAGAAGTTGTTGTGTCGATTTTGCTGACTGTGAGATTTTTCATGCGGGATGTTTTATGGCCGCAAAGATGTTATTTTTCTTTAAACATTTTTGCTGAATAAAATCAGGTTACCGCGTAGCTTTTATATATTTGAGGTTCTTTAAATACAACTGCTACGTCAGACAAAACTAAAAAGTTAAGTGCGTATCTTTTTTTTGAAGCGTAAATGGATCGATTTGAATTTATAATAGCCTTAACCGAGCACCGTTATTTGGGGCTGGTTTTTCAGCCTTTTTTAATTGAGAAGAAGGAGCGTTTTTATTCGGTGGTGCGATTGGTAAAACCGCACGACCTGAATGATCAGGAATATACTTTTAAGCCCTACGAAAAAGAGCTGGTTCAGTTAATAGAAAAATACAGCGACGAGGTGCTGACCAAAAAGTTTTCACGTGCGGCCAGCGTGTCCGATTTTTTTGCGTCGTTACGGCCCGGCTATTTTGAAAAGCAGGTAACACCTTTTATCGAGAAATGTATGATGCAGGTGTGCTCCATTTTAATGCTCAGTCCGGTGCGTTTGTTTCGCAAAGAGGCCAAGTATTCGAACCTGTACGATGAGGACGAATTAAAAGTGCCTCCGTTTTTTGCCCGGCCTGAATTTGAATTTGAGCGAACTGAAACACAAACCCGTTACAAGTTGCGCATATTTCTGGAGGAAAAGGAAATGCTGTTATCAGCGCGGTCGGTGGAAGTGGTAACCAACGAACCGTGTTTGTTGATTTACCGAAATCAGTTGGTGGCGTTTGAAAAACTGAATGCCAAAAAGCTAATGCCTTTTTTCGAGAAAGAATACGTTACGGTGCCCAACACCATCGAAGACAAGTATTATTCGGGTTTTGTGCTAAATACCGTGCGTGATTATGATGTGAAAGCAAAAGGTTTTGAAGTCGTTCATGCGTCTGCCGGAAAAAAGGCAGTGTTATCTCTTGAAAATAATTTGCAACTCCGGCCATGTCTGGTATTGACCTTTGAATATGGCGACGAAAAGTTCCTGCCCGAATCTTCCCGCGAAATGGCGGTTAGTGTGAAAAAACAAAATGACACCTTTGTATATTATAAAACCACGCGCGATTTTGCATGGGAAAAGGAGCTGTTACAGGTGATTAAAAAGAGCGGACTGAAGGAGGATAACGGATCGTATACCTTAAACGGAGTTTCCTTGCTTGAGCCACAGAATGCCCTGTACTTTTTTGTAAACTGGCTGAACGAGAAACGGCCACAATTGGAAGAAGCGGGATTTGTAATAAAACAAAAACAGCTTGAAAAGAAGTTTTATACCGGGAACCAAAAACTGGAATTAAAAACACAAACAAAAGGCGATTGGTTCGATGTTTATGCGGTGGTGAAGTTTGGCGAGTTCAGTATCCCGTTTATTCAGCTAAAAAAATACATTTTAAACGACATCCGAGAGTTTGAATTGCCAAACGGAGAAGTTGCCGTATTACCTGAGGAGTGGTTTGCCCGCTACAAAGGGCTTCTGCCTTTTGGAAAACAACAGGGTGAGCATATAAAATTTGAGAAACACCATTTTACCTTGTTGCAAAATTCCATTCAGGAAGTTGATAAGGAGGTAAAACAAAAATACGAGAAGCTGGTAAATGCCGAGAAGGAGAATCCGGTGTTGCCTGCTAACTTAAAAGCCAAACTGCGAAATTACCAGGAAGAAGGTTTTAACTGGATGTATGGTTTGTACCGAAATGGACTGGGCGGTTGCCTCGCCGACGATATGGGCCTGGGGAAAACTCTGCAAACGCTTACGCTGTTGCTGAAATTGAAACGTTTAAAACAGGAAATTAAAATTCATGACCCTGTTGATGCAAACGGGCAGCGCGATTTGTTTGCCGACGAAACAAAATCGGAAGCGGTTGTACAGCCAGCCAGTTTAATTGTGGTACCTACATCACTGGTGCACAACTGGAGTAACGAAATACGGAAATTTACGCCGGCACTAAAAGTTTATCAGCATGTGGGAACGCAACGCAAAAAAGCTGAGGAATTGGGGAGAGTAGCTTCGTACTACGACATTATTATTACCACCTACGGAACGGTTCGTAATGATATCGACAAGTTACGGGGCACTGAATTCTTTTACCTGATTTTAGATGAAAGCCAGTCGATAAAAAATTCAAGCTCGAAAACCTACAAGGCGGTAATGGATATTAAAGCGCGTCACAAACTGGTGATTACCGGAACGCCGATTGAAAATTCACTGTCGGATTTGTGGTCGCAAATGAATTTCCTGAATCCCGGAATGTTGGGGAATCTGGCCTTTTTCCGCCGTACGTTTATTACGCCAATTGAAAAGCATGCCAACGAAGAGCAAATGGACAAACTACAGCTGATGATTCGTCCGTTTGTATTGCGCCGTAAAAAAGTGGAGGTGGCCAAAGATTTGCCGCCACTGATGGAGGAAGTCCGCGTTTGCCCGATGACGGGTGAGCAGCAAAAATTGTACGAACAGGAAAAATCGGTAATTCGAAACACCATTTTATCGACGATTGAAAAAGAGGGGCTGAAAAAATCGCAGTTTGTGGTTTTGCAGGGACTTACCAAATTGCGTCAGTTAGCGAATCATCCGTCGTTGGTTGATGATGAGGCGTCGGAAAGATCGGGTAAATTCGATGAGATCTTCCGCATGTTAAGCAACCTTGTTGCCGAGAAACATAAAGTGTTGGTATTTTCATCGTTTGTAACCCACCTGGAGTTACTCGAAAGCAAGATTGAAGAGGAAAAGTGGAAGTACAGTAAATTAACCGGACAAACTACAAAACGAGAGAAGGTGATAAAAGCTTTTCAGGATGATGATGATAACCGGATATTCCTGATTTCGTTAAAGGCCGGTGGAGTAGGGCTTAATCTTACCGAGGCCGACTACGTTTTTATAATCGATCCGTGGTGGAATCCCGCAGCCGAGAACCAGGCGATTAACCGTGCGCACCGGATTGGACAGAATAAGCACGTTTTTGTATATCGTTTTATTACCGAAAATTCAATCGAGGAAAAAATTCAAAAGCTAAAAGACCGCAAAAGCTCGCTGGCCGATAAATTCATTAATTCAAATAATCCGTTTGAGCAGGTTACACAGGAGGAAATTGTGGAGCTTTTTGAATGATAGAATTTGGAATATTGGAGTTGGGAATGATGGAGATTGAAATTGAGGAGGAAGTATGAATTAAAATGGTTGATCAATCTGCATCAATCTCAAAATCAATCTTTTTCAATCTTAAACTATCGTTTCTTATTCCGAACGTACATCAATTTGTATTTTCCCTGCCCTACGCGCTGATCGATTTCAAACATGCCAGTGGAGTCGATTAGCGGAGTTAATTTTTCAAACCCGTAGTTTCGCGAGTCGAAATTTGGTTGTTTCTTTTGCAGTAAACTTCCCACGTCGCCCAGGAAAGCCCAGCCGTCGTCGTCGGCCAGGTCCGAAATGGTTTTCGAAATCAAGCGAATAACTTTGGGTGTTACTTTGTCAACTCCTTTTTTCTCCGATTTATTAGAAGGAGAAGTCTCATTCTCTTTCGAGCGGCTTTTCAGAATTTCGATATAAATAAAACGATCGCACGAAACGATAAACGGATCCGGTGTTTTTTTCTCGCCAATGCCAATTACGTGCATCCCGGCTTCGCGCAAACGGGTAGCCAGTCGGGTAAAATCGCTGTCGCTTGATACCAGGCAAAAACCATCTACTTTTTCGCTGTAAAGGATATCCATAGCGTCGATGATCATGGCCGAATCAGTAGCATTCTTCCCAATGGTGTAACCGTATTGTTGTATGGGTGTAATGGCATTGTCGAGTAACAGGTTTTTCCATTTGTTTAAACCGGGCCGCGTCCAGTCGCCATAAATACGTTTGATGGTAGGATTGCCGTATTTTGCAATCTCTTCCATCATTTCTTTCACGTATGCAGATGGAATATTATCGCCATCGATAAGTACCGCTAACTTTAAATCTTTTCCCATCTTGTAAACTGTTTTTGGCAGAAGTTGCCGATTGTTTTTGATGAATGGATTAGCCCGAGATCTTCACATTCATTGCCGCCGGTCCTTTTGGGCCTTGTCCTTCTTCGTAGGTTACACGGTTACCTTCTTTAATCTCGCCATCTACTTCGTTAATATGAACAAAAATATTTTGGTTGTTCGACAGGTTGCGAATAAAACCGTATCCTTTTTGGTCGTTAAAGAATGTAACTATACCTTGTTTTTCTTTAGGCTCTGCTTCTCCGTAACCTCCTTTTGGAACACTCACATCAATATCTTCAATGTTTACTTCTTCTTTTTGTGTTTCGTCTGGTGGAGTATCGGTGATGTTACCAAACTCATCAACATAGGCAATCATATCGTCCAATCCTGAATTGCCACCATTTTCTTTACGAGCCTGCTTTCTTGCTTCTTTTTCTTTTCTCTTCTTTGCTTGTTTTTTTCGTACTTCTTTTTTACCAAATGTTTCTTTCGATCTTCCCATATATATCTTTAATAGTGATTTCAGCTTACTGACCTCGAATTTAATAAATATCAGCAGCTATTAAAAATGTTTTTAATATTAAGAAATGAGATTTAAAGAAAAGTCAAATATCCTAAGATGGGGGACTAGGAGGTAGATAAAAATTCTTAAACCTAAAATCCGGGGCAAAGGTACATTAAATTTAAACACTAAATAAATTCGGTAGAACTGTTTATTGATATTGTTGGTTTTTCGTTTGTATTATGTTTTTAAATAGTTACTTTTTTCCCGCGATGAGGATATACAGGTCTTAAGTTCATTTAGTTTCTCAATGTGTGTTTTGTACACAAAAATTAGTTCAAATTTAACCTTAATGTTAACTGCTTGATTTTTATGTTGTAAAGCAGGTGTTTTGAAAATATTTTTTTCGACAGCCTATAAACTCTTCATAGTTAAATATTTGCATATGTAAAAAGAAATAATTCTTTATTAGAAATGTCAAAGTGATACTAAAATAACCTAAAAAGTATCAAATCGTAAGTTATGCGAATCGCTATGTGATAATGAAGTATATATTTGCAAGCTCTAAAAAATCAATTTAAACAAAAAATAGAAAGATGAATGAAGCTTTAAAATTGATGCTAACGGGTATGAGTACCGTATTTTTTATCCTCATTATGGTGGTGGTTTTGGGTAACATTATTATTCGCATTACCAATCGTTTTGCAGTTGCAGTTGTCGAGCCTTCGGGGAGGGCAACTAATTCGCAAAAAGAAATTAACCCATCAAAGCTGGCCGCTATTGTTTCTGCTATAGAAATTACTACTAAAGGAAAAGGCAGAGTGACATCGATAGAAAAAATAAGAGAGTAGTTAACGGATATCAACTTCAGCAATCTTTTCCGTGGAGGCGATTCGACGAACCAGACAGAATAGTGCAAACGAAGGAAAAAACGGCGACGAAGTGAAAGGTATCTTTTTTTCCAATAGACCAAAAATAAACAGAAATGAAGAAAGAGATCAAATTTAGCTTGCTGTATAGAGATATGTGGCAATCCTCAGGGAAATACGTTCCTAAAGTAGAACAACTTGAAAAAGTAGCACCCGCAATTATCGATATGGGATGTTTCGACAGGGTCGAAACCAACGGTGGTGGATTTGAACAGATCAACCTTTTATTTGGCGAAAATCCAAACATTGCCAACCGCAGATGGACACAGCCTTTTAACGATGCCGGTATTCAAACGCATATGCTGGAGCGTGCTTTGAATGGTATTCGTATGAGCCCGGTACCTGCCGACGTTCGTAAACTGATGTTTAAAGTAAAGAAATTACAAGGTACTGATATTGCCCGTTCTTTCTGTGGTTTGAACGATCCGCGTAACCTTGAAAACTCGATTAAGTTTGCTAAAGAAGGTGGAATGATCTCGCAGGCAGCTTTGAGTTTAACCATTTCGAAGGTGCACACAGTTGAGTATTACACTAATCTTGCCAATACCTTAATTGAAATGGGTGCCGACGAGATTTGTGTAAAAGATATGGCTGGTATTGGCCGTCCTGCTTTCATCGGAAAAATCATCAAAAACATAAAAACAGCACATCCTAAAACTACTGTTCAGTACCACGGCCACTCTGGTCCTGGTTTCTCAATGGCAAGTATTCTGGAAGCAGCCCGTGCAGGTGTTGATTATGTTGACGTTGCAATGGAGCCACTGTCGTGGGGTACAGGTCATGCCGATGTATTGGCTGTGCAAGGTATGTTAAAAGATGCCGGTTATGCAGTAAAAGAGGTGAACATGAAAGCTTATATGGAAGTTCGTGCGATGACGCAGGAGTTTATCGACGATTTCCTTGGTTATTACATCAACCCCAAAAACCGTCACATGAATTCCTTGTTGATCGGTTCAGGCCTTCCCGGCGGAATGATGGGTAGTTTAATGGCCGACCTGGATAACAACCTCGAGAGCCTGAACAAATGGCTGACAAAACGCAATAAGCCAACCTTAACTCAGGACGATCTGCTGATAAAACTGTTTGAGGAAGTAGAATATATATGGCCTAAGTTAGGTTATCCACCGCTGGTAACTCCATTTAGTCAGTACGTGAAAAACCTGGCACTGATGAACGTGTTGCAGGTAATTAAAGGTCGCGAGCGCTGGAGTATGATTGCCGATAACATCTGGGATATGATCATCGGTAAATCAGGAAAACTTCCGGGAGAATTGGCTCCTGAAATTGTTGAGCTGGCCAAAGAAAAAGGAAAAGAATTCTTTACCGGTGTACCGCAAGAACAATATCCTGATAACCTTGATGTGTTCAGAAAAGAAATGGACGACAACGGTTGGGATTATGGTCAGGACGACGAAGAGTTGTTCGAGCTGGCTATGCACCCCGAGCAATACCGCGCTTATAAATCGGGTAAGGCAAAAGCCGATTTTGAAGCCGACCTTGCCGAAAAGAAAGCTGCTGCCGAGCCAAAACCTGCTGTTGTGGAAGTATCTACAGGCGCTTTCGAACCCAAATCGATGGTAATTGATGTGAATGGCGAGAAATTTAAAGTAGGTGTTAGCTACGATGGTGCTGAAGCTGCTCCGGCAACTGCAAGTTCTGCTCCTGCAAAAGAAGAAGCTGCACCGGCAGTAAACGGTAGCGTTGCTTCAGAAGTGATTGCTCCGTTGGAAGGGAAATTCATGTTAACAAAAGATACATCGGAAACCGCGCTTAAAGTTGGCGATACCGTAAAAGAGGGTGATTTGGTTTGTTACATCGAATCGATGAAAACCTACAATGCGGTTGTTGCTGAAAGCGATGGTACTGTAGTTGCTATTTTAAAAGCTAATGGCGACAATGTGGATGAAGACGATGTTTTGGTACAACTGTCATAAACCAGATTTATGGATATTTTATCAGAACTGTTTAACATGACCGCGCTTGGCGAGATCACCTGGCAAACATTAATAATGTGGGCGATTTCGTTTGTGCTGCTTTATCTCGGGATAAAGAAAGGGTACGAGCCCTTGCTGCTTATCCCGATAGCATTTGGTGTTTTGCTGGCCAATTTCCCGGGGGGACAAATGGGAGTTGTAAACCCCGAACTGATTGAGCTGGAAGGACACCGGTATATGAACCTATTTGAAATTGCGCACGATTACGGGATTATGAATTACCTGTATTATTCGTTGATTAAAACCGGTTTGCTGCCTCCTGTAATCTTTATGGGGGTTGGAGTATTAACCGATTTTGGCCCGATGTTGCGTAACCTGAAACTTGCACTGTTTGGCGCTGCTGCACAGATTGGTATTTTTACCATTCTTATTGGTGCTATTGCTGTAGGATTTACTCCAAAAGAAGCTGCTTCGCTGGGTATTATTGGTGGTGCCGATGGGCCAACCGCTATTTATACTACCATAAAACTGGCTCCGCACCTGCTTGGCCCCATTGCTATTGCTGCGTATTCGTACATGGCGCTGGTGCCTGTAATTATTCCATTGGTTGCAAAGTTGTTTATCTCGAAAAAAGAGTTTACCATCAACATGAAACAAATGGAAAAACAGTACCCGGCAAAAGTTCAGATCAAGAATATGAAAGCTGCCAAAATTATTTTCCCAATTGCTTTGGGAACACTGGCTGCTGTTTTGGTCCCATCGTCGGTACCACTGTTAGGAATGCTGTTGTTTGGTAACCTGATTAAGGAAGTTGGCTCGTCGACAAGCCGTTTGGCCGATGCTGCACAAGGACCGATCATGAACACCGCAACCATTTTCCTTGGGCTTACTGTTGGAGCAACTATGACTGCTGAAGTTTTTCTTTCGGCAAAAACACTGGGTATTGTAGTTGGTGGTTTTGTGGCCTTCGCGATATCGATTACCGGTGGTATTTTTGCCGTGAAACTGGTAAACATGTTCAGCAAGAAAAAAATCAACCCGCTTATTGGTGCAACCGGACTGAGTGCGGTGCCAATGGCCTCGCGTGTGGCTAATGAGCTGGCGCTGAAGTACGACAAAAAGAATCACATATTACAGTATTGTATGGCTAGTAACATCTCGGGTGTAATTGGCTCGGCAGTTGCGGCAGGTGTGCTTATTTCGTTCTTAATGTAGACTTTACCAATACTTTAGTTATATATAGAATTTAATATTGAAGGGGAAGCCGAAAGGTTTTCCCTTTTTTGTGTTTTATTCAGCAGGTGAAGTATTATATGGAAGCCTCGGATTTGGCAGTGTTGCTGTATTTCCTTGTGAGGGAAAGTATCGACATATAAAAAGGATGATGCGTGATGTCGCCGTTCATAATTAAAACAGCCCACCCCAAAAGGGCAGGCTGTTAATGTCAAAAATATAAATGAAAAACAGAATCCTGGATTCTGTAGTTTTTTTGATTTGTGGCAGAATAGGCCGTAGCTTATGCTGTTTTGTTGTTGCTTTGGTAATGAACAGGAATAGCAATTTAATGAATCGCAAGATTTGTGTGTAATTTACTGACATTCGTTCATAAAGGCAATAATAGATATAACTTTTTTACAATATTTGATATTTATTAACGGATTTGCTGATTTTTCTTTGCTCGACAGTCGTTGATATTAGACACGATGGTTGATTTTATTGTCGACAGCTGTAGGGCGCTATCTTAACGATAATTTTTTCCTGCGCTGCGTGGTACTGGATGCTTATGTTAGTTGTCTTTCTGCTAGCGGATTGAAAAATAGGTCTATGGTTAGCTTTAATGCATCAAGAATTTGAACAGTGATTGTGGTTTTGAGATAACAGTGAAAAAATAGTAACATAATATGTGGGTATAAGTTAACCTCGGTTTCGGTCGACACTCAGACTCTCGGTCTGACCGCCACGACCTCATAGCACCGCTGTCAGACCGCTAAAAAACTCTTTCCGTGAAAGAATTATTTGGATAGCTGGCTTTAAAAAGAATGAAATATTGAAATCTCAAAGGCTTAATTTTATTTTTTAGACAGACTGCCGTTAGCTGTAAGCAAAACAGTGTAAACAGAATAACAGGGAACAAGCAAAATCAATCGTCTATTTCTATATTCCAGAACGAGTTACCATTTTTGATTTAAGCGGTGTTTTGCAGGTTTTTTTGAGGAAGCTAAAATTTTAGGATTTAATTATCAGTTTGAATTCATCAGCAATCAATCAACGACAAAGAGCTCTTCAGGCTTAAAGCTTTCCGCATTAAAACACTTCGGGGAAACTATACCTACTAAAAATGACATTATTTTTATATCTGGTTCGAGTTCGCATCAGATGATTCATTGTAACGAAGATCAAACTTTTTTTGATTGGTTAAAAAGAGCTAACACTAATGATACAACCATTTGCAGTATCTGTAGTGGTGCTTTCCTTTTGGCAAAAGCAGGACTTATAAATAATAAAGAGTGCACTACGCATTAGGGGTTTATACAAAAAAATTACTTGAATTGATATAATAATCGCAGGCCTCGAACAAACAATAGATCTATTGCGGGGCTGCAGTGTTCTAATCACAATATATTTACTCAAAACTGAAGCGGTTTGTAGCTATGTACTTCTACATCCCACACTACGTATATTCAATCTGATGGAGATAATCAAAACACTGAGACACGAGGAACCCAGAGGCTGAGATTATTATAAATACGATATCTTAAGAGGTTTAAAATTACTTACCAATTTTGGTGAGTATGGTGATTTTAATACGATAAACAATGACGAAACTCGGAAATATGATCCTTTAAGCCTAAGAATTTAATACGGACACTTTGTAAAACAGTATAATATTACCATCAAAGTCTGATTAGTGATGGCCTCAGTTTTAGTGAGACCATCACTACTGAATGTGTACTAGTTCAATTGTCCATCGATAGCTTGTGCCGCGGTTTTTCCGGCACCCATTGCCAGAATTACGGTTGCTGCACCGGTAACCACATCACCTCCGGCATATACATTTCCAAGACTGGTTTTCATGTTTTGCTCGTCAACGATAATACCTCCCCAAGAGTGCAAATCGAGTCCTTTGGTGCTTTGCGTAATTAGTGGGTTTGGCGACTGTCCCACTGCAATAACAACCTTATTCACATCAAGCATAAAAGTTGCCCCTTCCATCGGCACTGGTCTTCTTCGTCCCGAGGTATCAGGTTCGCCTAGTTCCATTTGCTGATTTTCGATTGCACCAACCCAACCGTTACCATTATCATGAATTTTTACCGGATTGGCAAGCAATTTAAACTGGATACCTTCTTCTTTGGCATGTTCAATTTCTTCAGCTCGCGCAGGCAGTTCATCTTCACCGCGCCGGTAAATAATATAAACTGCCTCTGCTCCTAAACGCAATGCAGTGCGGCAGGCATCCATGGCAACATTACCACCACCAACAACTGCAACTTTATCACCTTTTTGTACCGGACTTGGGGTTTCGCGTTTAAAGGATTCCATTAAGTTCACACGGGTGAGAAATTCGTTGGCAGAATAAACACCATTCAGGTTTTCGCCTTCAATATTAAGGAATCGTGGCAGTCCTGCTCCGGTAGAAATAAAAATGGCTTCAAAACCGTCTTCCTTCAAATCTTCAACAGTTAGTGATTTTCCTACGATTACGTTTTTCTCAATTTTAACACCCATTTTTTTGATGGAGTTAATTTCTTCGCGCACGATTTGTTTGGGTAACCGGAATTCTGGAATACCATACATTAACACTCCACCCGGCGTGTGTAATGCTTCAAAAACAACCACGTCATGTCCTTTTTTAGCCAGTTCTCCGGCACATGCAATTCCGGCTGGTCCGGCACCAATTACAGCTACTTTTCTACCCGAGTTGTACTGCGGGAGTTCTTCTTCGAAGTTATTCTCGCGCGCATAATCGGCAATAAAACGTTCCAAACGGCCTATGGCCACAGGTTCATCTTTTTTTCCACGAACACAAATCGCTTCGCACTGGTTTTCCTGCGGACACACACGTCCACACACGGCTGGCAGACTATTATATGATTTTATGCTTTTATAGGCTTCCTGAAAATCGCCTTGTGCAATGTGTCCAATAAATTCCGGAATCTGCACATTTACCGGGCAACCACTTACACACGAAGGTCGTTTACACTGAATGCAGCGTTTGGCTTCGTTTATCGCCTCTTCCACGGAATATCCCATTGCCACTTCTCCAAACGATTTACTGCGTTCAATCGCGTCGAGCTCCTGCATTGGCGTTCTTTGTGGCTGCATATTAAACCTGCCCTTCATTTGAGGAGCTATTGGCACTCCATTTTTTGCGGCTTTTTCATTCCCGCCCGACAAACCTATTCTACAATTATGACCTTTTTCCTGTTCCTTGTACATTCCCTGGCGACTGGTAATTTCATCAAAATCCACGTCGTAACCATTAAAATCGGGACCATCAACGCAGGCAAATTTTGTTTTCCCGGCAATGGAAACACGGCAACCACCACACATTCCAGTTCCATCAACCATCAATGGATTCAGCGAAACCGATATCGGAATATTAAATGGTTTTACTACGTTCACCACTGCTTTCATCATCGGAATAGGACCAATCGCAATTACTTCATCATATTGATTTCCTTCTTCCAGCAATTTTTGAACGATATTGGTAACAAAACCCTTTGTTCCGAGGCTCCCATCATCAGTCGCTACAAATACGTTCTTCGACAGTTTCGAGAATTCTTCCTGCAGAATTACAAATTCAGCACTGCGGCCACCTAAAACCACATCTATTTCGGCACCGTTTCCGGCATGCATTTTTATTTGAGGATATAAAGGAGCTGCTCCAACACCACCGCCGATTCCAAGTACTTTTTTCGGTTTATGATCAACACAAGGCAAACCCAGCGGGCCGGCAACATCAGAAATATAATCTCCTACATTTTTTTGCTGAAGTAACTGGGTTGAGTGCCCCACAACCTGATAAATCATGGTTACCGACTGCTCTTCGCGATTGTAATCAGCAATTGTTAGAGGGATGCGTTCGCCCCCTTCTTCAACAATAATAATTATAAATTGTCCGGGTTGGCATTTCCTGGCCACATAAGGCGCTTCCACAACAATTTCCTCAACGGCGGGATTCAGGATTCTTTTTCGTAATATTTTATGCATAATTTTCTTTAGTCAAGGTTGGCTGTCTGTTTTTTATTTTCGTGCAAAATTAACCGGAAGTTCAATCACCAATACAAACTTTTGTTATTCTTAGTGAGATTTAACGGTTTCAACAAAAAAGGAGCCAGAAAAGGCTCCTTAAAATAATTGTATGTAACAGAAATTACTTCTTTTCTTTCATATCCAGTTTCAGGCACAACTCGTCCAACTGTGCATCGGCTATAGTTGATGGTGTATCAATCATCACATCGCGGCCGGCATTGTTTTTCGGGAAAGCAATAACATCGCGAATTGTATCCAGTCCTGCAAATAACGACACCAAACGGTCGAAACCGAAAGCGATACCAGCATGTGGAGGTGCACCATATTTAAAGGCATTCATCAGGAAGCCAAATTGTGCTTCGGCCTCTTCTTTGGTAAAACCAAGCAGGCTGAACATTTTAGCCTGCAACGCCGAGTCGAAGATTCGCACCGAACCACCGCCTATCTCAACGCCGTTAATTACAAGGTCGTATGCATTGGCACGTACTTTTCCGGGATCGGTATCCATTAACGCGATATCCTCAGGCTTAGGCGAAGTGAACGGGTGGTGCATCGCGTGGAAACGCTTGCTTTCTTCGTCCCATTCCAACAATGGGAAGTCAACAACCCACAAAGGTTTAAACACATTTTTATCGCGTAACCCCAGCTGGTTCGCCATTTCTAAACGAAGTGCCCCAAGTGCATCAAGCATATGATCTTTGTCTCCGCTCATAACAAGGATCAAGTCACCGGCTTCGGCTCCTGTTTTTTCAGCCCAGACTTTCAAATCGTCTTGCGAGTAAAATTTATCTACCGACGATTTAAACGAACCGTCTTCGTTACATTTCACATAAACCAAACCTTTGGCACCAATTTGCGGACGTTTTACCCAATTGGTAAGCCCATCAAGTTGTTTGCGGGTGTATCCGGCACATCCTTTGGCACAAATGGCACCAATATATTCTGCTGAGTCGAACACCACAAAATCTTTTCCTTTTACAGTTTCAGTAATATTGTTGATCAGCATCTCGAAACGGGTATCGGGTTTGTCCGATCCGTATTTCTCCATTGCTTCCGTATATGGCATCCACGGGAATTCATCCACCTCAACATTCAATGTTTCTTTGAACATGTGACGGGTTAACCCTTCGAACATTTCCAGCACATCTTCTTGCTCAACGAACGACATTTCACAGTCGATTTGTGTAAATTCCGGCTGACGGTCAGCACGCAGATCTTCGTCGCGGAAACACTTTACAATCTGGTAATAACGATCGAAACCGGCTACCATCAGTAACTGTTTAAACTGTTGTGGCGATTGCGGAAGCGCATAAAACTGTCCTTCATTCATACGCGATGGCACTACAAAGTCGCGGGCTCCTTCCGGAGTTGATTTAATCAGCACCGGTGTTTCTGTCTCGATAAAATCTTTAGAATTCAGGTAAGAACGTACAGCATGAGCCATCTTCGCACGCAGGATCAGATTTTCGCGCACAGGAGTACGACGCAGGTCGAGGTAACGGTATTTCATACGCAGATCATCACCACCATCCGTATTATCTTCAATGGTAAACGGAGGCGTTTCAGCCGGTCCTAAAATCTTAATTCCCGATAAAGCGATCTCCACTTCCCCGGTTGGTATATTTTTGTTTTTGCTCTGACGCTCCCGAACCGTTCCCGTTGCCTGGATCACAAATTCGCGTCCCAATTCTTCAAGGGCTTCGGCAACCGCTTTATCGGTATTTTCGTCAACCACCAGCTGGGTAATGCCGTAACGGTCGCGTAAGTCTACAAAAGTCATGGCTCCCAGGTCGCGGACGCGTTGCACCCAACCGGCCAGAGTTACTTCATTTCCTGTATTCTCAATTCGAAGTTCGCCACAAGTATGTGTTCTGTACATGATATCTTTCTTTTATTTACGCCGCGAAAATAGTGATATTTTGGCAATTATATCTGACATTTAGTACTGTAATTGACGTAAAGAGGTTTTAAATGGGAATTGTTTCAGTTTGTTTCATTTTCAAAAGCAGGTTCACAATATGGCGTCATTTTTTGTGGAATGAAGTTTGAATAATCCAGAAAAAACAACACAATGAAAACCTTTACTTCAATCGTAATTTTACTATTCTTATCAGCCTGTTCATCTATGTATTTTGTTCCTGCAAGCGAAGAGTCAATTCCTCTAAACCGGTCAACACATCAAACAACGGTTGTAGATGAACACGGAAATATAATTGTGAGATCAGGTTCCCATCGTGATCTTCGCAGGGGATATTATTTCGATACAAAAGAAGGACGATGCATTGAAGTTAGCTACTCTACCGGCCCCGGATGTATTCCTCCACCGTATAAAACAATTGAAGAATGTATGGCTTGCAGAAAAAATTAATGTTCCTAACATGGCCAATAAATTCTAATAAATAACACAAAGTTCCCGCAGACAGACACGAAGTACGACAAAGATTTATTTACTTCGCAGTAATAATTCAGGATTATGATTGAACCGTTTAACGACGAATATTTTATGAAAAAGGCCTTTGCAGAAGCTGTTCAGGCTTTTGACGAAGGCGAAATTCCGGTTGGAGCAGTGGTTGTTTCAAAAGGAAAGATAATTGCACGTGCCCACAACCTTACCGAAACTTTGAATGATGTAACCGCACATGCCGAAATGCAGGCCATTACTGCAGCGGCTAACTTATTGGGCGGCAAATACCTGAACGACTGCACACTTTATGTAACATTGGAGCCTTGTATAATGTGTGCCGGAGCATTAGGCTGGTCGCAAATTGGTAAAATCGTTTATGGCGCTTCCGATGAAAAACGTGGTTTTAAAAAGTTTGCAGCCAAAGCACTTCACCCCAAAACAGAAATTGTTAGCGGCATTTTTGAAACGGAATGTACAGAATTATTACAGGAGTTTTTTCAGAAAAGACGGAAATAATAGGCTATAACTAAGTCATCAACACAATTCCTTATAACTTCCTGTATCACTGTTCGACTCGGCTCAGACTGACATCCCAACCGAATTCTTAATCTTTAATCGAAAATCCAACCTGTTTCAGGTCTTCCCAAAAACCCGGATACGATTTGGTAACAACCATCGGGTCATCAATTTGCATGTTGTACCCAGCCAAAGCCATTGGGGCAAATGCCAGTGCCATCCGATGATCGTGATATGTTCTTATTATTGGATTTTCTTCCTGTTGTTCCATATCAACGCTTCCATCCCAGGCCAACTCTCCGTGTTCAGGTTCGGTGATAGGAATACCAAACTTTCCCAGTTCGTTTTGCAACGCGGCAATCCGGTCGGTTTCTTTTATCTTCAGGGTTTTTAAACCTGAGAAGTGAAATGGAATATTTTTAGCCACACACAAACACGCCATCGTTTGTGCCACATCGGGATTTTCAATAAAATCAAGCACTAGTTTATCCGGCTGGCGGTTTTTACTTTTTGTTAACAGAACACCCTTTTCTTTTTGTATTGAAGTAACTCCAAACTGCTCAAACCAGGATGTGATATTGACATCGCCCTGCAAACTATCGAGTAAAAGATTTTCCAGTAAAATTTCGCCTTTGTCAACCAGCGCCATAATCTGGTACCAGTACGAAGCTCCCGACCAATCGGCTTCGCAGGTAAAATCGAGGGCAAAATATTTTTGTTCCGGGACATAAATCTCGTTTTCGTCCCAACGGTACTGAATACCAAATTTTGCCATCAGTTCCAGCGTAAGTTTTATGTACGAGCGCGATGTGATATTGCCTTTCAGCTTTAAAGTTAGGCCATTTTCAATGGTTGGAGCAATTAGCAAAAGTGCCGAAATATACTGACTCGACACACTTCCATCCAACTCAATGGTTTGCCCTTTTAAATGCGAACCCAAAATCTTCAGTGGAGGACAACCTTCATTACCCAGGTATTCAATTTGTGCTCCCAATTGGATTAGCGCATCTACCAAAATAGCAATGGGGCGTTGCTGCATGCGCTCCGATCCGGTAATTTCCCACTCGCCAACAATTTTTGCCAGAAAAGCAGTGAGAAATCGCATGGCTGTACCGGCATGTCCGATATCGAATTTATTGCTATTTGAAAACAATGCTGCCGTCAAAACTTTTGTATCGTCGCTGTCCGATAGGTTTTGAATTGGATACGGGCTGTAACTCAGTGCATTAATAATCAGTGCCCGGTTACTTATACTTTTTGATGCCGGAAGGTTAATTGTTCCGTTAATTTCTTTTATGTCGGTACTTACCTGGTATATCATGTCAGAAGTAATGATGAGGTTAATTCGGTCTGTCAATTACAGACCTTTATAGAATTTAAGCGCTTCCAGAATCAATTCTTTGCTACAATTCTGATTAATGGCAATTTCGCCAACTTTTGGAAGTAAGGTAAAGTTAATTCGTCCTGATTCGTTCTTTTTGTCGTGCGTCATTAGTTGATACAACGCTTCAAAATCTGATTCTTCAATTTCGAACTTGCCGTAAATATCTAACATCCATTTGGTCAGCTCATCGCAATCGGTTTGCGGGAAACCACACCTATTTACCGACAGAAACAATTCGGCGATCATGGCATAAGCAACGGCATAACCATGTAAAATGGGACGGTTTTGTTTCATGGCCAGACTCTCGAAAGCATGGCCAACCGTATGCCCAAAATTCAGTGCTTTTCGAATGTTATTTTCAGTTAAATCGTTGGCGACAAAATATTCTTTCACGTTCACCGAGTGGCGGATAATTTCCTGTAACAGATCATAATCAATAGTATCGAAATCAAAATTCTTAAGCTCTGCCAGATGTTCCGTACTGTGAATCAATCCGTGTTTGATCATTTCGGCAAACCCCGAAATAAAATTGTTACGATCGATTGTTTTCAGGAAATCGGTATTGATAACAACGGCAACCGGTTCTTTAAATACGCCAATTTCGTTTTTTAGTCCGTTAAAGTTAAACCCTGTTTTCCCTCCAACCGACGCATCAACCTGCGATAACAAAGTTGTAGGAACGTTCAAAAAATCGATCCCGCGTTTAAAAGTGCTGGCTGCAAAACCGGCCAAATCAGTAAGCATTCCGCCGCCAATATTAATCAACAACGATTTGCGGTCGCCTTCGTTTTCCGACAAAAACTGCCAGATGGTTTCAACCGAGCCAATTTTTTTATTGCTCTCACCAGCCGGAACCACAATCTTTGCAATGCTGTTTTCCGCCAGAAAATCATCCATTTTCCCCACCCAAAGTTTATCTACGGTTTCTTCGGTAGCCAAAAACACCTTGCCCTTTGGATAGTTATCGATATAAGCCTGCAGTTCCTGTTCCAACTTTCGACTGTAAATTATTTTAGAGTAAATTTTTGAATTTCCCATAAGTAGCTGCTAAATTGCGATAAAGTTACAATAAAAATGGCATTGCCTTTTTTTTCAGGTTATCTGCGGCACTAGTTTTAGATATTTAATAACGAACGATGACAATAAAAAACAGCGAAAAGGTTTCGAAGATCAAAAAAATATTTACCATGGTTTCGATGGCGATTGCACTGGGTATTACGGCGCTGTTTTTACTTGACCATGTTCTGGTTGCATTGGCCGGAGTGGGTGTTTTTTCCATATGGTACCTTTATTTTCATGTGGCCGATTATCAATACATCGAATATTCCGACGATGACGACAAAATTATTCTTCGTTATTACAAAATGATCAATCTTGGAGGCAAGGCCTATAATTCCATCGAATTCCCCAAGTACCGCTTAAAAAAAGCCAACTTCGAGAATTCATTTTTTGGTAAATTATCCGATTTAACTCTCGTAATAAAAACCGATAGAGGTATAGCTGAATATCCAACTGTTAGTCTGGCCGGTTTAAATGTCGAAGACCGCGAAAGTATTCAGGAGTCACTAAATTCAATCATAGAATCCTAAAGCTGAACTCCCTACACGTATGAACGATGATCTTAAATACAAAGTGGCACTATCGATGCTTCCCAATATTGGAGGTATTCTTGCTCGTAACCTGGTAGCCTATATTGGCAGTGCCGAAGGTGTTTTTTCGCAATCGGCTAAAGCACTAACAAAAGTTCCCGGAATTGGAGAAGCTTATGCCCGCCAGATAAAGAAAAACAATGTGTTGCCTAAGGCTGAAAAAGAGCTGGAGTACATTGATAAAAGCGGAATAGACATCCATTTTTATACCGACGTAACTTATCCGCGCAGATTAAAAAGCTGTGTTGACGCGCCACTTATCATTTACACCAAAGGAAATATGAATTTGGATGCCGAACGGGTAATCAGCATTGTGGGCACGCGTAATGCCACGGAATACGGCAGGTCAATCGTTGATGATCTTTGCCGCGAATTTGCCGAAAGGAAATACAATATTCTTATCGTGAGTGGCTTGGCTTATGGTATTGATGTACAGGCACACCGATGTGCACTGAACTACAAGCTGCCAACCGTGGGGGTAATTGCTCATGGTCTCGATACGCTTTACCCTGCACTGCACAAACAAACGGCAGAAAAAATGCAGGAATGTGGCGGAATTGTTACTGATTTTCCGAGCAATACAAAAATAGATCCGGCCAATTTTATAAAACGCAATCGCATTATTGCCGGATTGGCCGATGCTACAATTGTGGTGGAATCGGCCCAAAAAGGAGGCTCGCTAATTACTGCCGATATTGCCTCATCGTATAACCGCGATGTTTTTGCTTTCCCGGGTCGGGCAGGCGACACTTACTCGAAAGGCTGTAACCTGTTGATCAGAAATAACGGAGCTACTTTAATTGAAGGGATAAACGATCTGGAATATTTTATGGGCTGGGAAAAAACCGATAAAGTTGATGCCATTCAGTCGAGTTTGTTTATCGATTTAAATCCTGAAGAACAAAAAGTAGTTGACCTGTTAAAAGAAAAAGGCCAACTATTTATCGATCAGATTTCGTCCGAAATAAAACTGCCTGTAAGCCGTATTTCGGCGATGTTGCTCAACCTTGAATTTAAAAATCTTGTACTTGCACTCCCCGGTAAAATGTACAAATTGAGGTAAGTCGGCTTTATTTTCTAATTTTGCACCCAAACAGAAAACATTGTTTTCTAAATTATATAGAATGAAGAAGACTTTTGAAGATTTAAAAGTTGCAAAATCGATATTAAAAGCGTTGGATGACATTGGTTTTACTACGCCAACACCCATCCAGGATAGAGCTATTCCGAAAATTAATTCGGGGGTAAATATTGTTGGTGTGGCCCAAACCGGAACCGGAAAAACGGCGGCTTACCTGCTTCCCTTGCTTACTCGTTTAAAAAAGCCGGAAGGAGTTGATCCGCGTGTTGTAATTCTTGTTCCTACACGCGAACTATCGATTCAGGTGGGAGAAGATATTGCAGAATTAACAAGTTATTCGGAGTTGCGTCATGCGGCAGTATTTGGCGGTATTGGCTGGACAAAACATGCTGCGTTGCTGGAGCCGGGTATTGATATTCTGGTTGCCACACCGGGCCGAATGTGGGATTTGTACCAGGCCGGTGCGCTGCGACTAAAAAAGGTAAAATACCTGGTAATCGACGAAGCCGACCGTATGCTCGACATGGGCTTTATACCTCAAATCAAACAGCTTCAGGAAATTATTCCGTCGCGCAGGCAAAACCTGTTGTTCTCAGCTACCTTCTCGGAAAAGATTGAAACGCTTGCTGAAGAGTTTCTTGACCATTACGATAAACTGGAAATTGCACCATCAGCAACTCCGGTTGGGCTGGTAACACAAAAATGTTATAAGGTTCCGAATTACAGAACAAAACTTAATCTTATCAAGCATCTTCTTCAAGACGAAGAAAATTTTACGCGTGTGGTTATTTTTGTGAAGACGAAGGAACATGCCGAAGGCGTTTACAAAGTGGTTCAGCGAAAAGCGGAAGGTGAAAAACGAATTCTCCATTCGAACAAAGCACAAAACTCGCGTATTAATTCCATACAGGCCTTTAAAAATGGTGAGGTACGGATATTGATTACCACCGATGTTTCGGCGCGGGGTATGGATGTAAGTAAGGTGAGCCACGTTATTAACTTTGATTTGCCGAATGATTACGAAGATTATATTCATCGAATTGGGCGAACTGCACGCGCCGGAAATAAAGGAGATGCCATAACCTTAATCGATCCGGCGGCAGAGTGGCACTGGAAAAAGATTGAAAGTTTAATGCGTCAGGAAATTCAGCTTCTGGACTTGCCTGAAGAGGTAGAAGTGATTGAATCGGAGTTAAAAGAAAACCAGGATATGCTGCGCGAGATCGACCGCCAGCGCAAAATCGACGATCCAACTTTCCAGGGAGCTTTTCATCAGAAAAAAAGAAAAGGCTCGTCAAAACGTTCGTTCGAAGATAAATTTGCACGAACAAAAGAACGTCAGAAACGGAAAAAAAGAAGGAAATAAAAGTAGAAGTGCCAACAGAAATCAGCGTTGGCACTTCTGCTTGTTTTGGGCGGTGATTATTCTTACATCGAAAGATGGCAAATGTTGGCATTCCGAAATCTGGGGCAACAAGCTGCCCCAAACTCCACCAAACAAATTACAGCTACTGCTTATTTGTCGATTTCCCATTTCGGAGAAACAGCAACTCTTTTTCCATCATCCGTTGTATATTCTTCCAATGAGTTTTCTTTTGACTGAATACACATGTACACCATATTTTCTTCCGACGTGTTACATAAACTTCTCACACCATCAGGTGCAACTCGTATTACACTTCCTTCCTGAACGGGAAAACAATCCTCATCGACCTGATAATAACCGGAACCTTTAAGTATGATGTAGGTTTCTTCGTCTTTGTAATGTATATGGAAATATCCTAATTCTGATTTTGGCGGTATGGTGGTAAACGATATTTCTGTTCCGGATGATTTGGTAAGCTCTTTTAAAAACACCTTCCCTTTAATCTCGGTTTTAAGTTTGGGATGAATAAGTGAATAATTTTCAATATCTTCCAAGCTACCAACATCTACCGCTGTATAATTCTTGTTTTCTGAAATCAATGCTGCTTTTTTCATTTTCCTATGCTTTATTTGTTAAACTTCCACCAATCAAAATAAAATAAATCTTTTTCTCCTTTGAAAACCAAATAAACATCGTGAACTCCTTTGATGTTTTTATCTGCCGATGCAGTAACTGTACTCCAAATTCCCTCCTGGCTTGTGGTATTTACCTCAACGGTTGCAATCACCGGCCCATCAATTTTATCGACCCGAATCTCAATCGTGCCTCCATAAATTGGCGATACACTTGCTTCAACCGATTCTGCACCATCGGCAAAATCAACGCCCTTAACTTGAATGAAATCGCCATTATTTATGGCTGTTACAAATAATCGGTCGGCAATTCGCTTCCCTCTGGCCCAATCGAAATCGCCTTCCCACTCTGTTTCAAACCGGGTTTTTACACCTTCACTCCAGGCCATTGTTTCTGCTTCAACCCGATTGAAAGGATTCAGGGTACCAACCTGTTCAGGTCCTTCTACCGACCAGTATTCCCGGGGTTGAATGGTGCCATCGGGATTGTATACCATTTCATCCATATCAACCGAACGACGTTCATAGAATTTGGGTGTTGTTTTTTTCAACAGGTCGTAACTATGTCCAAAACAATACCATTTCCCCTTGTACTCGATAATGCCTGGGTGATTGCCCCTCGTTTTTTCCGATGCATCGACAACCATGCCTTTGTATTCCCACGGCCCTGTAGGTGAGTTACTCATGGCGTATCCAATTCCTTCGGGACAACATGTAGAGGCATACGCCAGATAATAACGATCGTTACGTTTCCAAACCCATGGCCCCTCCTGATAATTGTCGGGCGTTGTGGGGTCCTGCATAATTTCACCCGAATAAGAAATCATATCTTCGTTTAGTTTCACGTAATACACTTTGGGATTTCCCCAGTACATGTACGCCTGCCCGTCGTCGTCAATCAATACGGTTGGGTCAATATCGTGGTTACTGTTTTTAACAAGAGGCTTGCCCAGGGGATCTTTGAATGGTCCGTAAGGACTATCGGCCACTAAAACTCCAATCCCAACTCCTCCGGGCATCGGACAATAAAGGTAAAATTTCCCGTTGCGTTCAATACATTGCACTGCCCATGCTCCGTTGTTGTAAGGCACCCATTCGAAATCTTCCAGTGATGCCACTACGCCGTGTTCGGTCCAGTTTACCATATCAGTGGAATAATAAAGCAGCCAATTCTCCATTTTAAAACCCATCGCATCATCTTCGTCGTGGGTGGTGTAAAGAAACACTGTGTCGTTATATACCATTGGAGCAGGATCTGCCGTATATTTTGTTTGAACTACAGGACGCTGTAGAACCGTGTTTTGTGCACTGGCAGAGTAATTCATTGTCAGTGCCATCAGAAAAATAATAGTTACATAAATTGTTTTACTCATTGTATCATTTTTAGTTTGTCTATAGCTTGAATTTGTGCTTGATAAATTAGTAAGCGAATATAATAACTTCTTCGAATTCCTGCCCATAAGGTTAATTCCTCCGCCCTTTTTTAACAAACAACCCAAGGCTGTAGCAGGCGGGAACCTGATTGTATTTTTTGAATCGCATCCCGGAATAACTTGTTATAATGCTCTTTTAAGTTCATGAATTAATCTTTCTGTGTTCGGGTTTGCAAATATTGATTAATAGAATATTGTCCGTGAGGTGGCAGATTGTGCAGTAGTTTACTTTCAATCCGAGATAAAGTTTGAGCGATGTACAAACCTTTATGTTTCTACATCGCCTACCATTACAGATACACCATTTTAGCACCTGCGTCCTTTAATACGTGTTTTCAATTTTCAGCTCTTCGATTATCGCATCCTGAAGTATTTTTAATTCCCTGGTGTAATTTATATTCTCTTCTTCCGTTTTCTTTAACTCAGTTAAAACTTTAAAAGAAAAATTGTTTTCTCCATATTGATTCCAATCTTTTTGTAATTCGTTGTTTCTATGACTTCCAAATCGGAGTTCCATTTTATGGCGATTCCACTTTGATAGCATATCTACACTATTATCGATGAAGGATTTCTCATTCACGGTACATTTTATTTGGTAAACTCCCATAGGAAATTCCATTTGCTTGTATTCTTCCTTAAGCTCTTTTTTTGTCTTCATTTATATAATTGTTTTTCTATTTATAATTTGAATTCTCTGTCAAACTCTATCTAAATCAAATAATCCATTTTTACACTTGACAGTTTTCAATAAATTCATTAAAGTCGGGAAAAGTACAAAAATATTAAATTCTTGATTTTACCACCCCACACTAAGCCAGTCCAAACTGCATGGTTGAAGGAGGTGAATTATCTTATGCGGTTTCCCGAAATGGCTTCAATAAGCATGAAAACCTGATTATTAAAACAATACATTAAAGCATCTTTGAAGGTTTAATCGTTAGCATTAAATAGCAAAACTGTGGAGTTTTTAAGTCTTCATTGTTTACTCCTTTTATCATTGCAAGCGTATTTGTTGTACCATAAAGAGAATAACCAAATTCCAGATTTGCCATTTTATGAAATTTCCATTTCATTATTAAGTCTAGCTCTTGCCCAAGATTATGGCTAAGTTTTTTATCTGCCCTTAAATCGTCATGCATATCAGCGGTAAGCATAAAATAGTGTCCGTGCAACTGAATATTAAAATTATCTCTTGGTTTATAAGTCAGTTTTGCCATATAATCTTGTAAACCTTGCTGAGGTGTGGCATTAAAATAATCCATGTAACCATACCATCCATGCCGACGACCATATAAAATATCAAAACGATTATTTGTTGTTGATGCTGAATTATCATCGTTCCCGGAAAGGTAATCGATTCCTAAACCAAATCTCAGTTGTTCTATTATGTTACGCTCAATATATGCTGAAATACAAAAGGCAGAAATATTACCTCCCTTATCGTTTATATGATGCTGATAATATGCAGATAAACGCGCATTCGTTTTGTCGGTTGTATAAATTGCATTCGTACCATAGGTAGCCTTGAAAAACACCTGTTCAGTGGTGTCTGTTAGCGAGTTACCTGTTACTACCGCAATGCCTGAAAGGGTTAATTTATCCAATTTGTATTGATAATGTAGAAAATCTAAAGTCTTAAACTTAACAGAAGGGTATGACAAAACAGTTTTATTATCAGAATTGTAACTCAATCCTAAATGCAGCCTATGTTTGTCGATTTTATATTCAGTAAGAATGGCATCGTACGTAACCTGATAATCGTTCCAGTTACGCTTTGAAAGGATTCGCTGGTCATCGTACGAAAATATTTGTCTACCAATTTTAAGTGATATCAGTTCTGCTATTTTAAGTTTAGCCCATGCCTGGTGAAGTGAAATGCTTTCGGTGTTTCCATAAACACCACTGGCATTGTAGTTATTCTCACCACCCCAAAACCTCACATCCTGAAGTGAGATATAAACATCCAATTTTTCATTATTAAACAGTGCGTTTAAACGGGTGCGTTGTGTTGTATAAACAGGCGAACTTTCGCCGGTTGTATTTGGTGTTTTGTAACCATTATCAACTAAGATTCTTGGACGCAATTCACCACTTATTTGAAATTTGTCGTTTTGTGCAGATAATATTACAGAACAAAATAACATAATAATACCTGTTATATATTTTAATCGTAACATTTTTTCTGAGTTTTTCAAAATGGAATATTTCGAGTTAGTTTAGTTGCCATCAACCATGTATTCTTTTAATTTATCGGTTGCGGGATTTTTAAATAATTTTTCGGGACTACCTTGTTCAATTATTTCTCCATTAGACATAAAAACTACGTTGTCTGCCAAACGGACAGCCTGCCTTAATACATGAGTAACCAAAATTATGGTGTACTGCTCTTTTAGTTTTCTAAAAAGGTTTTCGATTATTTTACTGGAAATTGGGTCGAGTGCAGAAGTTGGTTCATCTGCCAGTATTATTCGTGGTTTTACGGCAAGTCCACGTGCAAGACATAAGCGTTGCTGCTGACCAATGGAAAGACTCTCGGGCGAAGCATGAAGACGGTCTTTAACTTCATCCCATAATCCTACTTCTTTTAAGTGTTTTTCGATATTATAATCTATCAATTTTTTATCTCTAACACCTTTAAGCTTTATTCCATAAGCTACATTTTTATAGATAGACATTGGTAAGGGATATGGGCGTTGTCCCAACAGTCCCATTTTTTGCCTGATAGTCGGAATGTTTCTGGAAGTATTTAAAATGTCATCGTTTTCAATATAAATATGACCTGATACATTTAACTCTTTATGAATATCTGTTAACCTATTCATACTTTTAAGCAGCGTGGTTTTTCCACATCCCGAAGGCCCCAATAAAACAGTAACCCTGTTTTTGGGTATTTTCAGGTTTATATTTTTAAGAATATGGTGTTCACCTGCAAAAACATTTAAATTATTGATTTGTAATATTGAATCTGTATCAATATCATTTGAAACTGCAATCTCTTTTTCGTGAGTAATCATTTCTTCTTTTAACAGATACATGGTAAAATCATTTTAAATTGGTTCCAGAAAATCTTTTGGAAAGAAAACGGGCAGTTAAACTAATTATCAAAATGATAATCGTTAATATAGCCGCTGCAGCATAAGCACGTTCTCTAACTTCTGGCATGGGGGAACTTAACTGGAAGAAAATTGCCAAGGGTAATGTTGCTGCAGGTTCATCAAGATGTATGGGTATCAAATCGGTATACCCGGCAGTAAAAAGCACTGATGCAGCATCGCCAATACCACGCCCAAATGCTAAAAGCAAAGCGGTAATAAAACCAGGAAATCCTTGTTTAAAAATGACTCGAAATGCCATTTCTGTTCGAGTTGACCCTAGCGATAACGCAGCTTCATGTAAGCCTAAAGGAATGGTGCTTAGCACTTCGTCAAAGGTTCTGACAACAATTGGAATAATTAATAAGGCTACCGTTATTATCCCAGCTAGTAATGAAGCGTTCATTCCTAAATACAGCATTAAAGCAAACCCAAAAGCTCCATAAACAATGGAGGGAACTCCCCACAATGCATCAAGAATATAACGAATGGTATTTTGGGTGTTTTTATACTTCGACAAATGCACATTTAAGCATAAAGCCGAAGGAATACCAATGATTGTTGCAATTAAAGTTGCTCCAATCGATATATATAAGGAACCAACAATAGCATTTAAAACACCGCCTTCGCCACCATAGTAATATCCGCCTTTTGGTGTTTTAAAAACCATATCCCACGATAAGGCATGAAAACCTTTCATAAATATTAGGATAATAATAAATGCTAAAGTTGTAATGATAGACCATGTTGCCATAGCAGCTAAAGCTTTGAATATTTTTTCTTCAATTATTTTTCTTTTATACATGCTTCTTTGTTCTATAAATAAAATACCTAAAAACAAGATTTATCAGCAAAATGATGCCGAATAAAATAAGCGCAGCAAACATTAAAGCAGAATCGTACATTGGAATAGAAAGCATTTCTCCATAATTATTAGCGATAAGCGCAGGAAGCGGATAACCAGCCTCAAACAAGTGAAATTTGGTTTGAACCATGTTTCCAACTACCATCATAACAGCCATCGTTTCGCCAAAAGCCTTAGCAATACCCAACCCAAATGCTGATATAATTCCCGGAAAGCCTTTTTTTATGACAACATGTTTTATGGTTTCCCAAAATGTTGAACCTAATGAGAGTGATGCTTCTTTTAGTCCGGCAGGTACGGTATTGAAAACTTCAATGAGCATATTTAAAATATATGGTATGCACATTACTGCTAAAACAATACCTCCGGCAAGAATTGTAAATCCCGAACTCTTTATACCGAATAAAGGAGCGACATAGTCTGAAATAAATGGTACAATTACAATGATGCCCCAAACACCGTAAATAACAGAAGGCAGACCTGCCAGAATATCTATTACCGGATGCATAAAGCGCAAAAACTGCTTTGATGAATATTGGGTTAGAAAAATTGCTGCAAGTAAACAAATGGGTGCCGATAAAATAAATGCAATTATGGTAACATATAAAGACCCGAGAATAAACGATAAAAAACCAAATTCTTTCTCATTGGGCAACCATATAGTTGAACCTAGAAGTTCACTCAAAGACTTAAATTCCAGCAATGGATTTGCCTTCATATATAAACCAATACCTATGATTAGGGGAAGTATCAGTAAGGTTGCAACAGATGTAATCATCCATGCGTTAGAAGCCTTATCGATAACAATTCTTCGATATAACATATACTTATGAGCTTTTTATTATTGGACTTTAATTTTTGACAAGTAACTTTCAATCTTTGATTGTTCAATAGGAACATAACCAGCTTCCTTTACAAAAGCCTGTCCTTTGGTTAGTGTCCATTTTATAAAATTGAGAACAGCCTTTTTTTGAGGTTTTCCTTTAGCCACAAAATACAGTTCACGAGCAGGTGGTGCAGGGTAAACACCATTTGCTATGGCTTGCAATATATTATCGAATGAATTATAAAAATTTTCATTGGGGTCAATTCTGCCATTTGAATTGATATCGATGGGAATAACATCAATACCCTCACGTTTTGCACCAGTTTTAATATCGTAAGCAAATATGGTATTATTGAATGCAATCCCCAAAGGGTCTTTGCTAACAGCCTCGGCCAAACCTGGGTCGCCATAAATGCCAACACCTTTTAAATTTTCCTGTTTCCCGTCTAAATATTTTGCCCATGTACCAGCGGCACCACAAGCATCAGAACGGGTATAAACAGTAATTTCATTACCGTTGTCATTTTGAAAAAAAGCGTTCCATGATGTAATGGTATTATCGATGAAAATGGCTTTAAATTCATCACGAGATAAACCTCTGACTTTTAATGAATCTAAGAATGGATTCTTACTACTTATGGTTGGAACAACGGCATCAATGGTAAGCCCAATCCACCAAACACCTTTGTCTTTTTCTTCCTGTGCTATTTCCCTTGAGAACATTCCAAGGTCAACTGCCCCAGCCAAGGCATCTGCCATTCCTTTACCTGCTCCTCCTCCTGAAATGTTAAACCTCACCTCCGGATGTTCCTTTTGGTATTCCTCCGACCATTTTACCACCAATGGATATATGGCAAAAGCACCTGAAATGCTTATGGTATTTTCTTTACTTGATTTTGATGCACACGAGCTAATCAGAATTAAAGCTATAAGTGCTGATGAAATAATACTTATTCGTTTCATTATCCTGAGTTTTATAATTCAGGACAAAATTCAACATAAGCAAAGCATTATAAAACAGTTTAATAACGAATTTTATTTATACGTGCTTCTTCGTAGGAGTACGTTAATGTACGTACTCGAATGTAGAATTTGAGTGGAATTATCAGACTTCGAAGAAACCATTTTTAATAGCATATACAACCAATTCTGCGGTGTTTTTAGCCTGAGTTTTGAAAAGGATATTTTCACGGTGTTTATCAACCGTGCGTTTGCTAATGCATAATTGCTCCGCAATTTCGGCATTCGATAACCCCATACAAATATTAATCAATACTTCTAATTCACGTTTTGTAAGGTCGTTACATTCGGGCTGTTCTGGTTTTCTGTTTAAACTTGAAACTATAGATGAAAGAATTTCGGGAGAAAAATAATTACGACCATTAAAAACTTCTAAAATAGCGGCTTCAACATCCCTGAATTGCGAATTCTTAATTAAAAATCCTTTAGCTCCTGCCTCAATCATTTCAGTGTAGAAATTTTCATCAGAATACATAGATAGTGCTATTATTTTGAGATCAGGCATCTGGAGCAACGCCTCTTTCGTTGCTTCAATACCATTCATATCTGGCATTTCAAGATCCATTAAAACCACATCGGGTTTAAACGATTCCAGATTACGAAGAAACACCCTGCCATTTTCAGCTTCTTCTATTTCAGAAATATACTCGCTGCTACTCAATAAATATTTCAATCCCTCACGAAAAAGGGAGTGGTCATCAACAATATATATTTTTAAATCATTTCTCATAAGGGCAGAGCAATATGTGCATTAAATCCTTTTTGTGGTGAGCTAATTAATTCTATTGTACCATGCAAAGCTTTAACTCTTGATACAATATTTGTTAACCCCATTCCATACTTCTCATTTGAACTATCAAAACCAACACCATTATCTTCATATTTGAGTTCAATGTTTTTATTGTCGTCTGTCAATGATATTGCAATTTTTGAGGCAAAAGCATGTCTCTGTGTGTTGTTTATTAATTCGCAACAAATCCGATACAATACCACTTCAATGCTCTCTTTATATCTTTTTTTGTCAATAGTCGCAGAAAGTTTAATTTGAATGGTCTCACTTATCATTGCATTACGGATAAAGGTTTCAATTGCTTTCTTTAATCCGTACCGGGCTAAAACATGTGGTGTTAAATGATTAGATATTTCTTTAGTGGTTAAAATGGCATTGTCTACAAGTTTTTCAACTTTATCAAGCAAACCAGTGTTTTTTGCTTCAATATTTTTCTTGTCGATTGCCGAAATCGTCATTTTTGCAGAGGATAATACAGGACCTAATCCATCGTGTAACTCTTTTGCAAAATGTTTTCGTTCTTTTTCTTCTGTTGATATAATTGCAGAAAGCAATTTTGCTTCACTTGCTTTTCTCAATTGATGAATCCGGTTGAGTACTTCAAATATTTTACGAATGTAAAAAGATGATAACAGCATGGCTAATGAAATGATTACTGCAATCCAGCTATTTACGATAGTCACTTTATCTGTAGGAATTTCTCGAAAAAAATAGAATACTTCAACAAGTCTGCGTACCGCCATTAATAAGAAACCTACCGAAATACTAATCCATGCAATACTGAATTTTGTTTTTGGTATTAGGCTTATTGTTATTATGAAAGCAATAAATTGCACAATCACAGCCAATATCAATGCGATTTTTAATTCCATAATGCAAAGTTACAATGATACTTTATAATTTAAGTACGCTTTTGTTCGTAATTGGCTAGAGATACGTCAGCAAAAAAACAGCTCTTTCGCAAACTATGGTTTGCGAGTCGATTTGTGGGGCTTTCAAATATGCTGTTTGTGGGTGGGGGTTCTTTTTGCTTTGTGCGAAGGGAGAAAAACAAAATAAATTTCACTAAAACTTCACCGCCCAATCAACGGAGCACCCAAGTTTCAAATACTCGCTTCACGCCCTATGCACTATACATATCCTAAATTTACATTTTCTTATCTTCTAACAATAAACAGAAAGAACGAAAGAGCGGAATAAGGTTGAGATACAAAATAGGCCTTTAGAGCCTGTCAACATAGATTATCCCCGCTCTTTTACTACAGAAATACGATCAGTTCTCTGGGCCGCTAAGCCTGTTTTTAGGTTGCTGTATTACCGTAGTTTCGTTCCTTCATAATAAAAATATTATGACTAAAATTAATCATTTTGTTGGAGTTGACGTATCAAAAGACAAATTTGATGTTTGGGACAACGTGGCCGGACATCGTTCTTATCCGAATGACAGCAAGGGGTATCGCCAGTTTGCCAAACAATTGCCGGCCAATAGTTTTTGTGTTATGGAAGCCACAGCTAGTTACTATCAGCAGCTTGCCATGTATTTGTATGAGCATGATATTGAATTGGCGGTAGTTAATCCGATTTCCATCAAGCGCTTCATTCAGATGAAGTTGCAGCAAAACAAGACGGATAAAAGTGATGCCCGCATGATTGCTTTGTACGGACAGGAACAGCCCGGTTTGTCTCGATGGATTCCAGCACCGGGGTACATCACAAAGTGCAAGCAACTTCAGCAGGTGATCGTGATCTATTTAAAACAGAATACCTCCCTGAAAAACCATATTCAGAGTTTGGAAAGCCGGGGTGTTAAAAGCGGTGTGTTGATTCGTTCACTGAAACGACAACTTAAACAGGTGCGTCAGGAAATTGATTTGTTGGAAGCAGAAATGCAATCGCTGATACAGCAGTATGATGCAGATCTGTTTGCCAACCTCTCCAGCATTCCTGGAATTGGGAAAAAGACAGCAGCTTTTCTTATCATTTTAACCAATGGCTTTCGTGATTTTGACAATTATCGCCAGATGTCGTCCTTTTGTGGTTTATCCCCCACAGAACATTCTTCGGGCACCAGCGTAAAAGGTCGTTCACGTATCAGCAAGCGGGGCAATCCATATATTCGGAATCAATTGTTTATGTGTAGTTTTACCGCCTGCCAGTGTAATGCGCAGTGCCGGTCACTTTATCAACGTTTGGTAAACAAAGGGAAATCGAAAAAACTAGCGCTGATTGCAGTGTGTAATAAGTTAATCAAGCAGGCATTTTCGATTGCAAAATCGGGGATACCATACGATCCTGACTATCGAAGTAGTATTGCCGGTCAATAATTTTTCTTTTGGAACAGCCCCCCAAAAAAACAGGTTGTTTTAAAAGAAAAATTATGGGTTTCTATTTGGTTTTAAGCTCAGTTCTTTGTTAGCAGCTGGCTTTATATCTGTTGATTATTTATTGGTATTAAAACAGGTTGTAAATTAGCTAAGTTATAATTAAAAGGTAAAGAATATGGTCTTCCAATATTTAAATCAAATGTTGCAATTCTATCGTCATTTATATCATAAAAAACTGTATGGTGATGATTTAATTTTTTTTGATTCATATCTGAATATTCAGAATCTCTATACCCTTGTAGGTGCAATAGTTCAATAATTGTGTTATTTAATATTGCAAAACCTAAACTCCTTTGGTTGTTATTACAATTATTGCTACCTAAAACAAAGTTTCTAAATCCTTTTGAGAGTCTATCTCCTTCATTAATAAACTGCTCTGGAGAACCTTCATATTGAGGTATGAAAATTATATCAGTGCGATTATTTTTATTTTCTACAAGAAAATCATAGCAAACGTACACTGAAATACTCACATCCATATCTCCAATATTAAGGACTATTTCTCTTTGAACATCATCATTATAACCAATAAGTTTACCTGAACTTAAAATGGTTTCAGGATGCGTAATATGTTTTTTGTATACTTTAACAATGGGTTGATGTGGAATAAATACTGGACAATAAGCATAGAATTTAGTCCCAATTGGTTCTAGTCCACTACCTCCAATGATTACACAATTATTCTCATTTGAAAAAGTTTGATACATATCTTGCAACTCTAATGAATAAGTGAATTCAGGAAAAATTACAAAATTTGATTCTGTCGAATTTTCAAGTACACTCCGAACTTTATCTAAATCAACCTCAATTTGAAAAGGATGTGGATTTAAAAATGAACGCATTGAACAAATTGTTGCCCTAACGAAATAATCTTCAGGCTCTTGATATACTATTTTTGCCATCGGAATTATTTTGTTTTTACATCAATTTTGAAACTACGGATATAATAACCAGACCTTTTATCTACTAAAGTATTGTTTATTATAAGTTCTATCGATGAATATGAAATTTCACAATTACAATCAGGTTTAACCTCAAAAACTTGATATTTTGACTTATCAAAAGGTATACTTACATAATTATCAAAAACTATTTCTTTATCGACATCTTTTATTAAAACTTTTGCTTTAATATCGAGTTTTGTTGTGTAAAAAATACTCGAATCGGCATATTCTAGGACAAAGAATAACTTTTCTTTTTTTTCTATATCTCGTTTTATTTTATTCTCAATAATTTTTAAATAAGGAATTTTAAGAATTAAGAAGTCAGTATTTATTAAATCATTTGAGAAAGAATAGTGAATGCCATATTCACTTGAAATATCTTTCAATATCGGGTTTTCCTCTTTTTTACTTAATGAGGTATTTGGGTAAGATGCTATTTGATTTTGTTTGTTCTTTCCTTTATAAGTTCGTTTGAAAGCAATAATATATGATGGCCAATCAATATTAGAATCAATATTAAATAATGGATTATCTCCTAATTGAAGTAATTCTGATGATACTTCACAGCTTTGAATATTGTAATTAATAAAAATGTCTTTAACAATATTTATTATCTCTCCAGAATACTTATTCTCTCTTTTGTAAAATCCAAAAGGAATAATTGTTGTCCTTTCAACAACTTTAACCTTTTTCCCATTCACTGTCGTTTTTTCTATTTGATTTATTATTTTTTTGGCTTTAACATATTTATTTTCAAATATTATTCGTCTTGGATAATAAAATTTTTCATTTTCGATTTCTATCCGAAATTCTTTTATAGAAACAGAAGTATATAATCCAGCTTTTCTTTCAAAGTTTCCTTCAATAAAATCTTCCCATTTTTCGAGCGGTTCAAATTTTTTAAATATGGCTTCTATTTCATTCATTATTTATAATTTTTATATTATTTCCCTGAGAGCTGTGTCGTTTTTTTTAGCTTGCTGCTAACGGTTACTTGTATGTGGTCGGGCGGTCCCGATGCAATCGGGAGTGTCAGACCCGCAGGAAAGTGAGCGCAAGGTCTGACTTGTCAGACCGCTAAACCCCCCGCCTGCCATATACAATATGTTAGCCACTGGCTTTTTTATTCATTTCTTTCAAGTCATATCTTTTAGACAATTTTTTCTTTTGTCCTTTTCTATGAAATTTTGCTATTTGCTCTTTTATTGAGTTAAAGTTATAATTTCTACCAATAACATATTCATTCTTACCCATTTTCTCAACGTGTCTATCTTCCATTAGAAATGTCCATAGCTAGTCAATTCTATTATGAACCAGATAGTGTTTTTCTATCCAGTCAAATAGAATTTGATGATTTTTAAACGTTTCTGGAATGGACTTCCCTTCACAATCTTGAATAGCCATACAAAGACCAGTAAAATAGATTGTAGCAATGGCAAATTTAGCAGTTACCCAAATTTGATTTTCGGCAGGCTTTACATCTGCAAATAAACCATGTTCAAAATATCCAATTTCGCTCAACGCTTGAATTTGTCCGTGTGTTATTTCACTATAGAATTCGTACAGGTGAATTGGAAGTGATATGCTATTATTTTTGAGTTCATTACGGATTTGACCATCTAAGAATATTTTATCTTTTGGATTCTTTAACCAAAAATCGAATAAGTCAGGATTTAGCGAACAAAGAATTAGCAAATTCAATCGTGAAATTAGCGTTCTACAGATTACTAATGAATCCATGTAACACTTATTATTAACTAACAATTCAATTGATTTTGCAGATTGTGCATTTGACTTGAGCTGAAATAAAAAAGCAACATCAAATTTTAAACGCCATTCATTATTTTCAGAATTTTGATTAAATGCTCCAACCAATCCGAGGTAAGCATTTAATACTAAATAAAACTCATCTCTATTTGTAAAATCATTTGATTTCCAATACTCAGTCATTGAAACACCATTTGTTTTTTCAAAAAACAATGCTCCTTTCAAAATTTCCTGAATGCCTTCTTTTGGAATCTTATTATCGATTAATATTTCAAGTTTGTCTTCGATATTCGATGTTTTTTAAGCTTGTGGCTAACGGTTGGTACATGTTGTCGGGGCGGATTTCGGAGAGCGTTCCTGTCCGAAGGACACGGAACTGCGATGCGAGAATCCGCATTTGGCGTACCACCGAACCCGCCCTGCAATATGTACTGTGTTACCAACTGTTTTTTATTTCATTATTTAATTTGTCAATCATTATTGATAAAAAGTCATCAGTTTTATTTTCAATGTTATTGTCTTTGAATTTAAAGAGGTTTAATTTTCGGTTTTTATATGGAACAAAAACTTGATATTTTTTACCTATTTTTTTATATCCAATATTTGATTCTTTTAGCCTTAATTTAAAATTTTCTCTTTTCCATATTTTTCTTTGACTTATTTGCAATGAATTATCGCTGAATTTAATTTTTATAGCTGTCATCTGATCTCTTTGGTAATTCATTTTTCCAAGAATAAAAAATGTAACAGTTCCAATTAGCCATCCTCTTAGAATGTGTACTCTTGCACCTGCTCCCCACATAATTTTTCCGGCATACATTTCAAATATTATTGTCATTGTAACAGTCAGAGAAATGAAACCAAGAATGAAAAATACGATGCCAATTATTAGTTTATTATTGTCTTGCTTGATTTCAATTAATTTTTTTCGCTCGGATGTAAAAACATTCAATCGGTATTCTTTCAATTTTTCAAACAATTGGAAGCAATTCATTTCATTCAATATTGGTTTCTCATCATTTATCACGTAGTTTACATTTCTTTCGTCAAGTACCTTTTGTGCTGTTTCTCTAGCCAATAACTGATATGAATCTGAATTCAGAATTTCTATTAACTCGTTGTTTGATTTATTTATGTAGCTATCGTAAAACATTCAATTCAGGTTCGTTTATTCTTGGCTTTTAAAATTGTTGGTAACGTTCACTTGTATGTGGTCGGGCGGTCCCGATGCAATCGGGAGTGTCAGACCCGCAGGAAAGTGGGCGCAAGGTCTGACTTGTCAGACCGTTAAAACCCCCGCCTGCCATATTACAATTTGTTGTAGTGCGTTTTTTATTTTTCTTCAATAGTCTCAATATTGTTAATAATGTCATGGAATATACTTATATGCTGAATAATCTTTACCAACCAGTTTAGTCCACCGAAAAAGAGAAATGCGAATAAGCCAATCCAGTAATCGCCAAGAAAAAATCCAACAATGCCAAGGACAATTCCGACAACTAAAACTCTGGTTAGATTTATAGTATAAAATGCTTTTCTAATATTTCCATATTCGGTGATTTCGAACTTTGCTTTACTTATTCCACCCCAACGATTTGTATTTCCACCTCTTCTAATTTTGAATGTAAACAATTTGTTTTCTGCAATCACATGATTGTCAGTAATTTTAACATAGTCAGCACTTGATCCTTTAAATAAATGGCTAACATGAATTACTATTTCTTTTGATGTGTAATTCTCAATTTCTCCCGTTAGTTTTTTCCTTAATGTCAGTGTAAATGGAAATATCATTTTTATATGTCAGTCTTGTTTTGATTTAAAATGCACTACAACGGTTCGTGTAAGTTGCGGAGCGGATTTCGGTGAGCGTCAGCGTCCGGTAGGACGTGACGTTCATGCGAGAATCCGCGGCTCGAAAACCACCAACCCCGCTCTGAAATTTACACTTTGTTGGGCGTTCGTTTTTAATTGAAAAAAGTTTTAATCCTTCTAAAGCCATATAGTAATCCGTATCCAACGAAAGAATAAGAAAATCCTACAATCGCAGACCAAATGATTAAAGTACTTTGCTCTGTATTCTTTTGAATTACGAAGAATATAATTACAGCAACAATCACAACTCCAATAGTAAAAGATATCCACAAATCTTTTTGCTTTTGTTTCTCATCGTCCGATTTTTCAATGAAATTTACTGACTTATGAATAACTGACGGAAAAATGTGTCCCTCCGTTCCATCTATTGGGTCTTCAATTAGAAAGTTAAAAACTGCCTTTTCTTTCCTATTGAACACTGGTATTAAATAATTTCTATTTGCAAGCACGTAATCAATTCGCCTCTGGAGTACGTCTGGGATTATTTTTAAACCCGTGTCAGGATTGGTTTCACAATTATTATTTTCTTCCACTACGTTGCTGAACTCTGTGGCAAAATCAGGTGTCCAGTAGAGCCAAGAAAAATTATTTGCAATAAAAGCCTCATTACCTTGAAACCATGAATTTGCTCCAAGTGTGAATTTTACCACCAAATTCTCAAAATCAATACTATTTTTATTCTCGATTTCAACGGTTGTAACTTTCAATGTTTTTATCTCCCTTTCATTTAGCTTTATTGTCAATTGACCTCCTAAATTTTGAGATAGAGGTGGGATAATTTTCTGGCTGTTTATTGAGTATTCGATAATTCGAAATCTATTCTTGAATTTTTCCACAAGCACTCCAACAAGCAATCCAAATAATGAAGTCACTATTAATGTTATTGTCGGAGGTAATAATTTAATTAGTGTTTCAGTTTCCATATTTTAGTTCTTTAAATGACGCCCAACGTTCAGTATAAGAATAGTAGCCGATTGCGTGGCACTTTCCTGCCAAGTTACAAGAAAGTTGAAGCGGGCTACACCACTTGAATCTACAACTATTTCGGCTATTATTTTTATACATTGTTGGCGTGTCGTTTTTTATTTTTTAGTCGTCAATCTCACACAAAATTGGCATATGGTCGCTTATTTCCAACCATTTATCTGCTTGTCCGACTTCAATTTTCTTTAGTCGGTTAGAGAACTTTTTAGCACCAAAAACATAGTCAATATGATAAGGTCTTTCAACTTTTCGTTGAAAATACAATGTCGGATTCGTCTCTTTTCCTTGCTGTTCTCCTGTAAATTCGTGGTAAAGACTTTCTATTCCAATTTCCTTTAATTCATTCACTACGTCTGAATGATTCCACCACCTGTCCCATTCGTCCCAAATTGTATTACTATTAAAATCTCCTGCGATAATTGTGGTATTCAGTTTGTCTTTATTGACTTGTAAATATTTCCACAATTGTCCAATGTATCCGAAATTCGGAGAATTGTTTCTGTGTGTCCAAACAGCAAGTAAGTCAAAGTCCTGATTTATTTTACAAGGTAAAAAGTATTTTACAGAATGGTCTTTGAACTTATTTGACCAATCGAGTTTTTTTAATTCAATTCCCCTTTTAGCAAAAATCGCAAGTCCTTTGTTTTTGGTGTCGCCAATCCAAATGTAGTTTTCAGCCCATTCTTGATATTTTGGGTGTCGAGACAAGGCTGGATTTTCACATTCTTGGATAATGTAAATGTCAGCATTGAAGTCCGAAATATATTCAAACTTCTTTCTAAATGCTCCATTACAATTCCAAGTTACAATCTTCATTTTGTGTTATTATTCAATTAGAAGTAATACTTGGTCCAATTCAAATCCTAAAAAATCAATTTCTCTATTTTCAATTATTCTGTCATCGGGTATTTCAACCCCCATCTTTCGTAGTTCATCTGCTTCTTTTTTAGGGACTTCGTACCCCCTGTTTTTCTTATGATGTGCTGTACCGTCCATATTTACTGCATATATTTCTTTCTTTCCTTTACTCGGATAAATATGATAATGAGCTTGTACCGGAATATCAGGATTTTCTGGGTGTTGAACGTACCGATTTGTAGTTTTTAGAAAACCTTGATACTGTTCGTGTTCGGTTATTAGGGATTTTCCTTCAGATTCTCCAACAGATATTAAAATGCAGTATTTACCTTTTAAATTATCAATTGGAATACCGGCAAGTTTTTGCATTCGGTATTTTTCGGTCAATTGATTTGACTTTGAAGCTGACTCATTAAGTTCTTCAATAAATTCTTCAAATGTTTTCAAGTGTTTCATAGTGTTGTTTTAAATGCACGCCAACGGTTGGTACATGTTGTCGGGGCGGATTTCGGAGAGCGTTCCTGTCCGAAGGACACGGAACTGCGAAACGAGAATCCGCAGTTGGCGTACCACCGAACCCCGCCCTGCAATATGTACTGTGTTAGCGGTATGTTGTTTTTATTTGTCATCCACTAAAAATGATTCAGCTTTTTTCTCTACAATTTTATATCTTTTTTGTCCTGTGAACTTTTCTCTGATTCTCCCAAAAGCTTTTAAATAATGAGTTTTTTCTGGCAAATATTCATCGTCCCAGATGTAAGAATATTTTGTCAAAGTATCATTTAAATAATACTCGGTAGTTTTAAAGTCGCCTCGGAGAATTTTGAAAATTAATTCTATAAATATCTCTCTTATTTCGTTGTTATTTATTAAGTCAGAAAAGTAATAAGTCCGAAAGGAAGAATTGAATTGTATCTCAATAAACAAGTCTTGAAACAGAAAAACAATTATTCTGTCAGTGTCAGAATTATGTTGAAGTACAATCTCCAATATTGAACCATTTGAAATATGAGAATGATTTTCTCCTGTCATTAATTTTTCTGAATCAATCCTCTCAAAAATGTCTGATAAGATGTCAATGCAGTATTGCTCAGAAGCATTCCGAGTTTTATAAAATTGTTTTATGGATTCTGATACGTTCATTTTTGTTTTCTCACAATTACCGCTAACGGTAAGTATATGGCAAGTAGGCGATTGCGTGCTTCAAACCTATCAAACCGAGATGAAGTTGGAGCGGGCTACAACTGTTGAATTTACTACTGTTACGCCTATTTGCTATATACATTGTTCTACGCCGTTTTTTTTATATTTTCATCAATCTGCTCGTTGCTATTAAAACTTTCTTTGCAATCATTTCCAATATTGAGATGTCAAAAATTAAATGTTTCAATTCTGGAGATGAAGGAACCAATAGTTCATAATTCTTGTCAGAAGATTTTGTGTGGACAACTCTACATCTGATTTCATAAATTCTCTCTGATACTTCATTCAATATGTCTGAGGAGTTATTAGAGACATTTATAATTTTTGAAGATAATCCTTTAGCTTTTTTCCCTTTAAAAAACTCAATCATTTCATCGTCACTTTCAATATGCTCGCGTAACTCTTCAGAAGTTAAACAATCCTGAATTGTCGATTTCAATTGTTCTAATTCAGAACCGAATCCTAGTTGATTCTTATTAATGTTTAATGTTGATATAATTTTGGTTATATCGGAATCTTTATTCGGATTAAAACGAGGGTCTTTTATGATATTTTTAATTGTACTATGTGCATTTTTATTAGAAAAAATAGGAAAATAAAACTCTAAAATTTGATACAAAGCTAAGAATTGTAGCAAAGGCATCTCAACAGCTGATTTGGCATACCAGTATAAAGACATCGGTTCACTATCATACTCATAGGTTGGAAATGCTTTATCTAATTCCGTCTGTTCTTTTCTTCTTCTGAAATAGGCTCGACGTATATCGCGGTCTTCAGCTAGTTTAAACCCCATATTTGAAGATAAATCCAACTTGAACAATATTGAATTACCAATCTTCTCTAATAGACTTTTAGCTTTATCGTGTGTGGCTACCTCAATATTTTCAATTCGCAAAGTTGGTCTTCTACGTGCATATTCAAATCTTGGCATTCTGTCCTTGGAAAATGATAAAATTGCATAATCAATACTTGCACTACCAATTGAAACAGTAATGCCATTTTCAGCTTTATCCAATTCATATCTAGCGTTTTCTTCCTGTTCCGTATCGTCATCATTAAATAATCTACCAAGTCTTCTTAGTAAAAAACTTGAAGGAGCCATATGCCTAGTAACTGGAGTAATTTCACATTCAATTGTCTTTAGTTTTGGGGACCAAATAGCTTCATAGTCTTTAATAAATTTAAAGTTCTCAAAATCGCTCTCAAGAAGTATTTTTTCTTCGATTCTATCATTAAATCTAATTGGTACAAAATCTCTAGCTCGTGGAAATTTTGCTATCTGATATTTGGTTATTTCTTTTTCTCCATTAAAATCAGATTCTCTTTCCACTTCTTCAATGTCAATTCCAGCTGCAGTTAATTTATCTAAAAGTTTTCCTTCAATTTTCATCTATGTTTCGGTTTGCGTTAAATGGCGTAGAACGGTCACTTGTATGTGGTCGGGCGGGATTTCTGGAAGAAATCGTGTCAGACCTGCAGGAAAGTGGGCGCAAGGTCTGACTTGTCAGACCGCTGAAACCCCCGCCTGCCATATACAATTTGTTAACGCCTGGGTTTTATTTATTATAGTCTGCTCCAATCTTTTTTCTTTTTTATGTCAGCATCTGTCATTGACCTATTATTAAATAACCGAAAGAATTCCTGATATTCCGGTAGCATTCTTTTCTCACTTGAACGTTTAACAAGAATTGTAATCAAATAGTCAATGATTTTATAAAAATATAAAACTGAAAATCCTTGTACTTGATTTGCGACTTTACTCTCCACAAAATATTCTGTACCTGTTATAATTGGAGTGTCACTCTCACTATGAAAATGTATAATAGCGTTTTTCTCTAAACTTTCAATAATATGAATTTCGAAAGCAGAGAGCTTTACTTTGCAATGTTTGCCTTTTATATAAATTTGGATTTTATTCCATTCGTGCAGTGGGTCTTTTCTCCCATTTTTTCCACTTAATGTATCCAAGTTATAATATCTACTTCCTTTTGCAAAGTATGAAAGGAAATTTAAAATTGGAAGATAAATTTCATCTTGATTTAAAAAGTCCTCATTTGGTCTAATTTCCTTAGTCACTTTTTTGAATAAGTCAATTATATCATGACCATAATTTTTAAGCTCATTATTTTCAGGAAATCTGTCTTTTGTAACCAGATTATTTACAATGACAATTAATTTTAAAATTCTCTCAATGCCAATACTTAATAGAAAAAAAGCTTGGTAATATAGTTTCTTGTTACTGAAATTTGCTTTTCTCAAAGCATTTAGTCCCTGTTCAATACTCGTCGCAGCTAATCCTGTTTCTTTTAATAACAGAATGACTTCTTTACTGTCAGGATTTTGAAGTTCTTTCATATGTTTTAGTTTGTCTGCATTTTTAACCTTGGCGTTAACGGTCACTTGTATGTGGTCGGGCGGGATTTCGAAGAGAAATCCTGTCAGACCCGCAGGAAAGTGGGCGCAAGGTCTGACTTGTCAGACCGCTAAGTCCCCCGCCTGCCATATACAATTTGTTATAGCCCGTTATTTTTATTTCATTTTTCATGTTTTAAAAACCAATCATATATTTCAGTCTCAGGATATACTAACCAATGAATCGAATGACCAACATCTTTTTCTCTTGTATATTTGATTTGGTTATTTATTTCGGATAGTTTGGTTATCAAATAATCTGTTTCTTTAACGGGAACAACATTGTCTGATTCTCCATGAAAAGCCCAAATAGGAATGTTTTTTAAATTTTCAATATTTTCAGAAATATAATCCATGTGTCTGGTGAAACCACTCATTGGGGCAATTGCAGTAAATTTGTCAGGATATTTTGTTGCGAGATACCAGGTTCCAGAACCACCAAGACTAGCTCCTGTTAAATAAACTCTGTTTGTATCAATCCTATATTTTTTTATCAAGTCAGAATAGAAATTTTCAAACCAGTTTTCAGTCGACCAGCGTAAATGTTTTGGACATTGTGGAGCAACAACTATAAAAGGGAAATTGCGTCCTCTATAAATTTGGTCAAATGGTCCCGAACTATATAAATCAAGTGTATCTTTTCCACGAGCAGAGCCTCCATGAAGAAAAATTAATAAAGGATATTCTTTAGATAAATCATTGGCATAATCGGCTGGTAAATAAGTAATGTATTTGTAAAAAACGGTTTCCGGGGATTGATTAATGCCATTTTTGAATGTTATTTCATACTCTAAATTGCCTTTCTCATTCCAATATTTACAAATACCATTTAATTGCCCATTACTCCAGTTTTTTTCAGATTCTATAATCCCAGTGTTGTACCAGGAAACGGCTAATCCGTCTCTTAGTCCATTTTTATATTTGGCATCGTAAATAAGCTGTCCATTCTTTGACCACTCTTTGTAATTTCCTTGTTTTGTATTTGTTCGGTAATTACATTGAAGTTCCTCTTTTACCTTTTTATTGAAATTTGAGTAAGTTGCATCCATTTGAACCTGTCCGTTTGGATAATAATCTTGGACATGAATCAAATTGTTTTTATCCAATTTTTCAATTATTCGTTTGTGAACAACCGTATCATATTTAGAAATCGGATATTGCAAAAGAAATGTATCAATCGTTTGGGCTTGCAAACCAATCGAAGTCAAAATCAGGATTATTATAGTTGTTAGTTGCTTCATTTATAATGGGCTATAACGGCTCGAATATGCGTAGTGCGGGATTGCAAGGCACTTCACTATCAAACCGCTACGCTGTTTATTAAATGCTTCAATGTTCAAATTTACCCAATAGCCCCGCATTATGTATATTTATTGTTAGCGGCTGTTTTTTATTCAAGTTTTAAGGTTTCTATCATTTTTTCCAATTCTTGCACTTTGTCCTTTTGGCTACGATTACCAAACTGTCTTTTTAGCAACAAAAACTCTATGTCAAGTCGTTTTTTGAGTTGTTCCTTTGAGTTGTCCAAAAGCATAATTTTATCGTTTGATAAAATAGCTAAAAGCGAATACAAGTTGTCGTAGTTGTCTATGAGTTCTTGTTCATAGAACTCTTTAACGTCTGAAAAAATTTGATTGGCAACTAAAAACAATAAATGCAAAGGCATTTGATAGTATTCAGAGTTGTCAATATGAGAAAATCTGTCTTGCGTTAAAATATGATTCAGTAATTCTTTAAAAAAACATTCTTTCTCGTTTTTATCTTTGAACGCTGATTCATTTTCAAACAGCAACGCAACACCTGAACAAATAAAAGATTCCTTTACCAATGGCGAAAAGTCAATTTTGGAAGGATTCCAACCTTGATGAATAGTTTTAAATTTATTGATTAACTCTTTCGCTGTTTGAATAGGGTTGTCCTGTCGGCTTATTACAAATCCTATACTTTTTAATGTAGACCAATATGGCTCTGCATAAGTTCTGTCCCAAAAGAATTTGTCGGAGGAAATAAAATTTGTCATTGCCTCAAGTAAAGTTGAAGCGATTTTTTTGTCTTCTTTGTCCTTGATAATTTCTACATAGAAATTGAACTTTTGCAAATTGAATGACTGCAAATCTAAACTCAAAAGTTCAACAGATTTTTCCTTGTAAGTTTCCGTCAATAATTTTATTTCTGAATTGTAAATGTCGTTTGGCTTGTATTGTCGACTATTTGTTCTTGGTCTGTAACTAAAAATCCAATCTTCAATTTCCGAATTTGATAGTGTTTTCTTCAAAGATTGAATTATGTTCTCGTAGTTCTTTTTCTTTACTTCAATCCATTCTTTTTGTTTCTCAATTCCTTTTTCAAAAAACTGTTCGTTTCTTTCATTTTTTCTTTCAGAATCATCGTAAATAGAAAAGCGTTCCGTTAGTTTAAAAGATGTTTCAAAATAATTGTTTGCTAAAATGAACAAGAGAACTTTCAAGTCAGATTTTACTACTGTTTTTTCATCTGTGAGTTTAGAAACTAATTGTAAATACTCTTGTGGGCTAAAGTTTAACGAAGAGATAAATACACAATCTTGAATTATTGGAAGTTTTAGATTGTCCCAAAACTCAATCCAAAGAGAAATATCTTTTCTAATAAGAACGGAGGATATAAAACTAAACTCGTTGTTTAACATCATATAATCCGAATGACGTGTCACTTCTTGAACAAAATTCCAAAGATTTTCTTTTGGTAGTTTTGAAATGGAACTCTCATATCCATTAAGAAATTCTTTGTCATACGTTCTAACAGCATCAAGCAATTTGTTAGGGCTAACATTTACGTTTACCCATTCTTCTTTTTTGTTTAAAACCCATTCTGTTGGAAGATTTTCAATTAAGTCAACATAGAAACCGTGAAGCATTTCGGTTTTATCCAATAACGATTTTAATACTTCTAAAGAACTAAAGCGTGAATCTTGAACAATGTTCAAAGCTAAATTTTTCTCTAACCAAGAATGAATGTAATCTTGAATAACGTATGTTTCATTATTGTGTCCGTCTTTTTTGAATATTCTGCTCAGAAATTTGTTGAAAACAAATTCTGATAGACTTTTTTCTGAATGAGCTTTATACGAAGTATAAAGCGGATTATCTGCTAAAATATTCTCTAATTCTTTATCTATGTTGAGGGAAGCAATTTCTGTAACCTCTACTTTTTTATCATCTTTGATTGATGTGTGTAGCAAGTCAGAAACATTGCTTATAAATGGCTTTATAGACTCATTCAGCGATGAAATTCCTTCTAAAATTTCAACGAATTTGCGTTCAGGATATATTCGCTCAAGAACGTAAAAATCATATTTATAAAAAATGTCTTTATTCATTGCTAATGTAAATAAGCTAATGGAATTTGATGTTGTGTTGAATTATCCCAATAGTGTTTGAAAATTGATTTAATGAAGTCTTTTGTCTCATTATTTGACACTTTAAAGATTCCTGTTGATAGCTCTGGTTGAATATGGTATCCAACAGAACTTCCTACAAGAAAAACATTTGTTTCATCAATTATTAGAAATCTATCATGAAAAAAACGACTTCCTTGATTATGTTTATCATCGTTGTTTATCAATCGCATTCCAAACCTACAATCCTTGTTTGAAGGAATAACGGCTTTTAGAGCATCCTTAACATCATTAAGATAGTTTCTCTTGTTTTGTAACGATGTGTAAACTAATATTTTTATAGTAATGTCGTTTCTGATATTCGTAAAGATATTTTGGTCTGCATTTCGGGGATATACATTAAAATAAGGATCCCAAATAATTATTTCATTGTTTGCGGAATTAACTAATTCCTGATACAAAAGAGGATTATCATTAGGATAAGAACCTTTGTGGTAAAACCAATATTCGTCTTGTCCACATTCGTGCATTCTAAGTGCCGTATTTTCAGAATTTGTCAAAAAAATATTAGCCATTCTCTGTCTCTTTAGCAAAGTCTATAATATTTTCAGAAAACTCATCTGAACTATACCATTTTTCAATCTCTTTGATGATGAGTTTGCCCGAAGAGTCAGGAACTTTAGCAATGCACGTTGCTCTATTTCCAAATTCATTGAATGAACTTCCTATGAACCAAACATTTTTATCGGTAACAATAAATCTGTCATGAAGAATGCTATTGCCTCTAAGAATGCGAACTTCAATTTTACCAAATGGTTTGCTGTTGTATTCATTTATTACGGTTTCTATTTTTTGGGCTTCTTCTTTTGAAACAGCTTCTTTACTATTAAGAATATTTATTTTAACACCAGAATTTTTAATTTGAAATGCAAATTCAACAATGTCCATACTGCTAAAATATGGGTCACATAAATAGCAAGTATCTTTAGCATTGTTTATGATTTCTCTAATTATAGATTTTGCATTTTCTTTCAGTTTTGTTTTTTCAGCTTCATCTTTTGCTCCCGAATAAAAAATAAATTCTTTGCGTTCGACAAGTTCTATGTGTTGTCTTTCTTTGTCTGCATTTTTGAAGTAATACTCAGGATTAAAGTCCTTTGTTTTACCTACAACAGAAGGTCTTTCTTTAGAAAACTTCTCTACGACAAATTCTTTATTGCCATTATCGGATTCTACTGTGACGTGAAAATCTGCTTGTTTTATAGACATTCCAAATTGAATACTTCGTAGAAAAGTTGCAGGCTCGTGAATAGCAATCAAGTCGTCATCTTGATTGTAGATTTTTAATTCAAATAGATGTGGTTCATGAGGAAGTTCTATAAGGTCTGCTTGCTTCGTTATTTCAAATGTTTTGTCTAATGCTATTGCATCTCCATGTTTATCTATAATTCTGAATTTTAGTGGTTCAAAATTATTTTTACGCGTTAGTATTTTGTAAAACACACCCCTTGGGTCAGTAGAAAGAGACATTTCTACTTCTCTAAAATATGGATTTGGTGCAGACAGATAAATGTTCCCAATATGTTCTCTTTTTTGTAAAATGTCAAAACCTAACCACTCTATAGTTAATTCTTGCATTGCTGACATTTCCTTTGTTACACTTGCAGAAATAAATTTATTGTCGGTTTTTCGTTCATTGTCAATTTGACACCAAACCAATAAACCTGATTTTCTTTTTGGAAGGATTGAAGCAACACCTTTGTCTGTGTAGAAGTTAGAAGCGAAAACTAAAGGATAATTTCCTGATGGTTCTTTTACAAAAGATGAATTAACGAAAGATATTTCTTGTCCGTCAATGACAAAGTTTTCAAATGGTTTGTCAAACGCTTTTAAAGCATTGTCAACAGAAGCTATTTCGTCAATGGAAAGATAAAATGAATATTCGTCTAATTTGGATTGTTTAGTTCTAACACAACCTTTTTCCCATTTGTTGTTTGGAATATTGTAAGAATATTCATCGTCAGTTTGCAATTCAATTACAGAAAATAAATGATACCATTTTTTCGTCAGCTTGTCTTGAGCTAAAAGAGAAGTCCGAATGGCTTTGTTATATTTTTGTTTTAGTTTTTCAATCATTTACTGTCGTGGATTGTGTTTTAAAATGTTCGTTAAGGCACATAGTTTACAAAGTTAAAGTCACATCCTTTACACTATTTTCGGACTTAACCTTGTAGTTGATTCTTTATAAGTTAAATCATTTTGATTAAAGTATCCTAAAAGTACATTTCTGAAAAATACCTTCCAAACATCATTTCCGATTTCTATAGCAGCGACGTATTTTCCAGTTAGAGCATGGGATAAATACACCCAGTAATACGACTTCCATCTTATTGCTCCACTTTTGGTTACATACATCACTTTCATGCCCGGAGAATAGGTCCACTCTTTAATTCTCTCGGGGAATGGTTTGTTTGATCGTATATGCACATCAGCCGGTGTCATCATGTCTAATGCTTCATGTGGTCTGACGTTATTATACTCCTTCACAAAAGCATTTAATGTGCGTTGTTGTGTCTTTAAATCAAATGCTGATGGCATAGCGCAAGATGCCTTTAGATCGCGGTGCATTCGTTCATGTCTTCCGTTCTGTTCGGGATGCGATGGATCCGAGAATACGGGAAAAATCCCCAGTTCAATAAACCAATATGACAACCTCGAGAAACGCTGTATTGAGGTTGCAGCAGCAAATGGAGATCCATTGTCAGTATGGACTTGTTTGGGAAGTCCAAACATCCTGAAAACCCTTGTAAACTCTTTCTTTACGGATTTCAAGTCTTCATGTAAATGAGCTTTGGCCGTGAACAGGAAACGACTTCTTGAGTCTGCAATGGTCAATGGGTGACAATATATTTTATTGCCCATTTTAAACTTTCCTTTATAGTCGGCACTCCATACCTCATTACACTGTTGTGGATCAAAAATAGGGTAGGTAGGCTTTATCCTCCTTAACCTTTTTTGAGGTTGCACCAGACCGTTTTTTTTCAGAATATTGTGTACTGTGACCACCGAAGGAATTTGATTTTCAGTAAAGTCGTTAAACAACAAAACCCTTAGTTTTTTTGCTCCCCAGGTCTTGTGCCTTTCTTTCAATTTTAAAACTTTATCCACCACTTTAGGGTCTGTTTGGTTGGGATGGTGTATTGGCGCTTTAGAATCGTCCAATAGACCTTCTAACCCAAATTTTTCGTACTTGTTTATCAGTCTGTACGCTGTCGGTCTTGAAATTTCAAAAGCCCGGCATAATTCTGAAATGGAATATTTTTGAGAGTTCCATTCACAGATAAATTCAATTTTTTGTTCCATAGTTGTTGTTTCTTTCCAAGGCATAATGATCTTTTTTCAGATCAATTTACGACTTCAAAAAGTGTAAACTATGTCCCTTTAACTTTGTAAAGGATGTCCCTTTATCATACCTAATGGTTTACAACGGTCACTTGTAAGTTGTCGTTGCGAATTTCGAAGCTCGTTCCTGTCCGCAAGGACGGAACGATGTTGCGAGAATCCAGCGAACGACGTACGACGAACCCCGCAATGCAATTTACAATTTGTTATGGGCTGGGTTTTCGTTTTCAATAAGAACTTTTAAAAGAGTCACATTTCCTTTATTTGCTCCATTATCAAACATAACAGTTCTCAACATAGGGGTGCTCTCAATTTTTATTTCTTCATCCAGTTCGCTAATTGTTATTCTTTCTCCCCAAGATGTCCATGAAACTTTTGTTTTTCCAGTTATTTTTAATTCTTCAAGTTTTAATTTCCAATTTTTTGTTAAGTCATTTGATTTCAATAAGTCATAAATCTCTTTAATTGATTTATTCTTTGGTATTATTTCGATTTGAAAAGCCTTGAAATCTTCTTCAGTCAATTCTCCTTCTCCAAATTTTTTCTTTGATTTTTTCATGCTTTTTACCGATGTCCAAGACATAAAACCTCCGAAAAATACCACCATGAAAGTGGTTTTGTAGAAACTGATTTCTCCTTCGTCAAAGTAATCCCATAAAGACATAAGAAATCCAAATATTGAACCATACGATATAAATAATTTCCAGTAAACTTTTGTTAATCCTTTCATTTCTCTGTGAATTAGAAGTTGCATAAAGATTAGTCGATATATTAGTTGTATTAAACTTAATTATTATCTACTTTTTAAATTCGTGTCTCACAATGGTTTCGTAATACTAAATTGGTTATTTGTTCTCTTTTAACCTTGCCCATAACGGTCACTTGTATGTGGTCGGGCGGGATTTCTGGAAGAAATCGTGTCAGACCCGCAGGAAAGTGAGCACGAGGTCTGACTTGTCAGACCGCTAAGACCCCCGCCTGCCATATACAATTTGTTACAGCGCGTTTTTTTATTCCAATTCATTTTTGCCTTATTATTTGCTGATTTTGTCCGGGAGCAGAGAATTGTCATTTGGAAGTTTTTTGTAAAACTGTCATTGACATGCCGGCTAAAAAACAGTCAACAATTTTTGGTTTTTAATTAGCGTTCAATTTAATAATATTTTTGTCTGGTCGGAAATAGTTTTCTCTAAAAATTTAGTTTACAGTATATTATTTTTTAATCTTACCAGTCAGTTTTGCAGGAAGTTGATAAAACTAATAGCCAAAAAGCAGCAACAAAATCCAACGGATTTTACCCCCAAACACAATTTGATTTATGCACAGATTTTATATTGTTTGCAAGATAGCGTGAGAACAATGATTGTTTTATTTTTTTGCCAGTCCGCAAACCAGAAAATTTGCTAAGTAGGGTGGAACTCTAAAAAACTACAGTTTGCCAGTCCATTTTTATTGTCCGGATTACACAATTTCCCTCATTATTTTAAAGAACACTTTTTCAAAGCTCCGCCTTCTCAATTACAATTGGCGTGTATTCGAGAATTAAAATTTGGCTGTTTTCTGTCTTGTTTTTTTTGTTTCTGGATTCTGATTTGTTTTGAGGTACTGTGTTTGTTTTTGGCTTTGTTTTCTTTGTTTGGTTTCTGTTGATGAGACAGGATTTTTACTGTTTTGGTCGATTTATATTAGTCATTTTCTTTCTTCGTCAAAATGCGCTGTAACTACTATATATCATCATTGTTGTTATATCGCTTATAGCACTTGGAAAAGTGTTGTTATACACCCATATAGGTGTGTAATATACACATATTATGTTGAATCGTTAAACAGGTCATCAAGCGGGTTTTTTATTTTTCCAATATTTTTATTCGTAACATGTGTGTAAATTTCAGTGGTTTTACTTGAGCCATGACCAAGCAATTCCTGTATATACCGGAGATCGGTTCCTTGTTCAAGCAAATGGGTGGCAAACGAATGACGTAACATATGCGGAGTTACCCGCCTCTTTACACGTGCTTTATATGCTGCTTCGTTCAAAATATTAGCAATACTGGTAGCGCTGTACTGCGATCGGGGAGAGTTGCCCTCGAATAACCAATACCGCGGCCTGTATTTTTTGTAGTATTCGCGTAACTGGTTCAATATAGCCGGAGACAAAAGCGAATAACGGTCTTTTTTCCCTTTTGCATCCTTAATTTTAATTAGTCCCCGTTCCGATTCTATCTCCGAGATCTTTAAATTAATCAATTCACTTCGGCGTAAGCCAGCCGAATAAATAAGCGATAAAATGCACCTGTGTTTTATATTGCCACAATGCTTAATAATTTCTTTTACTTCATTTTTACTCAGTACCCGGGGTAATTGTTTACTCTTTTTGGGGCGGTCAATTTGGTATAAGAATTTTTCGCGTTCCAAAATCTTTTCATAATAGAACTTTATGGCGTTAATCCGTTGGTTTTGCTGGCTGCCCGATATATGGTCTTCTTCAACCAATTGTTTTATGTAGATATTTATTTCGTCTTTGCTTATTTCGTCGATTTTATGCCCCTTAAAATGGTGTAAGAAATCTTTGAAATAGGCCGAGTAGGTGCGTATGGTGCTTTCGCTATAGCGTTTTTGTATTAGTTTGTCGATGTATTTTGTTGGTAATTGAATGAAATTCCGATACGAGTAATCGCGCGTTATCGCATGGGGCATATATGGCTTTGCCTTTGGTTTTAAAGCTGAATAATCAATATAAGCCAGGTCTTTAAGCGTTGTGAAAAAATTACCAAGATCGAAATCTGTTTCGTGAATATACCAGCAGCCTTTGGTGCGGCTCCAAAACATAGGAAAAATAGTTCTAAGTCGTTCGGTTATTTCTGTGTTATACGCTAAACGCACCCAAACAACCTGCTGTTGACGGTGTTCTCCTTTTTCAAGTTTTATTTTCGGACGCGTATTCAAAAGGTGGTAGCTTTTAGTGTGTTAAATGTAGCTATTATTTTGGAAACTTAGTGGCTTCAGTTCGTCATTTGTTGTGCTTTCTGAGTTGATTATGAAGTTGTTAAATATGCCAATTGGGCATTCTCTAATTTTGTTTAATAGATGAATGTGCTAATCGCAGAGTAGATTCTGATGAATAAGCGGTAGTTTGAATGAGGTCGAAATCCAGAAAATAGTAGCATGATTTATTAGGGAGATATGCATTAACTGATAACGAAAAAGCCCGGCACAAAACCGGGCTAAATGTTTTTATTGATAAGAATTTTACTTCGGAAGAACTGTTAGTTGTCGGGAGTGGTTATTCTTTGTTGTAAAGTTATTTAAGCGAAATCTGTTTCTTTAAACGGATATCACCAGACGAGGTGCCAACCAACAATTCAATATCGCAAAGGTCGTTGGCCCAAGCGTGGTTTTCTTCGTTCCAATATTGCAGTTTTTCTACCGGAATATCCAACGTTACCGTCTGGCTTTTACCCGGCTCAAGTGCTACACGTGTAAATGCTTTTAACTCTTTAAACGGCCATTCAACCGATGGATTAATGCGGTGTACATACACCTGAACTACTTCTTCAGCAGCCATATCGCCTGTGTTGCTAAGATTAAACGATAGTGAAATGGTTTCGTCGGTACCATAACTTTCCTGTGTGGTATTCAAATCGTCATAAACAAATTCGGTATACGATAAACCGTAACCAAACGGATACATTACCGGTTTGTTTTTGGTATCGAACCAGCGGTAACCCACCAGCGATTCTTCCGAGTAGTAAGCCGTGTTCGGATCGTCCTCTTGCTTGCCGTCGGCAGCGTGTGCTTCCGATTCTTTCTCTTCAACAAGGTCAACAAAAATATCGCCTTTTTTGGCACCCTGTGGATAGTTATCCAATGCATAAGCCGGCGAATCTTCCAGTTTTATTGGCAATGTAAATGGCAAACGTCCGCTTGGCGAAATGTTGCCAACCAGAATGTCGGCCAGGGCATTTCCGCCTTCGGTACCATTAAACCACGACTGCAACAAGGCTTTTGAAAGCGGATTTACGGTGTTTAAATCGTTGGGGGCGCCGCTTACCAGTACCGTAACAATATTTTCGTTTACAACACTTAACTGTTTTATCAGATCATCCTGGCCAGATGGAAGGAAGATGTTTTCGCGGTCGTTGGCCTCGGTTTCTACGGCACGGTTGTCGCCACCAATAAACAGTACAATATCGGCTTTCGCGGCCAGCGTAACTGCTTCTTTATTCAGTTTTTTGTTCAGGATTGCTTTTTCTTTATCCTCACGGTCGATATCTTCTTGTGATTTGGCTCCGAAAATACGAGCGTAATCCAGTTCTACCGGAACATAACCTTGTGCATATTGAATATCGGCTTTGTCGCCAATTTTGTTTTTCAGGCCTTCAAGTGGCGTAACTTCGTACAGCGTTTTTACACCGGCGCCAATACCTCCGCTTCCCATTTCACGAACAGCGTTCTCGCCGATTACGGCAATCAGTGGTTTTTTGCTAAGGTCGAGCGGAAGGATTCCTTCGTTTTTCAGCAGTACTACCGATTTGCAAGCCACATCATAAGCAATTTTCTGGCTTTCGGGCTGCGAGGCAACTATCTGGTTGGCTTCCTCGGCAGGAACGGGATCAATAGCCAAACGCACACGCAAAATCTCGCGTACCCGCTGGTCAATCACTTCTTCCGAAATGGCACCGGTTTTTACCGAGTCGAGCAAGGCTTCGCCCAAATAACGGCTGTCGGGCATTTCAACATTTAGTCCGTGTTTTACCGATTCAACGGTAGAGTGTGTTCCATTCCAGTCCGACACCACAAATCCTCCAAATCCCCATTCATCTCGAAGGATCTGGTTTAGTAGCACGTCGTTTTCGGCACACCACCAGCCGTTTACTTTATTGTAGGCCGACATAACACTATAAGCGTCTGCTTCCTGAACGGCCGCTTTAAATGGTGGCAGGTAAATCTCACGCATGGCACGCTCGCCAATGATTACGTTTACTGTTCCGCGGTTGTTCTCCTGGTTGTTCAGCGCATAGTGTTTTAAACAGGCCGCAGCACCATTGTCTTGCGCACCTTTGGTGTATTGCACTGCCAGTTGTGAGCTTAGGAACGGATCCTCACTCATGTACTCGTAAGTACGTCCTCCGGTAGGAATTCGCTGAATATTGATGGCCGGCCCAAGGATTACATCTTTTCCACGTAAACGAGCTTCTTTTGCCATTCCGGTACCGTAGGCATAAGCCAGTTCCGGACTCCAGGTAGCTGCCAATGCCGATCCGGTAGGGAAGAAAGTGGCTTTGTCGTTTTCCCAGCCAAGCGGAGCCCAGCTTTTGGGTTCCATTTCTTCGCGAATACCAAATGGCCCGTCGGCATAAACCATATCGGCAATACCGAGGCGCTCAACTCCGGCCGATACAAACATGTATTTTCCGTGCAACATGTTTACTTTTTCATCCAGTGTCATTTGCGAAATGATATCGTCAATTTGTTCATCGTACTGAAGTAAAGACGAGGTAAAAGCTTTGGTTTGTGGAGATTCTTGTGTGCATGCACCAAGCAATAAGGCAAGAAGCATAACAAATGTGATTTTGTAATTCATAATATATTTCGGGTTAATGATTCTTTCGGTTTTGTTGCGGTGCAATATACCACTCTTTTCTTTTAAAACATGAATATTTTGCCTCATATTGTATAATAAACAAAAAGGTAAGGGTTTCCTGATTATTTTATTGAAGCTGGAAATGTTGACGCAAAAGGGAGGGAGTTATTTATCTGAATCATTGTTTTTCTCGCTTCAATAAAAATGCTGATATTTGCGGCACAAAAAATTGGATAAAAATGACAAAACAAAATATTCCGGCGGTACTGGGTATGGGTAATGCTTTGGTTGATGTAATCTCGGTTTTGGAGAGTGATACTTTGCTTGAACAGTTTGGATTACCACGTGGTAGTATGACGCTGGTTGATGCCGATCAGTCGAAAACAATTTATGATGCTACTTATTCGGATAAGAGTGAGCTGGCTACCGGAGGATCTGTTGCTAATTCTATTCGTGCTTTAGCTAACCTTGGCGGCAATGCCGGGTATATGGGGAAAATCGGTCGCGATGAATTGGGAGATCTTTTTCGTAACGATTTTGAAAAACGTGGCGTAAGAACACACCTGTTCCACAGCGAAAATGCTACCGGAAGAGTGATGGGGCTGGTTAGTCCAGATTCGGAACGTACCATGGCTACTTACCTGGGGGCTGCAGCTGATATGCTTCCCGAAGAAGTAACAGAAGAGTTGTTTGCCGGTTACGAATACGTTTACATCGAGGGCTACCTCGTTTTTAATCACGAGCTGATAAAAGCCTGTGCCGTGGCTGCCCAAAAAGCCGGTGTAAAGATTGCCGTTGATTTGTCGAGTTTTAACGTGGTGGAGGCTAATCTTGATTTTCTGAAAGAGCTAATCCGTGATTATGTAGATATTGTTTTTGCTAACGAAGAAGAAGCCAAATCCTATACAGGGTTGGAGCCGGAAGCGGCGCTCCACGAAATTGCACAAGGTGATAAAATTGCCGTTGTAAAAGTGGGAAAAGACGGCTCGATGATAAAACAAGGTGATGCAGTGGCACGTGTTGGAGTAATTCCTGCCAAAGCCCTGGATACCACCGGAGCAGGCGATGCGTATGCCGCTGGTTTCTTTTATGGACTTACAAATGGTTACGATTTGGAAAAATGTGGCAAAATTGCTGCACTTGTTTCGGGGAAAGTAGTGGAAGTAATGGGGCCAAATCTTGCCGATGAACAATGGCCGGAAGTGAAAGCCGAGATTGAAAAGATTGTAGGTTAAGAATGGGCTTTATAAAGAGTGACCTTTGAAATTCAAATAAAAAGTTATTTGGTGGCTTTTAGTGTGGATCAGAGATGTTGAATCAAGTTCCGCATGACGTAGGAGAAACAAGTTAACCAAATCAAAAGAACGTCGCCCTGAACTTGTTTCAGGGGCTAAAATAAAAAAACAGTCATTTCGAGTGAAGCGAGAAACCTGTAACGGATTTCTCAGAAATTCTTCCTTCGAAATGACTGTTTTTATATCTAATTTATCTAAAATAAACCGTGAATTTCGGCATCGATCTTATCGATAACAAAACTCAGGTCTTCAGGATTGGCTGTAAAATCAAGGTCATCAACATTAATCACCAGTAATTTTCCCATTTTATAGCCACCTATCCAGTTTTCATAACGCTCATTTAGCTGTTTCAGATAGTCTAAACGAATTGAATTTTCATATTCACGGCCCCGTTTCTGAATTTGGTTTACCAGCGTAGGAATCGATGCGCGTAAATAAATCAGCAAATCGGGTGGTTGAATCAGGCTGGCCATCAGATCAAACAACGATTTATAATTACCAAAATCGCGGGTGCTCATCAAACCCATCGCGTGCAGGTTAGGAGCAAAAATTTCGGCATCCTCGTAAATTGTACGGTCTTGTATAATCGTTTTCCCCGACTTGCGGATATCGATAATCTGTTTAAAACGCGAATTCAGGAAGTATATCTGTAGGTTAAACGACCAGCGTTGCATGTCGTTGTAAAAGTCATTCAGATACGGATTTTCGTCTACGTCTTCGTAATGTGGGGTCCATTTGTAGTGCTTGGCCAAAAGTCCGCTTAGTGTAGTCTTTCCGGCACCAATGTTACCCGCTATTGCAATGTGCATATTCAATTATTTTTTTGAAATTCTAAATTATAAAAAAATTACCTGTCGGCCCCCAGAATGTTCATAAGTTCGTCAAGATATTTTCGGTTGTTGGCCAGCCTCGGAATTTTATTCTGTCCGCCAACCTTACCACGTTGTTTCATCCAGTTGTAAAATGTGCCTTTCGGAGCCACTGTAAGATGCAGCATTTCAAGGGTCATGTTTTTATGGCGCTTGGCTTCGTAATCCGAGTTCAGTGTTTTTAACGAATTGTCGAGTATGGTTTTAAAGTGTTCAATGTCTTTTGGTTCCTTGGCAAATTCAATAATCCATTGGTGGGCACCTTTGCTGTTATCGCTCATAAAAACCGGGCCGGCGGTGTATTCGTTTACAATTGCCCCGGTGTGGTGGCAGGCAACTTTCAGCGCTTGCTCGGCATTGTCGATAATCACCTCTTCGCCAAAGGCATTTATGAAATGTTTGGTACGTCCCGTAACTTTTATTTTGAACGGGTATTTACAGGTGAATTTTATGGTATCGCCAATTACATAACGCCACAACCCGGCGTTGGTAGAAATTATCATGGCGTAGTTTTGTTCCAACTCCACATCTTCAAGGTTGATAACCGTTGGATTTTCGCTGCCAAATTCCGACATCGGAATAAATTCGTAATAAATGCCATAGTCGAGCATTAAAAGCATGTCGTCCTGGTGCTCGTTGTCTTGTATGCCAAAAAAGCCTTCAGATGCATTATAGGTTTCCACATAGTGCATTTGTGGAGATGGAATAATTTTACGGTACTGCTCGCGGTAGGGCTCAAAATTTACACCTCCATGAGCAAACACCTCCAGATTGGGCCACACTTCCAGCAGGTTCGATTTGCCTGTTTTTTCCAGTACGCGTTTAAACAATACCAGGTACCACGATGGAACACCTGCAAAGGCAGTAACATTTTGGTCGAGGGTGGTATCGATTATCTTCTCAACTTTTTCTTCAAATTCTTCGATAAGAGCAATTTCCGCTGCGGGTGTTCTGAACAGGTCCGACCAAAAAGGTTCATTCTCGATCATAATCGCCGAAAGATCGCCATGAAACGAATTATTGTTAAAAGTGCTAACACGGTGGCTGCCTCCCAAAGTCAGAATTTTTCCTTTTAACACCTTCGATTCAGGATTTGAGGTAATGTACTGGGCAAAAATATCTTTGGGACCACGCAAATGGCATTCCTCCAACGCTTCGTTGGTAACCGGAATAAATTTGCTTTTGTCGCTGGTGGTTCCGCTGGATTTGGCAAACCATTTAACCTCGCCCGGCCAAAGCAGGTTTTTTTCGCCCTTGCGCAAACGATCGATGTAAGGTTTTACATCATCATAGGTTTGTAAAGGCATCGCTTTTTGGAATTCGCGGTACGAGGTTACATCATCAAAGTTGTGTGCTTTACCCCATTGTGTGTTTTTTGCACTTTGCAAAAGCTCAAATAAGGTTTCGTTTTGGATTTCATGTGGATATTCGCGGTAATACTGTATTTGGTAGTTACGTTTTATATTTACCCACTTGATAACTGAATTGATAAGAGGCATTTGTTACGTTTATTTTTATGAAGTCCAAATTTATGAATAATTGTATCAAATATGCAATCAAAAATCATCTTGAAAAGGGCAATAATTATACGAACCGGAAAAATAAATTATGGAAAAAGTTCGTTTAACCATAAAATTTGTTCGCTGGCCGATTTGCCGGTTTTTTAACTGATCGCGAATTTTTATATTTACCGCTTCAAATTGTTTCGGGAAACCTAACATCCATAGATATTACATTATGAATTACATCGATATTGTTTTAGGCATTTTGTTGATACTGTCAGCAATAAACGGTTTTAGTAAAGGCCTTATTTCTGAGGTAGCATCAATTGCGGCACTCATTCTGGGGATTTGGGGAGCTATTAAATTTTCATACGTTACCACCGAGTTTCTGATCGAGAATTTTAATATGCATTCAGAACACATGAATATTATATCGTTTGTCATCACCTTTGTAGTTATTGTAATTTTGGTGCATATTGTTGGCAGCGCGGTAAGTAAAATGGCCGAAACCGTTTTGCTGGGATTTGCCAATAAACTGGCCGGACTGGTTTTCGGAGTTTTAAAATCAGCCTTGATATTAAGTATAATATTGGTTATCTTCGACAAGATTGATGAGGACGTGCATATTCTGTCGCGCGAAGCCAAAGAAAATTCACGTATGTATGAACCGATTCGATCGTTTGCACCATCGATTTTCCCTTTTATTGAAGGATGGGAAATTGATATGAAAGAGAATCGTAAATATGAAAATGTGGTTTAAACTAACAGAGCGTTTTAAGGGCAAAGACAATTCTAACTGGCAAATCGATGTTGATTGCTTAAACTGTGGAACAAATTTTTCGGGGCATTATTGTCCGAATTGTGGGCAGGCCGTTAAAGAATACGACAAACCTTTTGGGTTTATTTTCTATAATTTTCTTGGCGATTTTTTTGCTTTCGATACACGCTTTTTCAAGGCACTTTTTGCGTTAATTGCGCGTCCCGGCTTTCTTACCAAAGAGTATTTTGCCGGTCGGAGAGTTCGCTATACACCGCCATTACGCATTTTTATTTTTGTTAGTTTTATCCTGTTTCTGTTGTTGCAAATTGTTACCAATCGTGGTTTGTCAACGGTGCTGGACTCCGATTTGAAAGATTCCAAAGTGGGGCTTGATTCTACATCATTAGTTGCTGCCGATTCTATTTTGAATCAGGTAAACGATCAAATAGCACCGGAAGAAAAGCAGGCATTGGATAAAATTCTGAGTAAGAGAAATATTCATATAGATAGTGTTGATATAGCCAAATCAGCAAATGAAATAGATTTAGGTAGTTGGGGCGGCGCACGAAATATCCGGCTGGCTCTAAATGATTATGCCGACAAAATGGAACAGGAGTTGGAAGAGGAAAATGATCCGGGGAAACGAGCCAAAATGCAGGAAAATATTCGAATGTTGCGCTCTCCTGAAGCTACCATGGCTAAAATACTCAAATACATTTCGTACGCCTTTTTTCTGTTGCTGCCGCTTTTTGCGTTTATATTAAAGCTTATTTATATTCGTCGGCGTCATAATTACATGCGGCATTTGATTTTTTCCATTCATATTCATTCGTTTATTTTTTTGGTAATGACTACTATGATTGGCCTGTACTTGTTATTCGAAAAAGGTATCTCTAACGTACTAGGTATTTTGTTCTTATCCGTTCCCATTTATATTATTATTGCTTTAAAGAAATTTTACGGACAATCGATAGGTAAGGTGGTGTTAAAATTCTTCACCCTTTCGTTTATCTATAACATCGTTTTCTTTACTGTAATACTACTTGCTTCTTTGAATGCAATTAATGTGCTCTGAAAATTAGTTCAAAAAAGTTGCAACATTTCATTCTTGCCTGTAGTCAAACGGTCAGAAAATAAATTAAAAAAGAGAAATTATGATGCCTGAAGTTATTGTTACAGCGGTTGTATTTTTTGCGACCTATCACATTATTAGACTTATTTCAACCCACTTATTAAAACGGAAACTGATTAAGGCCGAACAGTACGAACGTGTTGGTATTTTGGAAGAACCAAAAGTTGAAAATGATGAATCGAACCGTTATCCTTCGTTAAAGTGGGGCTTGGTTGCTTTAATGACCGGTTTGGGTTTTATCATTATTGAAGTGATGGGCTTATTTGACCGTGAAATGGTTAGAGGCCGTGATGCCGTTTTACCCCTGGGAATTTTAATGGTTTGTATTTCGCTCGGATTCCTGATCTACTTTTTTATCATGAACGGAAAAGCCGTTAAGAAATAGCTATTTAGTTAGTGTCAGAATCACTTAAAGTGATTCTAACACTAATTTTCTTTTATTCAAAAGTGTATTCTCCTATTTGTTGAAATCCCCGAAGGAAATCCTGAACTTTCATCCGTTTTTTACCTGCAATTTGCAAGTCGGTAATTTGTAGCCAACCATTGGTACAGGCCACTTTTATAAAGTTTTTACCATCGCTTTCCAGTGTTCCCGGAGGCGTGTTTTTGTTATCTTCAACACGCATGGCCATAAATATTTTGGCGGTAGTTTCTTTCCCCGTTTCTTTGTGTTTTAAGGTACTCCACGCAGCAGGGTAGGGCGATAGTCCGCGAATAAGGTTATGAACCGCATCAGCATCAGCCGACCAATCGATTTTACAATCTTCTTTAAAAATTTTCGGAGCATGTTTTATCTCTTCTCCTTCAGCAACCAGCTCTTCCTGCGGAATGGCCTGGTAATCTCCTGATGCCAGTGCATCAACGGTTTCAACAACCAGTTTGGCTCCAATGCCCATCAACGCATCGTGAATCGTTCCAACGGTATCGTTTTCCCAAATATCAATTTCTTTGCGGAACAATATTTTGCCGGTATCAATTTCATGATCGAGCAAAAAAGTAGAAACACCGGTTTGGGTTTCGCCGTTTATTACTGCCCAGTTTAAAGGTGCTGCACCACGGTATTGTGGCAACAACGAACCGTGCAGGTTAAAAGTTCCCAATCGTGGCATATCCCAAACAACTTCGGGCAACATTCTAAAAGCTACAACAACTTGCAAGTCGGCTTCCAGTGCCTTTAGTTCATCCAGAAATTCCGGGTTTTTAAGTTTTTCGGGTTGCAGAACATTTAGCCCTTTTTCGCTTGCATATACTTTCACTGCTGATTGGTGGAGTTTTTTTCCGCGTCCTGCCGGTTTATCGGGAGCAGTAATTACACCAACAATATTGTATCCGCCTTCAACCAGGGCCTGTAAACTGGCCACGGCAAAATCGGGTGTTCCCATAAAAACTATCTTCAGGTCTTTTCCTTCCATAACTATTTTTTTCTGAGGTTGGTATTTCCTTTTTGTGCTTTTGGCCAGTACGGGCAGTGGCGACAACCGTTAGCACAACAGTAACCACGGTTTGTCAGGTATGATTCTGTCATTACCCGGTAGTCATTTTCCATGTAAAAATCTTTCCCCTCTTTTAATTCATCCTCATATCGGTCAGGAAAAAGGTCGTCGAAATATCCCATTCTCAAATTTTTTTCAAAAGTAGCCAAATTGACTTATCTTTCAGAACACGAAACATAGTTTTTACCATGGGACTTGAGAAAGATTATTTAATGAACCAGCTGATGATGCTGTTTGAAGTCATTCATAAAATTTTACGCCTACGCAGAAAAGGCGAAGACGAAGAGGCTGAAAAGCAAGTTCAGTTTTTTTACGAGTACCTAAAAATTGATGAAGATGTGGAGAAGCTCTCGGTTGAGGCTTTAATTGATTTGCTGGAGAAAGATAAAAAACTGGTAAATGAGCAGTTGGAAATGGTGGCTTTTGTGCTAAAAGAACAGGGCGAACTAGCCCACTCGAACGATAAACGTTTGGACTTTTTTCGGAAATCGTATTTCATTTTGCAAAAGGTGGAACGCGAAAGCACTTCTTTTTCAATGGATCGCCAAATGAAAATTGCAGAATTAAGTGCTTACCTGAATTAATCTTGTTTCAGTTCTGTATCTTTTTCCTGCCTTCTGGACAGAATATCAATGGCAACAATCATGGCGGTGAATCCCCAAAACGGCACTGATATTTTGTCGGTATCCAAAAAATTATTCAGAAATCCATGGACGTAATAGGTTACCAGCCCAATTAGCGCTGCCAAAACAATTGACCGAAGCCGGTAATCTGATAAGCGGGTGTAAGTGTTTACGGCGGTATAAATCACCAGGATTATAATTAACAGGTAAGTTGCCAAACCAAGCGCGCCGGATTCGGCCATTGGGCCAAGGTATTCGCTGTGTGCATTTCCACCATCGGCAGAGTTAGTGCTGATAATTGTGCGGTCTTTGCTCAACTGGAATTTGGCATATTTAAACATGTAGGTTCCCGGGCCGTAACCAACAACAGGTTTGTCGGCAAACATGCGCACGGCACAACTCCAGCGGTTTATTCGCTCCAGATTCGAAGCATCGGAGCTAATGTTGGACATTGACGAAATATGTGTCATCATATTGGCCGATGACTCTTCCGAATTTTGCTCTAGTTTCATTAAAATCTGTGTCTGGAAAACCAGGAACAGTGCAATTAATGAACCCAAGGTGATAAAAAGTGTTTTAAACCGGATGCGCAGTTTTATGATGATCCATACCCCAAATGCAATAATTATACTCAACCACGCGGCGCGACTGTAGGATAACAAAAATCCCAGCGTTACAACGGCAAGTGCTCCGGCGGCCAGTAACCGGACATTTTTTGAATAGCTTTTGCTGAAAATAAACATTACCCAAAATGGGATGTAAATAGCTGTGGCAGCGCCGTAAGAAGTGTGGTCGCGGTAAAACGGCGAAACCACAAAGTGGGCAGCCTGCTTGTTCCATAAACCATAACCTAGATGGCGGTACGTAGAATAGAAAATTACCAGCATCAGCGGAATAACATAGAGCCAAACATATTTTTCCATGTTTTTACTGTCTTTGAAAATTTTGGCGGTAAGCAGGTAAAGTCCTGCTACAAACCAAATGCGCATCAGCAGAAACTTAAACGAAACCATTGGCATGGTGCTGGTAACACTGGTAATCAGAATCCAAAATAGGTTGAGATAAACAGCCAGCGATACCGGGTGCAGTAATATTTTTCGATCAAATTGGCGTTCCTGTATAACTTTCAGAATAAAAAGCAGAAGCAAACCAAACAGCAGCGGTTCGGTGGGGATGTACATGTCAAAACCGATCCCGGGCAAATACTCTCGAAGTGGAATGGATAAGGGGGCCAGAAAAGCAATCAGGAAAACTAGCTTGTCGAACGAGAAAACGGCCAGCAGAATCACAACACATACCAGTGGAATCACATTGGCATACAGCATATGTTTTTCTACCACAAACCAAAGATTCAGTGCAATAAATCCAATGGAAATAAGATAAAAAAGGGCTATTCGTATGACCGCTTTTTGTGGCACTTTAGTCTTTTTTTCCGTAGTCGAGAACCAAAAATACCAATAATGCAAAAAATAGTGCCGACAGCGTTGTAAACGCAACGATCAGCCAGCGAACAGGGTAAGCTTTTTTATCAGCCGGAAACGGGGATTCGACCACGTGGCTGTAGGTAATTTCTTTTTCGTATTCAGTTAGATAGGTGTCGTAAACGATCGACAGTGAATCAATGGTCTGAATAGTTTTGTTGTATCTATTTTCCAATTTGAACGCACGCGAACCTTCTTTCGAAAAGTTGTCGTAAAGCTGCTCAATCTTTTTGGTATCGCCTGCCGATCCGCGTCCGGTAGCCAGCGCATTCATATAGCCACGGGTAACTTCATCTACCTGCCCATAACTAATAATGCCGTATTTTTCACGTATACTGTCCAGTTTGTGCTCATATACTTCCAGCTCGGCATATTTTTTATCCAGCTGTCTGCTGGTTATGTCAACCATTTCCTTGTCTTTGGCTTTATGCAATTCCTGCACTTTTTGGTTGAAAAACGAAATGATCGAATCGCACATGTCGGAAGCGCGCTGAGGGTCTTCATCCAATACACTTATTTCAGCTGTTTCGTATTCGGTTTTACCGGTACTGACATTGGTATTGTATTCGGCAAACATATAAGTAATGTATTGCGGATCGTCTTTGTTAATGTCATAAACTTTGGACAGATCAAACGTATCGAACATTCTGAACTTGATATCGTTTGAATTCAGTATTTCCAGCATCTGTTCGGTTTCCGATTCATCACTCATCGTCCAGATGTTGGTAGGGTAGATGCGCGCTGTTGATTTAAATTTAGGCGTAATAAACGCGGGGCCGGAAAATATGGCCGATAAAATAACAGCAATTATACCAACAAGTACAAAATGAAACTTGCGTTTCCAGATGAGTTGCAGGATACGTTGGTTGTCAAAAAAGTTATCCATAAGGTGTGGTTTCAATTTGATCGTGTAATTTCAACGCACCTGAACTGTTTTTAGTATTTAAACACCTGATTATTCAGCAATAATAAGGAAGTAGTTTTTCTTCCCTTTTTGTGCCAGAATGTATTTGCCGCCAATTAAAAAGTCGTTGTTTACAATCAGCTCAGGATCGTTGATTTTCTCTTTGTTAATGCTTAGTCCATTACCTTTTATCGTACGACGTAATTCTCCTTTCGATGGAAAGATCTCAGTTTTTTCCGCCAGTAAATCGATTACGTTAATACCAGTAGACAACTCATCTTTTGAGATGTTAAACTGAGGAACGCCTTCAAAAACAGCAAGGAAAGTACTTTCAGTCAGTTTGCGTAACTGATCGGCAGTACCTTTGCCAAACAAAATTTGTGAGGCTTCAACTGCCATGTCGTACTCTTCGCGCGAGTGAACCATAGTGGTTACTTCCTCGGCCAGTTTTTTCTGCAATGTACGTGCATGTGGTGCTTCTTTATGCGTCGCAACCAGTGAGTCGATCTCTTCTTTCGACAGTAGCGTGAATATTTTAATATAGCGCTCGGCATCTTCATCCGAAGTGTTTAGCCAGAACTGGAAGAATGCATAAGGCGAAGTACGTTCCGGGTCGAGCCAAACGTTGCCCGATTCTGTTTTTCCGAACTTTGTACCGTCGGCTTTGGTGATTAACGGACAGGTTAATGCAAACGCTTCTCCACCGCTCATACGGCGAATCAACTCAGTACCGGTGGTAATGTTTCCCCACTGATCTGATCCACCCATTTGCAAACGGCAGTTGTTGTTGTTGTACAAGTGGTAAAAGTCGTAGCCTTGCACCAACTGGTAAGTAAATTCAGTGAAAGACATACCCGATTTTGATTCTTCGCTCAAACGTTTTTTTACCGAGTCTTTTGCCATCATGTAGTTTACGGTAATACGTTTACCCACGTCGCGGATAAAATCAAGGAATGAAAATTCCTTCATCCAGTCGTAGTTGTTCACCAAAAGTGCCACGTTGTCTACTTTACTTTCAAAATCGAGGAATTTTGCCAGTTGAGCTTTAATACATTCCTGGTTATGGCGCAGCGTTGGTTCGTCCAACAGGTTACGCTCCAGCGATTTTCCTGATGGGTCGCCGATCATTCCGGTGGCACCACCAACCAAAGCAATAGGCTGGTGTCCTGCAATCTGAAGATGTTTCAACATCATTACACTCACCAGATGCCCAATATGTAACGAGTCGGCAGTTGGATCGATACCCACATAAGCCGCAGTTAATTCTTTTTCCAGTTGTTCTTCAGTTCCCGGCATTATATCGTGCAACATGCCTCTCCATTTCAGCTCTTGTACAAAACTCATCGGTGTAAAATTTATTTATGATCGTGATCGAATCAATCGTTTATAAAAAATCTGCGCAAATATATAAAATGCTGAGGGTTATTCGGTGAGATTCCATTCAAAATCAAATCCTGCAAAGGAAATTAATGATTTGCCAACCAGCATCTTCTTTCAGCTTCGGTCTTCAAATATTTTCAAAAATAATTGTAACATTTGCCTACCTTGCTAAGTCTGATGAGATAATTATGAATGATGCGCAACTGGTTCAACAGGTTTTAAACGGAAACAACCATGCATTCAGGTTTTTGGTGGGGAAGTACCAACGACTTGTAACGCATGTGGTTGGACGCATTATTCAGCAGGAAGACGAACTGGAAGACATTTGCCAGGAGGTTTTTATAAAAGTGTTTAAAACATTGAATCGTTTTCGGGGCGATTCGAAACTATCGACATGGATTGCAACTATAGCTTACAACACGGCAATAACGCATTACCGAAAACAAAAACGAAGAGGCGAACTGTCGTACAACGAAGAGCCCAATCTTATTCTTGCTGAAGAAGATCCGGGACTGAACCAGAAAAGGATTGAGAAGGAAGAAGTTAAAAAATATCTTTTGCAACTGATTGAGTCGTTGCCGGTGAACTACCGAACGGTGATTACGCTGTATCATCTGGAGGAGTTCTCGTATAAAGAAATGGAAGAGATTACCGGAATGCCCCAGGGAACCATAAAAAGTTACCTGAACCGGGCACGAAAATTATTAAAAGGCAAGATTGAAAAAGTTGCCCGT